>NZ_JADPAA010000003.1:9326-288947 GCF_015669365.1 Clostridium sp. 1001283B150210_160208_E6 | reverse complement strand
TATAGCACTCTTACCGAATCATCATCAGGTATAATATTTTCGAAACTTATTGGGAAACCTATTTGGTGAATAGGTATAATATTGTTTTTTTTCATATTAATATTATACGAAAAGAAGAGAATTCAAATTCATGAATTCTCTTCTTTCTTTTTATCCGATTGTATCAAATTTATTTTGATACAGCCCCTTTTCAGTTTGTTGAAAAACCCCCTGTTAAAAACAGAGGGTTTTTCTTGCATAATTGTAGGTATAAATTAATGAAAAATTGTATAAGTATTTTTCTAAATAACATAGAAAATCAATATTGATTTCTTTAAATCTAGAAAATAGCTTAGTAGCTATCTTTTTCATGTTCTGAACAGCTGCTGTTAGCAAACATTGTTCTCGAACATTTTCATTTCCGCGCATACGCGCATAGCGAAGCCCATGGAGATTCTTGGAATCCGCAAAGCTTCGCTCAACTGTTTCTTTTCTTCTTTTATATATACCTTTACCTTTTTCACTCTTTAAAAAGTTTTTATTATCGTCTTTATGATCTTCCCATACATGACGCCTTACTATTTTATATTTACTTTTTTCACTAATACACTTATCTCTTAGTGGACAATTAGTGCATATTTCTTCAAAACATCTATATTCTTTATAACCTTCACGAGTTGTAGTTTTATAAATAAGAGCAAAATTATTAGGGCAAATATAAATATCTTTATCAAAATCATATACAAACTTATTCTTAGTAAACATTCCTTTTTTATGAGGTGATCGTCTGTATGCAACTACAGGGACTAAATTTCTATCAACAAGTCCTTTAAAAATAGGATTAGTAGAATAGCCAGCATCAAGGCCAATATATTTAGTTTTCTTTGGAAAGTCAAAAGTATTAGTTATCCTATCAAGTCGCTTTAAAATAGGGTCGGTATCGCTAACGTTACCTGGGGTAACGTGTACGTCAACTATAATATTATTTTTACTATCAACAGTTCTATGATCTAAGTAGAAAAAACCTTCTGGTTTATTCTCTCTCATCATATAGCCACTATCAGGATCAGTTGAACTTTTCTTAATTTCTTTTTTAGTCGGAATATATTCTTTCTTTTTGAGAGGCTTCTTTCCATGAGCTATTCTATCTTCATTAACATCTTTATCTAACTGCTCTAGGTACTCCTTTGGAGTGATCTCGACTTCCACTTTTTCAAATTTTCTCTTATTTGCATTAGCCTTTATATGCGTTGAATCAGAATATAGTATTTTTCCTCCAACAAAACCTTTATCTATTGCTTGTTTAACTATGTTATCAAAAATCTTTTGTGGAATATTATTACCTTTAAACTTTCTAGTTCTATTTTTACTTATTGTAGATGCATCTGGTATCTTTTCAGTTATAGAATATCCTAAGAACCACCTATATGCTAAATTAACTTCAATATCTTTTACTAGCTGCCTTTCGGAGCGAATTCCAAATAAATACCCTATAAAAAGCATTTTAAACAAAACAACCGGATCTACACCTGGTCGACCATTTGTATGACAATACAAATCATAGGTTAAATCTTTTATAAATGAAAAATCTATATATTTATCAATCTTCCTTAAAATATGATCTTGTGGAACTAATTGCTCTAGCATAACTATTTCCATAGAATTTTGAACTTTTTCTCTCTCGTGAATCATAATTTTCTCCTGAAATTTTAAATTATAACGTTGAGATTCTATAATAAATTTACATGAAAATAAAGACTGCTGACACTTTGTCAGCAGTCTGAAAAGAACTGCCTTAGGCAGTTCTTTTCTTACGTCTATAAAAGTATAGTTAATTTCATTCCTTTACCTTGAATACTTTCAGCATAAATAGCTCCTGAATGTGCTTCTATTATATCATGAGCTATTGCCATACCTAATCCAGAACCTTCTATCTGGCTTGAAGTATTAGTGCCTCTATAATATCTTTCAAAAATGTATCTTAAGTCTTTTTTAGATACACCTTTGCCATCATCTTCTATTACAATTTTTACCCTAGACTTATTTATTCTTTCAACCTTTACCTCTACATTAACCTTATAGTCGTTATGAAGGAAGGAGTTTATAATTAAATTAATAAAAACTCTTTTAATTAAGTTTTCATCTAAATTAATCTTTATGTCATTCTCATAAAAAGTAAAATTAATTGAGCCATTATTAAATTTATCATCATTCATTATATCTATTATTACATGTCTTATTAAGGAAATAATATTAACTTCTTTTTTATTTAATAGTAAGTTCTTATCCTTAAGATGGGAGGAAAGGTTTAAATCTTCAACTAAATTTTTAATATAATCAACCTTATTAATAATTATGTTGGAATACCTAATTCTTTGTTCATCATTAATTTTATAATCTTTTACAGACATTATTTCTGCATTTCCCCTAATTGAAGTTAAGGGAGTTTTTATATCATGGGATATATTTGAAATCCATTCTTTTCTCATTTCTTCTAGTTTATTTCTTTCAAGTTCATTAGTATACAACCTATTTGAAAGTATATTTAGGCTTTCTCTAACATCTGAATATATTCCTTTCCCAACATTCTCTATAGAATATTTCCCTTTGGATAGATTATTAATTCTATCAACTAACCTCTTAATTGGACGTGTAATATGTATTAAATATATACAGCTAATAAGTAGAATAAAAATTATAACTATTGCTATAAACAATGGAAAATTATGAGCTTTAATTAATTGGTCTTTATTATAAGCAAATATTAATCTTTCAACTTTATTAGGATTAAAAAACAAAAGAGTAGTATAATCATTTCCTTGGAAATAATTGGTAAATAAAAACATGGTTTGATCTGGATTGGTATATAGATTAATTAAGATTTCATTATTATATTCTGTTGGATAGTCCTTTGGTTTATTATAGCTATAAACTTCCTTATTATTTTTATCTAGTATTTGTAGTTTTACATCATTGCTATTTAGTAAAGCTAAACCTTCGGAATCTACATAAATATTATTACTATCACCTAAATGTATATGTGTTTTAAATGAATTAATAAAGTCAGAAGGGTAATAGTTTGAAGTAAAGCTATGTTTAACACTTACATCATATAGTCCTATTGTTATGCAAATTAATATTATTGCAATTATAGAAGAAACTATAAACTTTAATGAAGGTTTAAATATCATTTTTACCCTCCTTTATAAATTTATATCCAAGTCCTATTACTGTAGTTATATATTTAGGATTTGAGGGATCATTTTCAATTTTCTTTCTAAGCTTTCTAATATGAACAGTTATAGTATTATCATATCCAAAGAAATCTTCTCCCCATACCTCATTACAAATCATCTCTTTACTTAAAATCCTATTAGGATTATCAATAAAGTATAAAAGAAGCTTTAACTCTTTTGCAGTAAATTCTAAAAGTTTACCATCCTTATATACTGTTCCTTTATCTTTGTATATTTCTATATTATCAAATTTAATTACTTTATTATCATTTATATTGGTTTTACTAAAGGTTCTAAGACGAGCTTTAGCCCTAAAAGCAACTTCTCTTGCACTAAAAGGTTTTGTAATATAATCATCAGCTCCTAGGGCGAAGCCTAGAAGTCTATCTACTTCTTCTGATTTTGCTGAAAGAAATAGTATTGGAACTTCACTTATTTTTCTTATTTCTTTAAAAACATCATATCCTATAATGTCTGGAAGCATTATATCCAAAAGTACTATATCAGGATTCTCTTTTCTAAATAGTTCTATTCCTTCCTTTCCTGAAGTTGCTCTATAGATATGCTTAAAGCCTTCCATTTTTAAAACAGTAGTTAAAATATCTAAAATTTCAATTTCATCATCTATTAATAAAATTTTATTCATTTCAATCATCCTTTGTTTTTTATAAATTATAACATAAATAGTTTTTCCTAAAATATTTAAGTAAATTAATTAAGATGGATTTAAGACCATTTTTATTTAGAATAAATATCTCTCCATTAAAGTAGTAGTGACAAAAGAAAAAGTGAGGGAAAAACAATGAGAAATAATTTTAAAATAGCTTATAGATTTATAAAGTCTAATAAAGCTCAAACAATTTTAATAGCATTAGGTATTGCTTTAGGAGTTACAGTACAGCTATTCTTAGGGTTACTTATTAATAACTTAAATGATAATTTGTTAAATAAAACAATAGGTAATACCTCTCAGATAACAGTTTCTTCAAAGGATAAGGGAATATCTAATTATCATGAGATTATAGCTAATATAAAAGATAAAGAAGAAGATAAGATTACTAATATAATGGGTGTATTAGATAATCCTGCAATAGTAGAAGAAGGAGATTCTAATAAATCAATTTTAGTTAGAGGACTAGATTTATCTAAAGAAAATGATATTTATGATTTAACTAATAAAATAAGTGAAGGAAAGTTTCCTGAAAATGAAAATGAAGTGCTAATTGGTAAGGGAATAAGTGAAGATTTAAATTTAAAAGTAGATGATGAATTAGTGTTTTCATCTCCTAGCATTGGGGAAAAGAAGGTGAAGGTAACTGGCATAGTTGACTTAAAAGTAAAGGGAATGAATGATTCATGGGTAATTACAACCTTAACTAACTCTCAAAAGATTTTCTCTAAAGAGGGGGAAGTTTCTTCTATAGAAATGAAGATTAATAATGATTATGTTTTTGAAAGTGATGAAATTAGTAAAAATATATCTTCCTACATTCCTAGTGATTTAGATATTGTAAATTGGAAAGAGGACAATGAAAGTTTATTAGATGCGTTAAGTGGACAGAAGACATCAAGTATTACAATACAAGTATTTATTATAATATCTGTAACTATGAGCATTGCTGGAGTGTTAGCTATTTCAGTTATTCAAAAGTCAAAGCAAATAGGAATACTTAAGGCAATGGGAATAAAGGACAGAAGTGCAGCAGCTATTTTTATACTTCAAGGATTAATTTTTGGTGTAGTTGGAGCATTTGCTGGAGGGGTATTAGGAATAACCTTATTTAAGATATTTACAGTTATGGTTAAAACATCTGATGGAAGTCCATTAGTTCCAGGAAATATGTATTATGGATTTATTCTAATGAGTATAATTATTTCAATATTAGCAGCAGTTTTAGCTTCAATAATAGCAGCTAAAAAGTCACTTAAATTAGATCCAATAGACATTATAAGAAACAATTAGGAGGAAATCATGAGTGCATTAGAGCTTAAAAATATAACAAAAGTATATGGAGAAAAAGTAAAGACTAAGGTATTAAATAATACAGATTTAACAATAAATGAAGGAGAATTTGTTTCTATTATAGGACAAAGTGGAAGTGGTAAAAGTACATTGCTAAACATAATGGGAACCTTATCTAAAGGAAGTAGTGGAACACTTTATATTAATGGTATTAATGTAGAAGGCATGAACAAGAATGAACTTGCTGATTTAAGAAATAGTAAACTAGGATTTATATTTCAGTTTCATTATCTTTTGCCTGAATTTACAGTCCTTGAAAATATATTAATGCCTTATTCTATATCTGGAAAGAAAGTAAATAAGGAAATCTTAGAAAGAGCTAATGAGCTTATAGATTTAGTTGGATTAACTAAAGTTAAAAATAACATGGCTACAGATTTATCTGGTGGACAGCAGCAAAGAGCAGCAATAGCTAGAGCGTTAATAAATAGTCCTAAAATAATTTTGGCAGATGAGCCAACAGGAAATTTAGATTCAAATACAACTAATGAGATATATAATCTACTTAGAGATATTAATAAAAAGTATAATACAACCTTTGTAATAATAACTCATGATAATAGAATAGCTGAAAAGGCTGATAGAGTTATAGAAGTATTAGATGGGAATATAATAAAGGATTATTTAAATTAGTTTTATTATAAGAGGAGAGGGTATTTATTTTGAATGGAACAATCAAAATAAATACCCTCTCTAATTTTACTGTCTAATCCACTCTACAACACCAGGTGTAAGTGAAGCTAAATCTTCTTTATCAATTTTATTTACAAAAATCATATCTCTTTCTTCTAAGAAGTCTTTTAAGAATGAAACTATTTCTTCAGAATTCTTATCAGTTTTTACTAAGAAACTTGTAGGCATTAAATGAGCCCATGCTCCTAATGTTTTTATATGTGCTGTTACTTCATAGTCATCACGTTCTTCATGATGATGGTGGTGATGATCATGGTCACCGTGGTCTTCACATCCACATCCACAAGAATGAGATTCTTCTTTTAAATAATAAGTTATTAAATATGTATTCATTTTTGTACCTACCTTTAATTAATGTTTAAATTAATAATAATATAGATAGCTTTTAAATGCTAGTTAAATATAAAATAAATAATTGGCATATACACCTTGTAGGAGTATAATATCTAAGGAATTACATAAAGTAGACTAGCTTAATAAAGAATTTATATAGATAGTAGGAGAGGAATATGGTTAAGATACAGAAGCCTAAATTTATAGATTTAGAAGATGTTCAAGATTTTTATGATGAAGTCATATATGCAGAAGAGATAGTAAGTAAGATTGTTGAGGGATATTCTATAGAAGGAAAAAATGAACGAGGATTAACTATAGATTCCTGCAAGTTTAAAAATGTTATATTTACTAATTGTTCTTTTGAAAATCTTGATTTAATAGATACTAGATTTGAAAGCTGTGATTTATCAAATGTTAACTTAAGTAATAGTGGAATTCATAGAGTTGAATTTGTAAATTGTAAGCTTGTTGGTACAAGGTTTGATGAAAGTAATATAAAAGATGTACTAATTAAAGATTCTATAGGAAGATATTCTAATTTCTCTTTTTCAAAAGTAAATGGAATGCATATATTAAATAGTGATTTTGAAGAGGCAACCTTCCAAGAGGTAAAACATAAGAAGTTAGCAATTGAGGAAAGTAGTTTTATAAATGCATATTGCAATAAAACTTCCTTTGAAAAGGTGGATTTAACCTCCTGTGATATAGATGGTATAAATGTAGATATTGAAGATGTTAGGGGAGCTATTGTTACAACAATGCAAGCATTACATCTAACAAAGTTATTAAATTTGCAAATTAAATAGGATTTTTAACTGACTATAAGCGCAAATTTTGTTATAATAAGACGAAAAAACTAAGACAGATGGAGGAGTTTATGACAATATTAAGTATTATTGCTTCATTTTTTATAGGGTCTATACCTACAGGATTTATTTTAGCTAAGAAGTTTAAGGGAGTAGATATAAGAACTGAAGGTAGTGGAAATATTGGTTCTACAAATGTTAGAAGAGTATTAGGTCATAAATTGGCAGTAGCAACACAAGTTATAGATGTGTTAAAGGGGCTTGTACCTGTAGCAATAGCAATAGGGATACATAAAAGTGGACTTGTAGATATGGATTATTCACTATATGTTTCATTAGTAGCATTAGCTTCTATACTAGGACATAATTTCACACCTTTTCTATCTTTTAAAGGAGGAAAGGGAGTTAACACAACTCTAGGATCTTTCTTTTTATTAAGTCCTTTATCAGTAGTGGTAGGAGTAGCTACTTATTTTATATTAAAGTATTTTACTAAAATTGTATCTATTAGATCTATGGCTCTTGGAATATCTATGCCAATAACTTGCTTATTAACAGGAGCAGATATGACAATTACAATTGCAGCACTTTTATCTGCACTATTATTAATTGTAAGGCATAAAGCCAATATTATTAGAATAATGAATGGTACTGAAAAATAATTTTATAAGGTATAGTAAAAGCCACCTAAGTTTAGGTGGCTTTTAATTTAAGAATACTACTATTATATACAATATTTTAGGCTTTTAGTGTATATTGGTGATATGGAAGTAATAGGAATTTAGAAGTGAATAATTTCAAGGGGGAAAGTTATGAGTGGGAAGTTCAACAGTAACTGTATTTTTTCAACTTTATGCTTATTTTTGGGGGTAATACTAATATTTAATTTTATAGGTTGTGCAGATAATAATGAACCAGCTGTTAAGGAAACACCTAAGTTAGATAATTATATTTTACCTAAACCTTTAAGCTATAAAAAAGGAGAAGGGGAATTTTCATTATCAAAAGATACAATTATATATGTAAAAGGAAATAATAAAGAAGAAACAGAAGAGATATATAAAATAGGGAAATATTTTAAAGATAAGATTAAAACATCTACAGACTTTGAACTAATTATTGATAAGTCATTAGGTGAAATGAATAATAGTATAACATTAACTACTGTAAATGGGGAAAAAAACTTAGGGGATGAAGGTTATAAGTTATCTGTAACAGAGAAAGGGATTGAAATTGTTGCATATACTCCTGAAGGAATATTTAGAGGCATACAAAGTTTAAGACAGCTATTGCCAGTAGAGATAGAGTCAAGAGATGTTGTAGAAAATCATCATTGGAACATTCCTTTTGTAGAAATAGAGGACAAGCCAGAATATGAGTACAGAGGGATAATGATAGATGTAGCAAGGCACTTTTTTCCTGTTGAAGATATAAAGAAGCAGATAGATTTAGTGGCTCAATACAAAATTAATAAGCTCCATTTACACTTAAGTGATGATCAAGGGTGGAGGTTAGAAATTAAAAAGTGGCCTGACTTAACTAATATTGGATCTAAAAGTGAAGTTGGTGGAGGAAAAGGTGGTTATTACACTCAAGAGGATTTTAAGGAAATAGTTAAATATGCTGCTGATAGATATATTGAGGTTATACCAGAATTTGATATGCCAGGTCATACAAATGCTGCTTTAGCCTCCTATGGTTTTTTAAATGCTGATGGTAAGAAGAAGGAGCATTATACAGGTATAGATATTGGATTTAGTTCATTAATGTGTAGAGATGAGAAAACTTATGAATTTATTGAAGATATAATAAGAGAAGTTTCAGAAATATCACCTTCTAAATACATTCATATAGGTGGTGATGAGGCTGATAGTACATCAAAAGAAGATTATAAGTATTTTATGGGTAGAGTTTCTAAAATAGTAGAGAAGCACGGAAAAGTTCCAATTGGATGGGATCCAGCAGATACATCAGAAGATATATCTTCTAACTTTATTCTTCAAAACTGGTCTGGTTCTAATAAATCAGCAAGGGAAAAGAATTTAAAAATGATAATTTCAATAGCTAAAAAATCATATTTAGATATGAAGTATCATGAAGATATAAAGCTTGGGTTAAAATGGGCTGGATATATTTCAATAATTAAAGGGTATGATTGGGATCCTACTAATTATGCTCCTAAGGAGTTGATTTTAGGAATTGAAGCTCCTCTTTGGAGTGAAACCTTGAGAAATCAAGAGGATATGGATTATATGATTTACCCAAGAGTTTTAGGATATGCAGAAATAGGATGGACTCCTAAAGAAGGTAGAAATACTGGAGAATATATTCAAAGAATGAAAGAAAATGCAAAGAGATTAGAACTTCAAGGAGTTAATTATTATAAAGATCCAAGCCTTTGGAAATAAGAAATAAAAGGGTTAAATTCTCATTGTGAGAATTTAACCCTTAATTATTATACTATTTAGTATAGTTATCAAAATATCCTTGGATGTATATAATAGGAGTTCCTTTATCACCACTACCAGATGTTAAGTCAGATAAAGAACCTATTAAATCAGTAAGTCTTCTTGGAGTTGTTCCTTGAGAAGCCATATTACCAACTAAGTCTGCATCCTTATTCTTAATGTATTCAGATATAGCCTTCTTTAATTCTTCACCCTTTAAATCAGCGAAATCATTATCAGCAAGGTATTTTAATTTGATTTCATTTGGAGTTCCTTCTAAGCCAGCAGTATAAGCAGGAGATACAACTGGGTCAGCAAGTTCCCATATCTTACCTACAGGATCCTTGAAAGCACCATCTCCATAAACCATAACTTCAACTTCTTTTCCTGTCTTTTCTTTTAATAGAGCTTGAATTTTATCAACTATTGGTTGACAGTTACGAGGGAAAAGCTTAACTTTGTCTTCTGTAGATTTGTTAGAACCTAAAAGACCATAAGCTTCATTACATCCACTTCCATCAATTGATTCTGATAATATGTTATCAAGGCTGTATATCTTTTCTCCACCATTAGCCTTTAAAATTCTCTTAGTTCTAAATCTTGAGTGAATATCACAAGCTAGTACACTCTTTGTATAATTTAAAATTGTTTTTGCATCATTAGAGAAGATTACTTCACATTCTACACCATATTCTTCAATTAATGACTTGTAGTATTCAACATAGTCAACACCAGTGAAAGGATGCTTATTATATCCAAATAGCTCACGGAATTTTGCTTCTGTTAAAACATCAGTCCATGGATTAACTCCCTTTTCATCTAGCATGTCTAAATCAACTAAGTGATTACCAACTTCATCAGAAGGGTAGCTAAGCATAAGAACTATTTTCTTATGAGCTCCTTTAGCAATTCCTCTTAAACATATAGCAAAACGGTTACGGCTAAGAATTGGGAATATAACACCTATTGTATCTTCACCAAATTTAGCTTGTACATCCTTAGCTATATTATCTATTGAAGCATAATTTCCTTGAGCACGAGCTACTATTGATTCAGTAACTGTAACTACATCCTTATCTTGAATTTCAAATCCTTCAACTTCAGATGCCTTTAATACACTTTCAACAACTATATTTTCAATGCTGTCACCTTCTTTAATAATAGGGCAACGTAATCCTCTAACAACTGTTCCAACTACTCTTTCCACTTTATAATCTCTCCTTAAATAAAAATAAATCTTACCATATACTTGTAATATACTCTAGATAATGATATAAGTAAAATAAATAGATTAAATAGTAGGTATAAGGAGTACTTATATGATTACAAAGTTAGATTTATATAAAGTATTTAGCCAAGTAGTAAAAAGTAAAAGCTTTTCTAAAGCAGCTAAAGAATTGTATATGACACAACCAGCTGTTAGCCAAGCTATAATGGCCCTTGAAAGAGAGTTAGATATAAGATTGTTTAATAGAACTCCTAAGGGAGTGTCTCTTACTAATGAGGGGAGTTTATTATTTGAATATATTAATTCAGCAATGAATTTGATAAAACTTGGGGAAGAAAAGATATTAGAATTTCAAAATCTTGCAATTGGAGAATTAAAGATTGGGGTAGGAGATACAATATCTAAATATTTTCTAGTACCTTTTTTAGAAAAGTTTCATAATAAATATCCTAATATAAAGTTCAAAATCAACAATAGTACAACCTTGGAACTTTGTGAATTATTAAAATCAGGAGATATTGATATTGCCATATGTAACCTTCCAATAGAAGATCCTTCAATTGAATCAAAGTCTTGTTTTGAAGTAGGAGATATTTTTATATGTGGAGAAAAGTTTAAACATCTATCAAAAGAAAGTATAGAATTTAATGAGATATGTAAATACCCTTTAATATTTTTAGAGCCTAATTCTAATTCAAGAAAGTATGTTGAAAAGTTTTTGCTTTCTAAGGGAGTTAAAATATCTCCAGAGTTTGAACTTGGCTCATATGATTTACTTTTAGAATTTGCAAAGATAAATTTAGGGGTAGCATGTGTTGTAAAAGAATTTACTAAGGAATATTTAGAAGAAGGCATGATATACCAAGTGAAGTTGAAAGAAGATATTCCAAGAAGAAGTATAGGTATTTGTCATTTGAAAAGTGTTCCTATGTCCATAGCCTCAACTAAGTTTGTTGAGATAATTAATAAGGGAATATAGAATTGTAAATAATATAATACTGTGATATTATAAAATCTCAATATAAGATACGAAGGAGAAATGTAGAGTATGAGCGATTTTCCAAATTGTCCAAAATGTAATTCTGAATACACTTATGAGGATGGAAGTCTTTTTGTTTGTCCAGAATGTGCTTATGAATGGAGCAAAGAAGGAAACAATGAAGCTAGCGATGATGTTTTAGTTGTTAAAGATTCTAATGGAAACATTTTAAGTGATGGAGATACTGTTACAATAATTAAGGACCTTAAAGTAAAAGGTGCATCATCTGCTTTAAAAAAGGGAACTAAGGTTAAAAACATAAAATTAGTAGAAGGTGACCATAACATAGATTGTAAAATTGATGGATTTGGTGCTATGAGTCTTAAATCTGAATTTGTTAAAAAACTTTAGTATAAAAATTAACTGGACAAAACAGATGTCCAGTTAATTTTTTGTTTTATATACATAAAATGATGAAAATAGAGATATTAATTGAATTTTATACATTTTACTCTTTAACGTAAGGTGTAATTTGGAATATAATAATATAAAGTACATTTTTTGAAAGGTGATGAATATGGGGTTAGGTAAATTTGTAAAGAAGACAATAAATGTTGTTGGAACTGCTGCTAAGGTGGGTGTTGAACTGGGGGCTGATGCTGTTGGTGCAATAGCAGAAAAGATTGATGATAACCCAGAGAGCAAGGAAAAATATCAAAACATGGGAAAGAAACTTGGTGCTAATATTAAGAGTGGTGCAAGTAAAATAGCTGATAGTTCATTAGATGTGGTTGATAATGCAGTAGAATCAGGAAGTAAAATCTGCAAAAATATTGGAGACGAAATTAGTGAAAAGATAAGTTCTGTTAAGGCAAAAGGTACAGATGCTAAAAAAAGTACTGTTGTTAAGAATGTAGATTTTGAAGAAGTAAAAGAAGAGGGAAATTACGGAACTATTAATTTGGATAATGAAGATAGGTAAAGAGGTAAGTAGGTAAAGAGGTATAAGATAATTAAGATAAGCGAGATAATTAGGATAATCAAGATAATTAGGATAAAATAGATGAGGAGGAAATTCTGCTGTCGCTAGAATTTCTAAAATATATGGTTCGGGGTGTAGGCTTAGAGTTTTATTCCTGGAATATAGTTTTTATTTTGATTTGAGTTTGGTGGAAGAGGAATCGAGGCAATCGAGGTAAAAAGAGAAGAAGGTAAAGAGGTAAAAAGATACAAGATAATCAAGATAAATAGGATAAAATTGATAAGGTAAAAAGGATGTGGAAGAAACACTGCTTGTGTTTCTTCTTTTTTATAAAATAAATGTTGCAGTGCGTGGAAGATAATGGTAACATTAAAACATAACAGTGTTATTAAAAATAATTATGATACCAAAAGAGGGGAAGTAAATGGGAAGAGAAGGACAAAGTAAGAGAAGTGAACGTATTAAGCAAGAGATATTAGATACAGCTATGGAAATAGGGATAGAAGAAGGATTTGAAGCTCTAACAGTTAGAAAAATAAGTGATAGGATGGATTATACAACAGGTGTTATATATCATCATTTTAAGGATAAGCAAGAAATAATTGATGAGATTCAAAAAAATGCAAACTTAGAGATGAAAGAAAGAATCTTAGCAGCGCTAAAGCCAAATGGGGGATTTATAGAGAATACTACTAGAGTTTTTCATAGCATAATGGAATTGGCCATCAATGAAAGGGAAAGATACAATCTTATTGTTTTGGATAAGTATTCTATAAATAAGAATGAAGAGAATAGTCAATTTCTTCATCTACTAGAAGCTAATATTGAAAAGGGGATAGAGCTTGGAGAAATCAAAAAGGTAGATGTTAAGAAAACAGCCCTTTGTATCTGGAGTTCATTTTTAGGATTCAATTTAATTATGAGTAAAACTAAGAGTATAACTATGGAAGAAGCGGAAGAGTTATTTAAGGTTCAAACATCATTAATTTTTGGTGGATTAAAAAAATAAGGGAGAGAAGGGAATTGAAAAGAATGGGAAAGATTATTTTAATTATTTTAGGGATTTTGGCTGTACTGTTTATTGTAGCTATGTTATTTTTCAAGAGCTACTTAAATCTTAACACTAAAGAATTAAGTCCAAATGAAAAGATATTAAATGGAGACACTGATAAGAAGGCTTTAGTGCTATATCAAAAATCAAAGCATGACACTGCTACTAATATTACTATGGCATTAGCTGAAGAGTTAAATAAAAATGGATACACTGTAGTTATAAATCATCCATCCTCAAAATTGAATTATAATGTTGATGATTATGATCTTTTAGTATTTGGTAGTGCTGTTTATATGGGAACAGTATCAGAGCCATTACAAAAATATATGGATAATGCTCCTTTAGAAGGTAAGGATGTTATCGTTTATTCTGTTGGAGGTTCTCTAGATGAAAAGCAGGAACTAGAATTGCTGAAAGGTAAAGCTTCTAGAGCAAAGAGTGTTGAAGGTATTAAAGTGTCTAAGGGACAAGAGGATGTAATGAAAAGCTTTATAGAAAAGTGCATAAACAAATAAATATATAAATATATGTTTTTGTAAATATATGAATATACCAATATATAAATATGGGAAGCTCTAGAATTTTTCTAGGGCTTATTGTTTTATATTTAGGAAATCATAATTGCAATTAAATTGTGATAGCTTCAATTTTTAATGCTCATAAAGTTTATTCTTCATAAAATCACAAAGTAGCTTGGGAAATATTGTGTGAATTTTCTGAAAAGAACTTGAATATGAACAAAATAGTTTTTAAAATATAAATTGTATACAATATTTACCAAAATGTTGGTGAATAAAAATACTAAAGGTATAAAGGGGGAATATGCTATGCATATTAAAAAAAGAATTAAAAGGATGGCAGCCTTTGTAGTATTCTTAGGAATACTTTTTACACTAATGCCATGTAAACTAACCAGCGCTTCGGCTTCGGGAGTACCTGGAAAACCAACATTGTCATCTGATCAGTATGGAGTTGATTATGATGGTGACTACAACATTACAATGAACATGTATTATGGAAATAATGCAACAAGCTATAAGCTTTATGAGAGGTATGGAATTAATGGTGAGTATAGGGTTATCTCTGAAGGTGAGTTAACAGATGGTACACCGGCAGTTCAATCAAAGGTTCTAGAGGTAAGAGGAAGACAAAATATAGGCATTTACAGTTACTATACAGAGTTTATAAATAGTTATGGAAGTACTTGTAGTGATGTACTTGAGGTAAGAGTAGGAAAAGATGGAGAGGCTAAGATTATTATAGATAAAGTTGATAATGAAGGTATTCAATATCAAACTATAATTGCTCAATGTAAAGAAAGTTATAAAATAACTAATAGGAAAAATACTTCATCAAAATTTAGTGTTATTTCAAGTAATACTTCTGTTGTAAAAGCTTCAATTGAAGATGGTAATATTTTGGTAGTTGAAGGAGTATCAGCAGGAAGATCAGGAATTAAAATTGTAGATGAATCTACTGGTGATATAAGACAAATTGGGTTTAGAGTAAAGAATTCTGATGGATCTTTACCTGGTATGCCAGATTATTTATCAATTGGACAAGTATCAGAGGATACTGATAATGATTTGAACTTTTGGAAAGATACAAGTAATAATGATACTAATAAACGTTGCGACATAAGATATATTTATGTTAATGGAGGACCATTTGGTGGCTGGAGAAGTTGGACAACAGAAGATGGAGATAGAGTAAAAAGCTATATTCGCGAAAGTTTAAAGCTTGGTATGATACCATTCTTTGTTTATTACAATATACCAGATAGTGGTGAAAGTTATGAATTAGATTTAAAACATATAAATGACAAAGCATATATGGAGGGATATTACAAAGATTTGAAATTCTTTTTAGATATTTGTAATGAGTATGCAGGTGACGAAACTGTTGGGATGATTTTTGAACCTGATTTTTTAGGTTATATGATGCAGCAGAATAAGAAAGATCCATCAACAATAAGTGCACTAGTGGATACAGCATACACTTCAGGAGTCCTTGAAAAAGGAAAAGATCCTACATTTGAAAATTCAGTTAAGGGATTAGTAGAATCTATAAACTACACAGTAAGAAAAGAGTATAAGAATGCATATTTTGGATGGCAATTTAATATTTGGTCTTATGATAGTACAGAAATACCTAACCAAGGTTTACTTCATAAAACAGAGTTTATTGGCTGGGATAATGGTAGACAGTTTATAAAACAAGTTGCTCAAGAAACTGCAGATTACTATAAATCAGCTGGAATTACTTCATATGATGCTGACTTTATATCTATTGATAAATATGGATTAGATGGTGCATATGAAGACAACGCAGCAACAAATCCTGAAGGGTCAAAATGGTTGTGGAATGCAGATATATGGAATAACTATTTACTATATACTAAGACTTTACATGAGGTTACAGAAAAACCAGTTATTCTATGGCAAATTCCAGTAGGGCACTTAAATAGTAGTGAAGAGCCTAACCCATATAATGGAGGCAAATTTGATGATTTAACCAACGCTGTAGGAAATTATGAGGACTCTGCACCAACTTATTTATTTGGAGATACTTTTAATGCTAGTTCTGATGCAAGAAAAGAATATTTTAGTAAAAATCTTGCTAATGATTCAAAAATAAAGGTAGAAGGAAATAAAATTACTTGGGGAGACCATATGGAAGAGACCAAAGATGCTGGTGTGGTTTCAATTTTATTTGGTGCTGGCGTTAATGCAAGTACTGATGCAGTTGGATCACCAGCCCCAGATAATTATTGGTGGATTACAAAAGCACAAAGATATTTGAAAAATCCTTTAAGTCTTGATAGTACAATAAATCCACCAACACCTTCTGATGAAAAGCCATTAAGTCCAGAGATATCTTCATCATCATTGGAGAGTAATGGTAATTATACATTAAGTGTTAAAATTCAATCAAATTCTAAAGCTAAAGAGTACAAGCTATATGAAAATGGTAAAGTTATAAAGGATGGCTCTGTTACTACATCTGAAACAACAATAATGCATGAAATATTAAATAAGCCAACTGGAACTTATATGTATCAGGCTGAGCTTATTAATGGAAGTGCGTCTAGTACAAGTCAAATTATAACAGTAAAAGTAAGTAATAATGTGGTTCCACCTATAGATGTTCCACTAAAAGCTACATTAGAAGTTGATAAAAGTTCTAATGATGGTAATTATAACTTAATTATTTCTATACCTGAAAAGTCTAATGCTACTTCCTACAATTTGTATGAAGATGACAAAATTATAAAAACAGGAGATGTTTCAACTCTTTCACAAGTAATTAATGTTAATTTTACTAATAAGATTAAAGGCACATATGTTTATAGAGTGGATTTAATTAATAAAGATGCTACAACTAAGGGCGATACGATAACTGTAAATTGTAATCCTACAGTAGTTGAAAGTGGAGTAAAGGTTGAATATGCTACAACAGCTGACTGGGGTACAGGTGCAAACTTTCAAATTACTATATTTAATAATACAGATATGGATTTAGTAGATTGGACTTTGCGTTTTGATTTTGATAAAAAGATAAATTCTATTCCAGATGTGAACTTCACACAGAATGGAAGTACTTATACTATAACACCAAAATCATGGAATAATGTTATACCTAAAGGCGGAAAACTTGTTTTGTTTGGTGGATGTGAAGGTAACGTAAATAACTTAAATATATATAATGTAAAAGTGAATTAGAAAAAGAGCTTATACTAAAGTGTGATTTAGTATAAGCTCTTTTTATTATTTAAATTTAGAAAATGCAGAAGGCCAAAATTATATGATTTAACAATTTCTTTTGAGAACTTTAATAAGAGCAATTTTACCAAGTGATTTTTAAGTGATAAATCTTGAAAATATTGATATTACAGTGGTAGGAGTTGAAAGAAGAAAAACTATACGCAATATTCATTTACATGGTAAAAAAATGTGAAGTTTGAATTAATAAGTGATCAGGGAGATAATAGATTTATGGAATGGCTTTTTTCAATGGATTAACATTAACATGAGATGTATTTAAATAAGAAAAGTGAATTTTATTTTTGACATCTGTGTGAAGCTAATATAAACAAGAGATGTATAGAATAAGATAGCATGTCTTTATTTATCATAAAAGAAAAACCTAGAAAACTAGTTTTTTCTTTGTGAAGGAATATAACCAATAAATTAGTTAAGGAGAGCAAGCTTTATGTTTAAGATATCAATTTAGTCTTAAGAAAATTATGTAATAAATCTTTGCCAGTTCTAGTTTTTATAATTTCTTTCATCCTATCCAAACTAATCTCATAATATCCTTCTTCAAAAACATTAATCATAAGATCAGCTTCAACTAAAACTTGAAAATCCATTCTATCAATTTTTTCATAGCTGTGATGCATCTTTATTAAATAAAGTATTCTATGAATTGCTTTTTCTTCATATCCAGCATCTTTTAAGAACTCACGAGCTAATAGGGGAGCCTCTTTTCTTTGAAGTTCTTGGCTTGCATCTCCATATTTTTCTTTGCAAATTTTTATCCCTATATCATGTAATATAGCTGAGGCATGTAGTACTAGCTTTTCTTTTTCTGAAAGACCTTCACAGTCTCCAATGGTTTTTGCTAGAGCATAGACTTTTAAAATGTGATTGCTTCTACGGTTATGACCTTCTTCAAAATTAAGTGCTGAAAGCATAAGTTTAGCTTCTTTGTTCATATGTCTTCTCCTATTCACAAAATGAATTTAATGGGATTAATTATAATACAATGATGGATAATATTCAACAAATAGTAAATTATTGTATTATAAAATTTAAATGCTAAAATTATATATATACAAAGTTTTAGGAGGGAAAGTAATGAACACAATTTCTAGAGAAGAAGGATTAAATTTGTTAAAGAAATATAATAAGGAACCTTTTCATATATTACATGGTTTAACTGTTGAAGGGGTAATGAGATACTTTGCAAAAGAACTAGGATATGGGGAAGAGGAAGACTTTTGGGCAATGGCAGGACTTTTGCATGATATAGATTTTGAGATGTATCCAGATGAACATTGTATTAAAGCTCCTGAACTATTAAAAGATGCAGGGGTAAGCGATGAATTAATACATGCAGTATGTAGTCATGGTTATGGAATTACAGTTGATGTAAAACCTGAGCATCAAATGGAAAAGGTTCTTTTTGCAACTGATGAATTAACAGGGCTAATTGGTGCAGCAGCAAGAATGAGGCCATCAAAGAGTGTTATGGATATGGAAGTATCAAGCTTAAAGAAGAAATTTAAGGATAAGAAATTTGCAGCTGGTTGTTCAAGGGATGTTATAAGACAAGGTGCTGAAATGTTAGGATGGGACTTAGAGAAGCTTATGGAAATGACAATTATGGCTATGAGATCTTGTGAAGGAAGAGTTAATGAAGAAATTACAGTATAATTAGGGGGAAGTATGAAAAAAGGATGGGGAAAGATATTTGTTATATTAATAATATTAATCACTCCTTTATTGTTAATTTTAAATGAGAGTGGGAAGTCTACAGGACTTTCTAAGAAGGAGAAGGTAGAAGAAGTTGAATATCTTTATAAAACTATAGAAGAGAATTATCCTTTTTTAGAGGTTAATGAAAGGCTTACAGGTATAGATTGGCTTAGCCATAAGGAAGAATATTTAGAAAAGGCTAAAGAAACAAAAAATGATGAAGAGTATTTAGAATTGTTAAATATTATGGTGTCAAGGTTGTATAACAGGCATACACATATGATTAGTGAAAAAGAAGAATTATTAGCGATGTATAAATTTTACAGTAATTGTTATGGATGGCTAAGAGCTCAGTTAAATGTCATTAATAATGATAAAGTCTTAAGTAGATATGGTATTACTGAAGAGGAATTAAATGAGATGTCTGAAATAAGCAAGGAAGAAATCAAGTTAAATAATACTAATAATGCATCAGTAAAAGATATTATTGAGGGCAAGGTTGGATATATAACAATACCTTCAATGTTAAATTACTATGAATTAGATAGGGATAGGAATTTGATTAATACCTATTTTAATAAAATAAAGAACTATGAAGCCTTAATTATTGATATAAGAGGGAATAGAGGTGGAGGATCAGCTTATTGGATGGATTTAATTGTACCAAAATTGATTAATAAACCATATAGCCACACAGAATATAACTTTATGAAGGATGGAGAGATAATAAGAGAATATCTTTCAGCTCTTGAAAAAGATGAAGGGAATCCATATGAAACTATAGATAAGTTAGATGTAGATAAGCTTTCTAATATTCCTCCTGAAGTAAAGGAGAAATTTAAGTATTATGATGAGATTACAATTACAATAAATCCTAATGATTCAGTTGATTTTAAAGGAAATATATATTTGTTAGTGGATGACGTAGTATATTCAGCTGCTGAAACCTTTGCAGTTTTTGCTAAAGAATCTGGTTTTGCTACATTGATAGGGAAGACAACAGGTGGGGATGGAATTGGTAGCGCTCCAGTCTTGATATCTTTGCCTAATAGTGGGTATATATTTAGAATGTCAAAAGAACTAGGAACAACTTCTGATGGAACATGTAATGAGGAATATAAAACTATTCCAGATTATGAAGTTACAATTGCCAGAAAGAAGGAGAATTACTTGGATGATGAATGTATACAAAAGGTGTTAGAACTTGAAAATTTAAAATAGTAAAAAGGACTATGGAATAAATAATCATGGTCCTTTTTTATGGGTTGTTTTTGGTGTTAGTGTATGGATACTTAAGGATATGTCAAAACTTAAAATGGTGGTAAAAGTAGGGGTGTTAGAAAAAGATAAGAGGTGTAATTGTGAAGGGTTGGGTAAATTTAAACTTAAATGAAATAAAGTTCGCATGTAATAGTAAATATAGCAAAATTAACTTTAGGTGTATGTCTTTTTATGAGCAGATTCAGTTTATTTTACAAATGCTAAAATATTATGGATTTAGTAGTTTTTCAGTAGAAGATGTAAACACGATGTACCAATTAATAAACATAAAGTCTATTGAAAATACTAATGATGTAGGAGATATACTAACTAAAGTTAATACTAATGATATTGAGACAACGCTATATGAAGAGATATTGTTATATGGATATAGAAGTGAATATATTGAAGATAGTAATATATATATGGGTGGAAAATTAAATTATAGTGAAAGAAATGACTAGATATAAAGGTGCGAAGGTAAGTCTTGCATATCATTTTTATGTTAGAATATACTTAAAATACAAATTGAGGTGTTAAGTATGAAGGAAAATAAATATGATGATATAGACTTTTTCAATGAATATAAGAAAATGCTTAGATCTGTAAAAGGTTTAGAGGGTGCTGGAGAGTGGCATGAATTAGAAAAGATGATGCCAAATTTTAAAGATAAAGATGTATTAGATTTAGGGTGTGGCTTTGGGTGGCACTGTAGATATGCTCAGGAGCATGGAGCAAACAAAGTAATAGGAATAGACATATCAGAAAAAATGTTAGATGAGGCTAAAAGGATGACGGATTCTAAAGCTATTGAGTATATTAAAGTACCCATTGAGGATATAGAATTTGAAGAAAATTCATTCCATGTAGTAATTAGTTCTTTAGCATTACACTATATTAAATCTTTTGATGAAGTTTGTAAAAAGGTATATAGCCTCTTGAAGGAAAATGGTGACTTTATTTTCTCAGTAGAGCATCCAATATTTACTGCACATGGAACACAAGATTGGTATTATGGAGAAGAGGGAGAAATACTTCATTGGCCAGTTGATAGATATTTTTATGAAGGATTGAGACATGCTAATTTTTTAGGGGCAGATGTTACTAAGTATCATAGAACTTTAACAACATATCTTAATACCTTGATAAAAGCAGGATTTGAAATAACAAATGTAGTAGAACCAGAGCCTGAAGAAAATATGTTGAAAGAAATTCCTGGAATGGAAGATGAATTACGAAGACCTATGATGCTATTAGTTTCAGCAAAAAAGAAAATTAGGTAAATAAAAATATTAGATTGAAAAAAATATATAAATTAGATAATATGTAACTGTAAACATAAACATTAAGATTTAGGAGGGGTATTATGGGAATAGGTATAAGTGTTTATCCACTATTAAGTTCAAAGGAAGATAACTTAAATTATATAAAAAAGGCTTATGATTTAGGTTATTCAAGAATCTTTACATCAATGCTTGAGGTGGATTCTGAAAAGGAAAAGGCTCTTGAACAAATAGAGTGTTATAGAGAAATAATGAATTATGCTAAAAACTTAGGAATGAGAGTGTTTATAGATATAAATCCTCAGGTTCTTAAGAATATTGGAGTAGATCCAACTGATTTGAAGTTTTTCCTTGACTTAGGTGTTACAGGAATAAGGTTAGATGGAATATTTAATGGAATTCATGAAATGATGATGACATATAATGAGTATAACTTAGATATAGAAATAAATGGTTCCTTAAATACATCCTATGCAAATAATATAGTTGATTTTGGGTGCAAGAAAGAAAAGCTAGTTGTATGCCATAATTTCTATCCTGAAGAGTACACAGGTCTTTCTTTAGAGTTTTTTAATAGCTGTATGGACAGACATAAAGCATTAGGATTAAAGACAGCTGCTTTTGTAAATGGAACTAAGGGTGGCAAGATGGGACCTTGGCCTACTAATGATGGTCTTCCAACATTAGAAAAACACAGATATAAAGATATAATAGCTCAGGCAGATGAATTATTTGCTTTAGGTGTTGATGATGTAATAATAGGAAATGCCTTTGCTACTAATGAAGAGCTAGAAGCTTTGGCTAATCTAGATAAAGATATAATTAAGCTTAAGTTTAAAGCATCAAAGGAATTAACAGAAGTAGAAAAAAGCTTCTTTAATAAGATTCTTAATGATAGACATGAAAGTAGTGAGCAAATAATAAGATATTCTATGGGAAGAGTAGAGTTTAAGAATACATCTATTCCAAGTGATAATACTGGAAACAAGGTGGTTAAAAGAGGTACTGTTCTTATAAATAATGATGAATATCTAAATTATAAAGGGGAATTAATAATTGCAAGAGAAGAATTAAAAATAGATAATAGAAGAAATGTTATAGGTTCTATTGAAGAGGATTATTTAGATTTATTAGATTATATTAAGTATGGTAAAAAGTTCATAATTGAATATTAAAAGTAAAAGGACTAACGAAAGTTAGTTCCTTTTTCATTGTGGTTAAATATGTTAAAATATATGTAACATTAGTAAAAGAAAGATATAAATTTACCAAACATAAAGTTAATAAAAGGTTAATACAATGTAAACAAAACATACAAATGATTCATAAAATGTTAAAAACTCTATACTAAGAGAATAAATATGGATATCTATATAAATGTATATATATGCTAAAATATAAAATATAGAATCTTTTGAAATAAAGAAGGAGAAGTATTATGAGCAGGGGTTATGAGGGAATATACAAATTAATTTCTATTGATAAAGAAAATGCTTTGTATGCATATTCAGGAGATAATTTTAGCTTTCCAGCTGAGGAAAAGCTAGCTGACTCATTAGATGGTAGACTTCAAATTAATTTATGTGTTTTAGAAAATAATGAGTGTTTTGATTGTTTTGAAAAAGGAAATGTTAAGGTCCTAAAAGATTGTTATTATGCTGAAAAAAATGAATTAGGAATAGATATTTTTGCTTTTAGAGCAGTTCTTAATATCTTAAGTAGGTACGAGGAAAGCAAAGAATTACCTAAAGACGGTCATTGGGTAGTGTAATAGGTATAAAAATTTAATTATAGAGCATACTAAACCTATTAAAGGAGGTTTTTGTATGGGATATAATGGTGAAAAAAATACTTCTGGTAGTAATACTTTTTTAAGGTGGCTGGGAAGAATGGTAGTAGTAGCTATTATTTTAGGAGTTACATCTTTCTTAACACCTGGATTTACTATCTATGGATTATGGTCATATTTAATTGCAGCAATTGTAATATCTGTTCTTGACTATTTAGTAGAGTCTTTTATGGATGAGAATATATCACCTTTTGGTAAAGGTATAAAGGGATTTCTAATTTCTGCTGTTATTATTTATGTAGCGCAATTCTTCGTTCCATATATGGGAGTATCAATAATTGGTGCAATATTAGCAGCAGCTGTGATTGGCATATTAGATGCTATTTTCCCTATAAAAGTTTTATAATTATTTCTTCAGTATAAGATGAGTGGATATTTATTTTGATGTACTTAAACAAAATAAATATCCACTTTACTTTTTCTTGGTAATATTTAATACATTGTATTGTAAACATATGGTATAAGAGTTATAATTATCTTTAAAAATATTATGGGAGGCATGGAAATGGCGTATTATTTTAATGAACCATCACATACATTTAGTGAATATTTATTGGTACCAGGATACTCATCAGCAGAATGTATACCAGCAAAAGCAAGTTTAAAAACACCAATTGTAAAGTTTAAAAAAGGTGAAGAACCATCTATCACCATGAATATTCCTCTTGTTTCTGCAGTTATGCAGTCAGTATCAAATGATAAAATGGCTATAGCCCTTGCTAAAGAGGGTGGGATATCTTTTATATATGGTTCTCAAACTATTAAAAATCAAGCTGAAATGGTAAAAAGAGTTAAGAATTATAAAGCTGGGTTTGTTACTAGTGATTCAAGTATAAAACCTGATGAAACTCTTGAAGATATACTTAATTTAAAAGAAAGAACTGGACATAGCACTGTTGCAGTAACAGATGATGGAACATCTACAGGGAAATTGGTTGGAATTGTTACAAGTAGAGATTATCGTATAAGTCGTATGGATAAGTCTACTAAGGTTTCTGAATTTATGACACCTATAGACAAGGTTATTTATGCAAAGGAAGGAATAAGCCTTAGTGAGGCAAACGACATAATTTGGGATAATAAACTTAATGCACTTCCAATATTAAATGATGAACAAAGGCTTGTTGCTTTTGTTTTTAGAAAGGATTATGATTCTCACAAAGAAAATCCAAATGAGCTTTTAGATGAGCAAAAGAGATTTGTTGTAGGTGCTGGAATTAATACAAGAGACTATGAAGAAAGAGTACCAGCATTAATAGATGCAGGAGCAGACATTCTTTGTATAGATTCATCTGAAGGGTTTACAGAATGGCAAAAGAGAACTATCACCTTTATTCGTGAAAAATATGGTGATAAGGTAAAGGTTGGGGCTGGAAACATAGTAGATAGAGAAGGCTTTAGATTCCTAGCTGAAGCAGGAGCAGATTTTGTAAAGATAGGTATAGGTGGAGGATCTATATGTATTACTCGTGAGACAAAAGGTATTGGAAGAGGACAAGCTACAGCTGTAATTGAGGTTGCAAAAGCACGTGATGAATATTATAAGGAAACAGGAATCTATATTCCAATATGTTCTGATGGTGGAATAGTTCATGATTATCATATTACCTTGGCTCTTGCCATGGGAGCAGATTTCTGTATGCTTGGTAGATATTTTTCAAGATTTGAAGAGAGTCCAACAAATAAAGTAATTATAAATGGTAACTATATGAAGGAATATTGGGGAGAAGGTTCTGCAAGAGCAAGAAATTGGCAAAGATATGACATGGGCGGGGCAAACAAGCTTTCCTTTGAAGAGGGAGTAGATTCCTATGTTCCATATGCAGGACACTTACATGGTAACTTAGAGGTTACCTTAGCAAAAATTAAATCCACTATGTGCAATTGTGGAGCTTTAACTATTCCAGAACTTCAAGAAAAGGCAAGGATAACTTTAGTTTCCTCTACAAGTATAGTTGAAGGTGGAGCACATGATGTTTTATTAAAGGACAAAAATGGAATGACGGTAAAATAGAAGGTATAAGGTAAAAAGGTAAAAAGGTACAAGCAGTGCTTCGCACAGTATAGGTAAGAAGATACGGAGGAAATTCTGCTGGCGCTAGTGTTTTTACAATTAATAAGTCTGCTGTACTGAATGGAAAGTATATTTTATTGGAAGATAGTTTTTATTCTAATTCTATGTTTATTAGGGGGGACAAGCACTTAGGACTAAAAATTTTCTGTAAGAAAATTATTCATAACTTTATTATCATTATTATTTTGATTATCCCTTTTATCTCAAGCTGCTTGCGTTAGAATTTTTAGCAGAAAAATTATCCATAACTCTTCACCATTAACTATTATCTCTCCACTAAAAAATCGCAGCAGTGAAGGGATTTTAATAAATGTTTGTACTTTAATTAATACTAAGTATGCTAAATACTTTTGGAGGTGGCTTAGTATGAAAGTTAAAATGTTTTGTGACACTACAGGGAAAGGGGCTATGGTTGATCTTCCTATGGAACCTAAGATGCTATTAGATATGCAAGGGGAATTACTTGGAAGAGAAAATCTTGGATATATCTTAGGAGCTGACGTTAAATATTATGATGAAGATAATAATGAAATAGAAAATATATTTATACTTAACAAATCATTGTTTTGAAATTAGGGAAAATCGAATATTAGTAAAAAGGAGACAGTATTGGCTCCTTTTTTAGTTACTAAATGCTAATTTTCTATAAATTATGCTATAAGATGTGCAAAGATTAAATAAAGAATTAAATACAGTAGAGCATACCTCTGTAGCATTTGTATAATCCCAGTTATAACTTGGGTCTCCAAGTCTATATGATTTAATTTGTTCAATAATATAAGAATTCAAAGATTCTGGCTCGTACAATATATTTGAAGTTTCAGGGGTTATATTATTATCCATTGCCACTTCGCTACTTTCCCCATCAAGTATAAACTTCTCTAATTCATTTTCGTATTTAAGATGTTTTCTTAAGGAACTAAAGTTTCCTCTTATATGTGCATGACAACAGAAATCACATAAATAATGAACTACTATACCTGCTCTTATAGAATTAAATATATTAAGTTTACCAGAGTTTGATATTTTTTCTATTTTGCTATAAATATAATCTGATGATTCTTCAAAGTAATGGGGATGAACTTTATAAGAAGCAATCAAGTCAGGTAATATTGTTCCAAGATAAAAAAATGGTGAGTAATATTTTAATAAAATATCTTCTTTATTATTGTTTATTATTTTTTTTGCTATAAATAAATGCGTTTTTAATTTCATAAAATCTAGCTCCCGTAAAAATTTTGCTACGTGGTTTTATTATATGCAAAAGTTCTGAAATTACTAACTTAAATATAACGGAGATAATTAAAAAAGTAAAACTGTAATTGTTACCTATAAGGGAATTTATTGCTCTGCAAAGTGTTCTAGCAGCTAAATTTAATCTTATATTACTAAGTTTTGAAACATTTCTCATTTAAAAAAGTATGTATAATGTGGAAAAATATAAAAAAAATGATATTAGTATTGACTGTGGTGTGTATAGGTGTTAATATCTGTATATAGAGAGTATATACACTTAGGAGGAAAAATGAATATATTAATTAGTAATTCTTCATCAGTTCCATTATATGAACAAATTTCTAACCAAGTAAAAAATCAAATTTTAAACGGTGAATTAAAGCCTAGTGAGGCTTTACCTTCAATAAGAATGCTAGCTAAAGATTTGAAGGTAAGTATTATAACAACTAAAAGGGCATATGAAGAACTTGAAAAAGAAGGTTTTATAAAAACAGTAGCTGGAAAAGGAACCTTTGTGTCAGAAGGTAATTCTGACAGGCTTAAGGAAGCAGCAATATGTGAAATAGAAAGTAAGTTAGATGATGCTATTAGCCAAGCTAAGGCTATTGGATTAACATTAGATGAATGCATAGAAATATTTAAAAGTTTATTTTTGGAGGAGTAATTTTTATGAAAGCTATAGAACTTCAAGGAGTTAAAAAAAGAAGAGGGAACTTTCAACTCTCTATAGATGATTTGTTAATTGAAAGTGGATATATAACAGGTTTTATTGGGCCCAATGGTTCAGGTAAAACTACAACAATAAAATTAATAATGAATATGCTCAAGGTGGATTCTGGAATCATAAAGGTTTTTAATAATGATATACAAAATTATTTTACTTATAAAAGTGAAATTGGTTATGTTGGGGATGAAGCGGGTTTCTTAGATACTGTTAAGGTAAAGAATATAAAAAAGTATATGAGTAATTTTTATGAAAAATGGGATGAAAGTTTATATAAAAGGTATATAAGTAGATTTAAAATAGATGAAAATAAGGCATATAAAGATCTTTCAAAGGGGCAGAAAAAACAATTTGAACTTATAATTGCCTTATCTCATCATCCAAAGCTAATTATTATGGATGAGCCAACTGCTAACCTAGATCCAAGGGTTAGAGGTGATTTGTTAGAAATGCTTCAGGATCACATTGAAAGAGAGGAAGCTACAGTTTTTTATTCCACTCATATAACATCTGATTTAGAAAAAACAGCAGATTATATAGTTATGATTTATGAAGGTAAAATAATTTTAACTGGAATAAAAGATGAAATATTAGAAGAACATGCCATTATAAGGGGGAAAACTGAACTTTTAGATATGGAATCTGAGAAAATTTTAAGAGGAATTAAAATAACTAGGTATGGATTTGAGGGAATGGCATCTGATAAGAATAAAGCTTATGAGATATTTGGAAAAGAAGTGGTTTATGATAAGGCCACTTTAGAAGATATTTTATTATTTTATACTAGAGGTGATGAGAATGCGTAATGTTATAAGTCTTGTTAAAATGCAATTTGAAAATTTATTTTCATTAAATAAAACTTTTTTAGCTATGATTGGAATAAGTGTACTTATACCTTTTATAATTCCAGAGATGGCTACATATGCTGTTGGAATAACAGTTATAGCGTTTACAAATATTACAGTTGGAAGAGAGAAAACATGCAATATTGATAATCTTGTGAGAACACTACCAGTAAAGGTAAATGAATATATTTTATCTAGATATGTGTTTGGAGCAATAGGAATATTAATTTCTATTGGCATTATGAGCATAGTGGCATTATTGCTAAAAGGAAGTCCATATATATCAGTGGAAAGTGTTGTAATATCAGCTCTTGTACTTGGAAGTGTATTAGTAGGAATAATAACTCCCATTGTAACAATAATAGGTCCTGAAAAGGGTAAAATAGTCGTAATTCTTCTTACACTTTTACCACTTATGTTTATAATGAAATTACCTGAGCTATTAAGTGATATAAACATAAATATATTAAATAAGAATATATTATTTTTACTTATTATGTTGGTTACAATATTGATAATGTATATATCTTATTTAGTAACAGTTAATATATATAAGAGAGTAAAACTTTAATTGTAGACGTGCGTCTTTATTGATGCACGTCTTTTTACAATGTTATCACAAAGAAAGGAGGTAAAGCTATATTAATAAGTAGGTAGTAATCTTTAGGAGAGGCAAGATGGAAAACAATAACTTTTATAATCTTACAGATGAAGATGTAGAAACATTGAGGCTTTTAGATCTGCAACTATATGGAAATTTAGTATTTATAGTGTCAGATGTTTTATCATATATATCAACTGTTGAAAGTATAAACCTAGTCTATAGTAAATATGAGAATACATCAGAAAACTTGCCAGATCCAGATACACCTGCTTTAGAATCTGCTTATTTAGCAGTAATAGCAAGAAGTATTCTTTTTGACGTAGGTTTTGCTAGGTATGGACATTTAGTAGAAAAATTTAATAATGGTGAAATAGATTTCTCACTTAGTCCTGATGAAGATATTAATTTAGGAAATATATTTGGAGTGATTTCATATATGTATCTTTTAAGGGGAACTATGGGAATTTACGAAAGAGATTTAAGCTTACCTGTATTTGGACTATAGATATGTTATACTTAGATTAATCTAAGTTATTGAAAGGAAAGTATTACATGTTAGAAAATATAAATACAGATGATAAAAAGTATCTATACGTTGCAAACTATCCTCCTTATGAAAAGGAGTTATATAAAATGGAGATGAAGTCTTTATTTGAGGATGACATAGAAGAAAAGTACTTTTTCTCTGATATATGGGTTAATCCTTCAAGAAGTCCATTTATAAAAGAAGCTTTGAAAGTGATTTATGAAGGAGATAGTGTAGAAGAAATTTGTGATAAGATAAAGGATGAAAATCTATCTTATGATGATTTTAAGGTTGTTTATGTTAAAGCGGAAGAGAAGAATACAACATATGAAGAGAGATTAAATAGTTTAAGGGCAGTTGGTTTTGTTATAACTGGTGAACCTGATATTCATAACCCTAGAGTAAGAATTGGAATTAGCAAAATAGGAGACAGATGGTATTTTGGTGAATATGAAAAGAATGATTTTGAATGGCATATTCACGATAAAAAGCCTTACTCATATTCAAATTCCTTAGGGTTAAAACTAGCAAGAGCTTTAGTTAATATAGCTGGTGGAAATGACTTTAATATAAAAATGGTTGATCCTTGTTGCGGAGTAGGAACTGTTGTTATAGAGGGGATATCCATGGGATTTAATATTAAAGGCTTTGATATTAATAAACAAATCTGTAGTAATGCTAGAAGAAATTTAGAGTTCTTTGGGTATAATGATGTGGTTAAAGGAATGGATATTAAAGATATAGAAGAAAAATTTGATGTAGCAATAATAGATCTACCTTATGGGCTATTTACACCAATAAGACCTAATGAACAGATGGATATTATAAATTCTGCAAGGAAAATAGCAGATAAATTAATTTTAGTTACCTTTGAAGATATGGATGAATTTGTATACAATGCTGGATTTGAGATTATTGATAGATGCAAGGTATCTAAAGGGAAATTTATTAGATACATAAGTGTTTGTATTTAAATAGAGGGTGCTCACAAAAAAGTGATGCACCCTCTAAAATTATAAGTGGTAGAGATATAGGCTTAGCTTATTTTTTCCCAAGGACCCCATTGTGAGGCACCTGGAGTTTCTCCTAATGTCCACCATTTTGCCTTATATTGAACACCTTCGTACATTACAATATCTCCTGAAAGATAAATTTTCGATGAGTCATATACAGGGATAGATGTATCTATTACAGTAACCTTTGAATAAGCTATAGCGCTTCCACCTTTGCTATCTGTAACAGCATAAGTAATTGTGTAAGTTCCAGCCTTTGTAGTATCAACAGAACCACTAACAATTATTTTATTAGTTAAATCTCCATCCTCCTTGTCAGTTGCAGTTATACCATCTAAAGGATTAAAGCGATCACCAATTAGAAGTTGTTTGTCTGCAACTCCTGAGATTATAGGTAAGGTATTACTTGGATCAACTTGAGAAGATCCAAATGTTGCAAAAATTTTAGAGTGTTCATATTGACTAGAAATTCCTGAATTATTATCAAGTAGTGCATCTCTATTTAATGACCAATATGAGGTCATTCCTATATTATTTACTTTTGCATGATTAGTAACAAGTTGAGACCATTCAGGGATAAATATAGGGTCTGAACCACTTTCATATCCTATAGAAACAGTTACACCTAATTTAGCATAAGCCTCTGAATCTGATAGAGTAGTGTTTGCATATTTTTTGTAGTAATCTTTTATTTGATTTTTAGTAGAATCCATGGCTCTTACAGAAGCTGTACCATAGTTTTCATTAGGTTGTAGTACTCCACTTCCATAGCACATTGCCATTATATTAATGTATTTTAAGTTTACGTTATTAGATAGATAAGCTTCTAAAACATCTAGTTGTGTTTGTGTAAGTCCTGATGGAAGAACAGGTAGAGTTAAAGAAACCTCAACTCCAGTTTCATCTTGTAACTTCTTTATTGCCTTTGCATTAGCAATATTATTTTGTTTGTTTTGAGCTCCACCTTCTACATCTAAATCTATTCTTGTTAAACCATATCCATTTACAATATCAAGATAAGTGTTATATAAAACATCAATATCTTGAGATGTTTGCCAAAAAGCAACTCCATTAGCTCCGCCAAAAGATATTGTAGCATCTCCACCTAGCAATCTTAATTCTCTTAAAGATTGTTTAATTGCATCATATTGAGAATTTATCTTGCCTTCAGATAAAACAGAGTATCCACCCCATCCCCAATTAACTTTGCCATTAGAGACTGAACCAGTAGACTGAATAAATGCTAAGTTAAAGAATTTAATGCCTGTATCTTGGGATAATTTACTTAAATTTGCGGGCCCTCCAGTATCTTCACCTACATAGTAGCCTTGTTTTATTACCCAATCTACCATGTCAACATATGGGGCATTTACTTGGGTTGGCCAATTTTTAATTCCTACTCCAGCACCAAAAGAACCAGTAGAAGTTGCTGCATTAACTTTTAAAGACATAGGTAACAAGAGAGATAGTATCATGATGCATGGACAAAAAACTTTCTTAAAGAAGTTTTTTCTCATTATTAATACGCCTCCTAATTTAATTAATATTTTCTTATGTCAATAAAATTCGGGTAAAAGTTTACATGTAATACTTAGATGTAATTTTAGAGTTAACTTTTGAAATGTCATTTAAAGAATTCTTATAGCTAGAACTAGCTAATATTGCAATAGATATCCATTTATTTACAGTGTAAGCCTTTTTGATAAATAAATCAAGCTAGCTTTTATAGAAACTTTAATGAAAGATTAATTGATTTTATATTAATAAATGCAAGTAAATAATTTAGTGATTGAGGTATGGAATAAGCCTTAAAAATTTTACTAAATTTATCAAAGTGTATAGGAATGATGGTTAACTTAGTATATAATGTAAAATAAGAGTGATAATATTCGATAAATAATTACAATATAGTTATTAAGGAGATTATTTTGTATGAATAAGAAAAAAATACTACAAATAATTTTAGCTGGTGCAACTTTTTCAGGAGGAATGTCATTAGCTAATAGTTCTGTAGCTGCTACTGAATTAACTAATGATAATATTTTAGATATAGAAAGCATTATGAATTTAAATGATTCATATGAAGGAAAGGTTGTAAACATTGATAGTAATTTGAGAGTAAGAGAAGGTGCAAGCTTACAATCAACGGTTATAGGATATTTAGTAAATGGTGAAGTAGTTAATATAAAAGGTGAAACTGAAGATTGGTATAGAATTGACTTTAAAGGACACGAAGCATATGTGTCAAAGGAATATGTAGAAGTTACTACCTTAAATAAAGCGTCTAGAGCAGTTCAAAAGGGACAGGTATATAACACAGGTGGAGTAGGGCTAAATGTTAGACAAACTGCTAGTTCAACTTCAGCTAAAATTGGAATGTTAAAAGATGGAGAAGTTGTACAAATCAATTCTAAAAGCGGAGATTGGTATAACATAAGTTATGGTAATAAAACAGGATTTGTACATAGCAAATATATTAAGCTTATTCAAACAACTGAATCTGGTACAAATACTAACATAACTAAAGGAAAAGTAAATAATATTACAAGCAATCTTAGAGTTAGACAAGCTCCAAGCACTAGTTCTTTAACTATTGGCTACCTTTTAAGTGGACAAGAGGTTGAAATAACTGGTGAAAGTAGAGATTGGTATAAAATTAACTTCAATGGAAAAGTAGGATATTCTCATAAAGATTACATAACAAAAATATCTAATGGTTCAGGATCTCAAAACAATAATTCATCATCTAATAATAGTGGTTCCACTGTTACTGAAAAGGATGGAACAGTAAATGCAACAGATGGATTAAGAGTAAGAGAAGGAGCTGGGACAAATACTAAGATACTAGGAGTATTAAATCATGGCTCAGCTGTAAAAATAGTTGATACTAATGGAAGTTGGTACAAAATAAAGTATGGTTCAGGATATGGTTATGTACATAAGGATTATATAAAAGTAACTTCTTCAGGATCTACTGGATCAACAGGTTCAGGATCTCAAAACAATAATTCATCAAATAATAATGGTTCCACTGTTACTGAAAAGGATGGAATTATAAATGCAACAGATGGATTAAGAGTAAGAGAAGGAGCTGGAACAAATACTAAGATACTAGGAGTACTAAATCATGGCTCAGCTGTAAAGATAGTTGATACTAATGGAAGTTGGTACAAGGTAAAGTATGGTTCAGGATACGGGTATGTACATAAGGACTACGTAACAATTAAAACATCAAGTAACAATAATAATACACAAGAAAAACCTGATAATAAGCCAGAAGTAGTTGTAAAAAAAGGTGAAGTATATAATACAGGAAGTAATCTAAGAGTTAGATCAGCAGCAAATACTAATTCTATTGTATTAGGATATTTAGTTGATGGAACAAAAGTAGATATTATAGGTAGTGAGGGTAATTGGTATAAAATCAATTTTAAAGATAAAACTGGTTTTGTAAGTAAAGATTATGTAAGGCTAGTAGATGAAAAGCCAACTACTCCAGTAGTACCACCTGTAACTCCAGAAGTTCCGGATGTTCCAGAAGATAAGCCACAGGTACCTGATGAAAAACCAGAAGAAAATCTAAAGGTTATATCTATTGGATCTGTTAATGCATCTAACCTAAATGTTAGAAGTGGAGCTGGGACAAGCCATACCATAAAGGGTACAGTAACTCTTAACCATATAGTAGAAATTGTTGGAGAAGAAAATGGTTGGTACAAAATAAAATATAAAGAAGATACAGCATATGTAAGTTCAAAGTATATTAATATAAGTACTGGAGCAAGCAACTATGGATTAACTGTAGACAAATTTGCTGAGTTACAATTCCCTACATTAAATATGGTTCAAAAGGATGGAAAGTGGGTTAATGCTTCTCTTGAAGACATTAAATATTATATGAATCCAAGTAACTTTATAAATGATGTTAGTAAATATATGTTTATGAAGTTAAACTATGTAGATGGAATTCCTATGTCTGTAATTAATGAAGTTATACAAGGAAGAGGAATTTTATCTGGAAAAGGTAATGCATTCTTAGAAGGTGCTAAAAAGTACAATGTTAATGTAATGTATCTTCTTTCCCATGCTAGACTTGAAACAGGCAATGGTACATCAACACTATCAAATGGTGTACTAGTAACAGAAGTTGATGGTGTGCCAGTTGAACCAAGGGTTGTTTATAATATGTATGGTGTAGGAGCAATTGATAGTGATCCATTAAGAGGTGGCTCAGAATATGCATATAAACAAGGATGGTTTACTCCAGAACTAGCAATTTCAGAGGGGGCTAGTTGGATAAGCAGAAACTATATAAACAGTACTAAATACAATCAAAATACATTATATAAGATGAGATGGAATATGAGTTCTACAAGTATTGGATGGCATCAATATGCTTCAGATATAGCTTGGGCAGAAAAACAAGCTAGAATAATGGCACCATATTTAGAAAAGTGTGGAGTAGCCTTTGAATTCGATATACCAACATTTATAAATTAATTATTTTCTTACCTTTAGTATGAGTGGTGTGGATATTTGTTTTGATGTGACTTGGAGAGCAGCGACGGAACAAGCAAAATAAGTATCCACACCACCTTTTTTGTTGATTAATTATTTCCTGTATTATACAATTAAACTAAAATATCGGGTTTAGGGGGAAATATGAAAAAATATGCTTTACAAATTATAATAGGGATTCTTATCTTTATAAATATTATTTCATTAAGTTATATAGTTAAGCTTAATAAAAAAATAGATAGTAATAATAATTATATAAATGGTTTAAGTGGGGAGTTAAACAGTATTAGATTTCAAGCAAAAGATGATAACTCTCTTATAAGTGAAAGTAATGTTGAAATGGTTAATGAAGACTTAGATGCTCTAAAATGCACATATAAAATAAGTCTAGTGTTAAAAGAAATTACAGATACCACTGAAGTTATATATAGGATAAATAATAAGGATTATAAACTTGAGAGGGATGGAGTTAATTTTACTGGAACTATAGATATGCCTCTTTTAAGTGATTATGATCTTCCTTCATACTTGGTTATTAAGAATGGAAATACAGAGAAAGTCGAAAATGCTAAAGGTTTATTTAATTATGATAGAAATATGAGCGAGATTATTAATTATTATGGTTCTATTAGCTATAAAAATGAAATATTAAAACTAAAAGGAAACCTAGAAACTAATATATCTTACTTATCAGGTAGCTATCAGGATGGAATTTTAAATGAAATTCATATAGATAAATATACAGTTGATATTCTTGAGAATAATAAGGTTATTTCATCAAAGGAGTTTGGAATTAATGATGTAGGTACTACTAATAATCTTTCTATGGAAGAAAGTGTAGAGAGAAATTCAAATTATGAAATACAAGTGAATATAGTAGATAATTTAGGTAATAAATATAAGTATTCTTTAGTTAGTGGCAAAGCAACAGAGGTTAATTTTACTGATTTAGATCAGCAATATAGGGGAGAACTTATAGATGTATATAATAAGGATGGACAAGTATTATATGAATCAAATAATTAGAAAATAAGAGCATAAGTATTGATTTTATAAATTAGTTGATATATACTATTTTAGTAAATTAAATAGAGACAGTTCGTGAGCCTCCTGTCAATAAACAAAACTACGGCAACAAAGCATAGGATTTATATTGCTTTTTATTGTCGTGGAAGAATTTCTTCTACGACTTTTTTGTTTTGCATGGCTTGAACTAATTCTCGAAGAATGGGAGAGTAGTTATTATGACAAATGAATTAAAAACAAAAAGACTAGTAAGAACAGCAGTAATTGCAGCTTTATATGCATTATTAACTGTTGCACTTGCACCAATAAGCTATGGAAGTTTTCAGTTTAGAGTATCTGAAATTTTAGTATTATTAGCTTACTTTGATCCATTTTACGTAGGTGGATTAACTTTAGGATGTTTCATAGCTAACTTGCTTGGACCAAATGGAACAATGGATGTTATTTTTGGAACTTTAGCAACATTTATAAGTGTTGGAGCTATAAGCTTAACAGCAAAATATATAAAGAACAAAGCTTCTTTATTTATAGCTTCATTATGGCCAACAATATTTAACGGATTAATTATTGGATGGATGTTAAATATTACTGTAGGAGCACCATTATGGATAACTATTGGAGAAGTTGCATTAGGTGAATTTGTTGTTATTACGATAGTTGGTATTCCAGTATTTAAAATGATACAAAATAGATATACTAAATTACTTAAAACAGAATTTTAAATATAAAGAAGTAGGATAAGGCTCTAGTTTATTTTTGCTAGGGCCTTCTTTTTTAAAGTATAGGAACGTATAAAATTTTAATTAGCTTTTCATATTAAAAAATATAAAATCAAGGATAATAATTTTATAATTTCCTTACCTTTAGTATGAGTGGGGGGATATTTGTTTTGATGTGACTTGGAGCGTAGCGACGGAACAAACAAAATAAATATCCACTCCACCTTTTCTATTCTTTTAAAAATTATACTTGAGAAATACTTGGAGGAAAAGTAGATAATAAAACTTAAAAGTAATCCTAAAGTTAGTTCACTTTCACAAACACGATATAAAATCTATATCTTAGAAGACTTTTATACATAGATGCTGTTGTGGAAATAATTTACACAAGCGCTTAAAGCAAGTAAAATGAGTTTGATAATAAAATTAAGGGGATGATAAAGTTGAAAAAGAGGAAAGCTTTCTCATGGTTACTTGTAATCGTTTTTATTGTATCATTAATCAGAATGCCTATTTTTACAAGTGCTTCACCTGAAAATGAATCAGTTTTTGTAAAGATTCGTTATAGTAGAGAGGATGCTATCTATGATGGATGGAACATTTGGGCTTGGGAGCAAGGTAAAGAAGGTAAGAGAATAGACTTTATTGGTGAGGATAGTGAAGGTAAGTTTGCTGTTATCGAGACTAGTAAAGATGCTGAAAAGTTAGGATTTATCATTAGAAAGAGTGTTCAGGGAAATGATTGGGCAGAAAAAGTATTCAATGATGATAAGTTTGTAGAATTAAGTAAGGGTGATACAGAGGTAGTAATAAATCAAAATGGTTCAGAGCAAACATTATCAGAACGTAATATCAAATTAGATTTTGATAAGGTTACAGTAAAGCTTAATTATTTCAGATTTGATGGTAACTATACTGATTGGGATGTTTGGGGATGGATTGGTAACAAAGATGGACAAGGCTATCCTTTTGTTGAAAGTGATTTTGGAAGAGTAAGTACAATGGCTTATAATAATGTAGGTACAGATGATAAGATAGGCTTTATTATAAGGAAATCAGACTGGTCTCAAAAGGATTGGGAATCAGATAGATTTATAAATAAGGTTTATGCTAATAATGATGGATTAATTAATGCGTATGTTGTACAAGGAGAAGGTACTGTATATTATTCGGAAAAGGATGTAGTAAAGGACCCTAAAATAACATCTGCAAAAATTGACACCCTAAAAGATATAACTTTTAAGACTAATTTTAAGTTACCTTCAAAAGATATATTAAATAAAGTCACACTAAAAAAAGGTAATAATAATGTTGAAATTGAAAGCGTAACAGTAAATGATAATTTAATGGAAGGTACTATTAAGGTAAGAGAAAACTTAGATTTAAATTCTAAATATCAATTGTCCATAGAAGGATTTAATAGTAAAGAACTTTCATTAGGTAAGATATATGATAGTAAAGAATTTGCTGATATATATACTTATTCTGGTTCCTTAGGTGCGAATTATTATAAGGATAAAACAAGATTTGTTTTATGGGCTCCAACAGCAACAGAAGTTAAGCTTGCTTTATATGGTGATAATAGCAAGAACTATACAAATGATGCTGAAGAAACAATAGTTATGAATAAAGGTGAAAAAGGCACATGGTATGTTGAAAAATTAGGAGATTTAAATGGAGAGTATTATAACTACCTAGTAACAATTGATGGAAATATTAATGAGGTTACTGATCCATATGCAAAGGCAGTAGGGGTAAACGGTAATAGAGGAATGGTTGTTGATTTAGCGTCAACAAATCCTGAAGGATGGGAAAATGATACGAAGCCAGCATTAGTAGATCCAACAGATTCTATTATTTATGAAATGCATATTAGAGATTTTTCAATAGATGAAAACTCAGGTATTACTTTGGAGTATAAGGGAAAATACAATGGAGTATGGCAATCAGGTACAACTATTCCAGGAAGTGATGTAAAAACTGGTGTTGATCACTTGAAAGAGTTAGGAGTAACAACGGTTCATATACTTCCAACATTTGATCATAGATCAATCGATGAAACAAAATTAGATACAAATCAATATAACTGGGGATATGATCCTCAAAATTATAATGTTCCTGAGGGTTCTTATTCTTCAGATCCATATGCTGGAGAAATAAGAATAAAAGAATTTAAGGAAATGGTTCAAGAATTGCATAAGTCAGGAATTAGGGTGGTTATGGATGTGGTTTATAATCATACAGGTGCTACTTTAGATTCTAACTTAAACTTAGCAGTTCCAGATTACTACTATAGACAAAATTCACAAGGTGGATTCTCTAATGGATCAGGTTGTGGTAATGAAACAGCCTCAGAACGTTCAATGGTTAGAAAGTTAATTGTTGAGTCTGTAGTTTACTGGGCAAGTGAGTATCATATTGATGGATTTAGATTTGACTTAATGGGATTACATGATATTGAAACTATGAAACAAATTAGAACAGAACTTGATAAGATAGATCCAACTATACTTATGTATGGTGAGGGATGGACAGGTGGAGATTCACCATTATCTTCAGAGGAAGCGGCTATTAAAGCAAATACAACTAAGTATGGAAATATGCAAATAGCAGCTTTTAGCGATGATATAAGAGATGGCATAAAAGGTCATGTATTCACAGCTACTGCACCTGCATTTGTAAATGGTGGAGAAGGATTTGAAGAAACCATTAAGTTTGGTATAGTGGCATCTACTGAAAATGAACAAATAGATTATAGTAAGGTTGCAAATGGAACTAAGGCATGGGCTAATCAACCATATCAAACAATTAACTATGCTTCAGCTCATGATAACTTAACTCTATGGGACAAACTTCAAACTACTAATCCAAATGCATCAGAGGAAGAGCTATTATTAATGAATAAAATGTCAGCTGCAATAGTATATACTTCTCAAGGAATTCCTTTCATGCAAGCAGGGGAAGAGTTTGCTAGAACTAAGGTTAACCCAGATGGAAGCCTAAATGACAATAGTTATAACGCTCCAGATAGCGTTAACAAAATAGACTGGGAGAGAAAGGTTGAATATGGTGATTTAAATAATTACTATAAAGGATTAATCTCTCTTAGAAAATCACATAAATCATTTAGAATGAATTCTGCCGAAGATATTCAAGATAATCTTAAGTTCATAGATGTAGAGGATAAGAATTTAGTTGCTTATACTTTAGATGGGACAAATATAGGAGATTCTTGGGATAAGATAGCAGTATTGTTCAACGCAAATAAGGAAGCAAAAGAAGTAATTTTACCAGGAGAGGATTGGGTTGTAGTAGTGGACCAAAACGATGCTGGCATAGAGAAGTTAGCAACAATTGAAGGTTCAAAGGTTAAGATTCCAGCTCAAACTTCTTATGTTTTAGTTGATAAAACAAGCTTTGATGAAGGAAGCATTGAAGATGGTAATAATCCTGAAAAACCATCAGAAGATACAAATAAACCAACTATTGATAACAGTGAGAGTGGTAATCCAAGCAAAACTGGAGATGAAACTACTGTTTTACCAATAGTAATAATATTATTAGTTTCAGGCTTAGCAATAGTAGTATTTGCTAGAAAGAAACAATCATTAACTAAGTAAATTTCATAAAATTATACCCCTTTATATAAAAAGTTATAATAATTAATTTGTAAAAAGAGAAGTTGATGTCAATTTCTCTTTTTTATTTAATAAATATTATAGTAAAGCATTATAAAAGGAGTAATTATGATTACATTTGTAAAGAAGAATAAGATATTCATATTTATAGCTATAATTTTTATTATAATATTAGTATTTGGACATCATGGATGGAGGTATAGGCAAATTAAATTAATAGCTGGAGGAGTCTTATTTCAAAATGAGGAGTTTAAACAGCAAGATAAGGAAATTATAAATAAAACTGACTATGAGAAATACTTTAGACCTTCAAAGCTTCCAATTCTAAATACATCAAGTGAAGTAGAAGTGTTGTTAAATGAATATGGAGGTAGTGATAAAAAAGTAGTTATTCCAGACAATTATTTAATAACTCCTAATAATACAATAATTAATTATTTTTCAGTTCTTAGGGAAGCAGCTAACGTTGAAAGGGATAAGGGTGCTGGTTGTGGTACTATAGGCAGATGGAAAGAACCTTATAGAATAGCCTATGAGTTTTTCACAAAAGAATATAAGGAAAGGGTAAGCTTTAAAGCTTATGAAAATTCCTTTTTAAATATTCTACACATAAATCTAATTAAGTTTAGAATCGTTAATAACCCAGAAAATGAAATGAAATATTTTTTTGAAATTGAGACCATACAAGGATCAAAAGAGAATGTTGCGAACTTTGTATATTACTATGGCTTTATAAAGCTTTCTAATGAAGCTGGTGTATTTAAAATAAAAGATATAAGTATATCACCAGAAGAATATCTTTGTGCACCATATCATGGTTGGAGCTATGATGGGAAATCTAAAGTTGAAATTGAATATGGTGGTTGGTGTAAGCTTGTTAAAGAAATTTATGAGGTGAGCACTGAAGGATACGTAAAGAATATTTATTTTAAAGGAACAGATAACAGGGATTATAGAATAGAATTTTATATTTTAACTAATGACTATGATATAGAAGTCTCTCAATATGTAAAAGAGAATGGAAAGTGGAAGATTATAAAATTAGATCCTGATAAATGCTTAAAGGAAGGGTAAAGTACTCTTCCTTTCTAGTTTAAGTGGAATATTTATGATAAAATATGCTATTGGAGGTGAGGAGTAATGGATATTAAAGTTGTTAGAGATAATGTTATGAAGTTTAGTTCAAGCTTTAGTAGAGAAGGGGGAACTTCCATACTTAAAGCTAAGGGAGTAAAAGACCTTAAGGGTAAGAAAATAGAAAATATTTATCACATATATGGAAAAGTAAATAGCGAAAATAAGGATTACAACACGCATATTAAAGTTGATATGAAAACTAATAAGGTATTAGATACAAAGTGCTCCTGCCATACCTTCATAGAAAATAGAAGACATATTAGAAACTATGTTTGTAAGCATATTATAGCTACTAATTTAGCCTTTTATCTTGTTGGAAAATCTAAGACTTTAAATACAAATAAAAGAAGTGAAGAAGTTATAAATAGGAGAAATTTAAAGTTACATATATCAATTAAATGTAGCATGTTAAATGAAGTTAATACATATAAATGTGAGTTTAGAATAGGGGAATCCACTACTCATTTAATTACATCACTTAAAGATTTCTTGGAAAAGGATAAAATTATATTTAATGATTTATTTACTTACGACTCTAAAAGAGACTTTTTTAGTGAAGAGGATACAAAAATAATAGAATTTTTAAAAAATCATAAGGAAAGAATTAGTGATAGATTCTTAAATTTAAAAGGAAAAGATTTAAGAGAGTTCCTTTCATTATTAAATGAAAGAAAAATAACTTTTAATTATGATTTTATAACCTATGAATCTAAAGTGAAAAAGGAGAATGTTCCTCTCTCTCTTACAATAAGAGCTGATAATGATAGCTTTATATTAAGATCCCAGAAGAAGTTTCCTATTTTATTAACTAATAATGGAGATGTTATGTTTTATGATAGGGATATTTACCTTCCACGTAAGAAGGCTATGGAAACATATCTTCCTTATCATAAATTATTTATAAAAAATAACGAGATAAAGTATGAGAAGAACTTAAAGGTTTTAAATAATCTTCTTTCAGACTTAAAGAGCATTACAAAGAATGTTGTGTTAGATGATGGAACAAGATGGTTCTTAAGAGATATGTCTAAACCTACATTTAGAATATACAAAGTTGGAAAAGAAATTTACTGCAATGTAAAGATTGATTACTGTGGTTATATTATAGATTTAATTAAAGATAAAAATGATAAAAGCTTTTTAAGGGATTATAATAAGGAAAACTTAATAGATATAAAATTAGAAAACGTAGGATTTATAAAAAGAGAAAGAGATTATTTTTATATAGGTAATGGAGAGTTTGACCTTTTAACAACAGGTGTTAAGTTATTAAGAACTATAGGAAAAGTTCAGTTTTCAAAAGAATTTGAAGATATTCAAATATTAGATAGTAGCTTTATTAATTCATCCATAGTAGAATTTGATAACTTTTATAGATTAAACTATGAAGTTGGTGATTTTACAGTTGAAGAATTAAATAGTGCTATTGCATTTATGAAAAAAGGTGAAAGATTTTTCAAAAGTAAGGATAGATATCTAGATTTAGAAGACCCAGGAGTTTGTGAGTTTTTAAATTTAATTGGAGAATTATCAGAAGATAAATTAAGCCTTGAAATAGATATAGATAAGAACAAAAGCTTATATCTTCAAGAAAAACTTAGAGTATTAGATTTTATTAAAGGTGGAGATGTTCTCCAAAAAATTGTTCAAAAGCTAGTTAATAATGACTTTAAAAGGTCAGTTACCCCAAAATCCTTTAACGGAACCTTAAGAAAATATCAAAAAGAAGGATTTAAGTGGTTAAATGAACTTTCGGAATTAGGCTTTGGAGGAATACTAGCAGATGATATGGGCCTTGGAAAAACAATTCAGGTAATAACTTTTGTTCTTTCTAAAAGGAGTAAAAAAACCTTAATTATAACTCCAACCTCTGTTTTATATAATTGGAAGGATGAATTTGAAAGGTTTGCTCCTAATGTAAGGGTTGGTTTAGTTCACGGAACAAAAGCTCAAAGAAATAGGATGTTAAGTGAAATTAAAAAGTATGATGTGCTTATAACAACCTATGGAACCCTAAAGAATGATGAAAATGAATATGAAAAACTACAGTTTGATTATTGTATTATTGATGAAGGACAAAATATAAAAAATCCAACTTCAAAAACTACCCTTTCTGTAAAGAAAATCAACTCAAAATGTAACTTTGCTTTAACAGGAACTCCAATTGAAAACAACCTAATGGAACTATGGTCAATATTTGATTTTGTAATGCCAGGTTTCTTATTTACAAAAGAAAGATTTAAGGTGAAGTTTATACAAAATAAAAATACAGAGGAACTTAAGTCTTTAATTACTCCATTTATTTTAAGAAGGGTAAAAGAGGATGTATTAGATGAGTTGCCAGAAAAGATTGAAAAAAAGTACTTGGTAGATATGACAACAAAGCAGAAGTCTATTTATAAGTCTTATGTAAAGGGGATAAAGGAAAAGTTAAAGTCGTCAAAGGGTAACATTAATATGCTTACTTTTATTACAAAGCTTAGAGAAGTGTGCTTGGACCCATCTCTAATAATGGATGATTACAATGGTGGAAGTGGAAAGATAAATGCATTAATGGAGCTGTTGGACAATTATATTGAAGGAAATAAAAAGATATTAGTATTTTCTCAATTTACTTCAGCTCTTAAAAATATAGAACAGAACTTAGAAGAAAAGGGAATAAACTATATATATTTAGATGGAAGCATAGGTAGCAAAGAAAGGGTAGAGCTTGTTAAAAAGTTTAATGAAGAGCCTTTAATAAGTGTGTTTTTAATATCCTTAAAAGCAGGTGGTGTAGGACTAAACTTAACATCTGCAAGTGTTGTTATTCACTTTGATCCATGGTGGAACCCAGCTATTGAAAATCAAGCTACAGATAGAGCCCATAGGTTTGGGCAAAGGAATGTGGTGGAGGTAATTAAGCTTATTTCTAAAGATAGCATAGAAGAAAAGATTCTATTATTACAGGAAGATAAGAAGGAGCTTATAGAAAGTTTAATGGATGAGAAAGAAATGGATGGAAAGAAGTTTAAGAGACTAAGTGAAGATGAAATATTAAGTTTATTAGGATAAGCTTTAACAAAACAATTGTATATACTTTCCATATGCTCTGATATAATAAGTATATAAGTAATTTATAGGGGGTATTATATGGATTTAATAGGGTTAATTATAATTTTTATTATTATAATTTCTATTAAAAATGCTATTAATGGAAATGGTAGATTATATAGTGGACATGATGATGGACCATGGTATGGGGATTCTGGAAGTCATAGTTCTGGTTGGTTTTTTAATAATAATGATGACTGTGATTGTGGATTTGATTGTGATTGCGACTGTGATAGTGGAGATTGTGATTGTGGCTGTGATGATTAAAAAGTATTGCCAAAATAGAAATTTTCTAATATACTAATTAAAGATAGATTTCAAATGAAACGAGGGAAGTTTGTGAGTGTTTAGTATCAAAAAATAGTACATTTAAATATTAATTCTTAAAGATAGGGCCATAAAAGCCTTTATTTGTCATGGAATTAATTAAACTATTTTAAGATACAAGTCCACGAACTTACTTTAGGGTAGTATTATATCTACCTTATTAAAGTTGAATTTTTAAGCTGTGGAGGTATCCATAGCTTTTTTTAATGTTATAAAATATTGGAATCTGTCAAAGGGTTCGTTGACTTAAATAGAGTTAAGGAAGGTTTAAGAAATGGATAAAATATCATTAGATAAATTAAATTATTATGATTTAAAGGAAATAGTAAAATCTTATTGTGTTAGTGGTTTGGGTAAAACATTAATAGATAAATTAGAACCAAGTTCAAACCTTAAGGTTGTAAATAGAAGATTAGATGAAACTTCAGAGGGAAGAAAGCTTTTAGATGTTTCTTATCATCTACCTCTTGAAGGAATACACAATATATTTCCTCTTATAGATAAGATGGATAAGGGAGGAGTTCTAGAACCATCAGATTTAACAATGGTTTCAGATTTTTTAAGAGGATGCAGAAAAGTAAAAATGTTCTTAAAGGACAAGGAAGGATATGCGCCTACTTTATGTTCTTATTCAGAAAATATAAGTGATTTATCTTACATAGAAGAAGAAATAAATATATCTATAAGAGGTTCTGTAGTTGATTCAAATGCATCTAAAGAGCTTAAAAAAATAAGAAAACAAATTGATACTTGTGAAGGAAAAATAAAAGAAAAGCTAGATAAGTTTTTAAGAAATAGTGCTAATAAGGAATGTATTCAAGAGTTTTTTATAAGCCAAAGAAATGGAAGATATACAATTCCAATTAAAGCTACCTATAAAAACAAGATGGCAGGCTCAATAGTGGAAGTGTCATCAAAAGGGACAACAGTCTTTATGGAGCCAGATATAGTGTCAAAGTTTACTTCAGAGCTTAGTGTAATACAAGCTGAAGAAAGTATGGAAGTTTATAAGATACTAGCCATATTAACTGAGATGATATATGAAAGAATAAAGGATTTAAAAATGAATGTGGAAGTAATATCAGAGTATGATATGATTTGGGCTAAAGCAAAATATAGCTTAGACATTCAAGGAATTAAGCCTAAGGTTAATGATTATGGATATACAAAAATTATAAAAGGAAGATATCCATTAATAAAAAAGGGAGTACCATTAGACTTTGAAATAGGTAAAGATTATAGAACTTTAATAATTACAGGACCTAATGCTGGAGGAAAAACAGTAGTTTTAAAGACATTAGGAATGTTAACACTAGCTGTTCAATCAGGTTTTCATATTGGAGCTAAAGAGGGGACGGAAATTAGTATATTCCAAGATGTATTTGTTGACATTGGAGATAACCAAAGCGTTGAAAATGCATTAAGTACTTTTTCATCTCATGTACAAAATTTAGCTAGAATAATAAAGGAATCAGGCAAGTCCACACTTTTATTATTTGATGAAATAGGAAGTGGTACAGAACCTAATGAAGGAGCAGCTTTAGCCATTGCAATTTTAGAAGAACTATATCATAAGGGTTGTATAACAGTTGCTACAACACATTATGGAGAAATTAAAGACTATTCACACAACCATCCAGACTTTGAAAATGCAGCTATGGAGTTTAAGAAGGAAACATTAGAACCTTTATATAAGCTAACCATTGGAAAAACAGGAGATAGTAATGCTCTTTATATATCTAAAAAGATGGGGATTTCTGATTCTATTATAGAAAGAACTAGAACATATATTGAGAATAAAGACTATAATTATGAGACTATTAAAGAAAGCAAAAAGAAGAAGGTTAAAGAGGTAGAAAGTGAAGAAAAGTATTATGATTTCTCTGTTGGAGATAAGGTGCTTCTTTTAGATAAGAATGATTCTGCAATTATATACAAAGGCAGAGATGAATTTAATAATGTTGTAATACTTTATAATAAAGAGTTTATTGAGATTAATTATAAAAGGGTTAAGTTGGAGCTAAAGGCCGAGGAGCTTTACCCGGAAGGATATGACTTAAATCAATTATTTGTAAGTTATAAAGAGAGAAAACTTGAAAGAGATATTGAGAGAGGTTCTAAGAAGGCTTTAAAGAAAATAAGGAAAGATCATTTAAAGTAAACTTGAACAGACTTTGAAAATCAAAGTCTCTTTTGTAACTAGTATTTAATATTTTTGTAAATAAACTATTAGCTGGACTGGTACAATAAGGGGTAGAGGTGAGATAATGAAAAGAAAAATATCTATTGTAATAATGCTTATCATTCTTAGTTTTACAGTTATTTCTTGTGGTGCAAAAGAATATGAGTTAACTCTTACAAAAAATACACAAATTGAAAATGCCGATAACATTGTAATGACTATAAAAGATAAAAGTGATAAAGAATTAGACTTAGTTATAGAGAATAAAACTGATGATGAATATGTATATGGATATGTATTTGAATTAGAAGTAGAAAAGGATGAGAACTGGTATAGGGTTCCTTTCAAAGATAATGTGGCTTTTATTGAAATTGGGATTATATTAAAACCAAAGAGTAATAATAATGAAAATATAAAGTTAGATACATGCTTTGGGGAATTGAAAAAAGGAAAATATAGAATAGTAAAAGAGTTTTATAAAGATGAAGAAAAGAAAAAGGTATTTGTAGAGTTTTCTTTATAAATTATAAAAAGTCTCAGCAATATAAATTGACTGAGACTTTTTCTTATTGTGTAAAAGATTCAAAATGAATTCTATCTTCTGGAACACCAAGCTCTGATAAAGATTTTTTCACACTATTCATAAATGGAGGTGGTCCACAAAAGTAGAAGTCACCATTTAAAGGTGTATTCTTTTCAAGCCATTCCTTTGTTACATATCCTGTTTCCGTATAGTCTATTCCTTTTATATCTGACTTTAAAGGATCGGAATAAAAGACAAAGTTTTTAAGGCCGTTTATATCAGCGAAATAATCTATATCATTTTTAAAAGGATGTACAGAAGAGTTTATAACTGCTTGAATAAATGTGATATTTTTTCGCTTAAGTGCTTCATAATAAAGCATAGAAATTAGGGGAGTAATCCCTATACCACCAGATATAAATACTAGTGGGGTTTCAGTAGAACTTTCCCTTAAAGTAAATAGGCCAGTTGGAATCATAGCTTCAATTGAATCGCCTATATTTAGTGAATCATGTAGATAGCTACTTATAAGGCCTCCATCTACTTTTTTAACACTTATTCTATAAACATCCTCATTAGGAATCATAGATAAGCTGTATGTACGTATAATGTCTTTATATTTAGGATTATCAGTTTTTATTCTAATAGGAAGAAACTGACCTGCTATATGTCTTACTAATTTAGCGCCATCTTTTGTTTTAAAATAAAAAGATTTGATTCCTTCACATTCTTTAGTTACATCAAATAGAACAAGCTCCCTAAATCCTGACCATTTTCCACTTGTTAAAGTCATAAGTATCACTTCTTTCTAAAAGTTTATCTTATAATTATTATTAGTATATATTGCAAAAATAACAATTAAGATTTTGTAAATTATTAATTAATATTAAAAGTCAATCATTTTTATACTTATTCTTAAATAAATTATAGAAGATATAAGATGTTAAATCTTAATATAATTATATGAAGATGGAGGGATGAAAGTGGCACGTTTTACATTACCAAGAGATATATATCATGGTGAGGGATCTTTAGAAGTGTTAAAGACCTTAAAAGGTAAAAAAGCATTTATAGTAGTAGGTGGAGGATCAATGAAAAGGTTTGGTTTTCTACAGAAGGCAGAAGATTATTTAAAAGAAGCAGGCATGGAAGTAGAACTTTATGAAGGAGTAGAACCAGATCCATCAGTAGAAACAGTTATGAAGGGCGCAGAAGCTATGAGAAACTTTGAACCTGATTGGATTGTTTCAATGGGTGGGGGATCAGCTATAGATGCTGCTAAGGCTATGTGGATTTTCTATGAGTATCCTGATTTTACTTTTGAAGAAGCAATTGTACCTTTTGGATTACCTGAACTTAGGCAAAAAGCAAAATTTGTTGCAATACCATCAACTAGTGGTACAGCAACAGAAGTTACAGCTTTTTCTGTTATAACAAATTATACTGAAAAAATAAAATATCCACTTGCAGATTTTAATATAACTCCTGATATTGCTATAGTTGACCCAAATTTAGCACAAACTATGCCTAAAAAGTTAGTAGCTCATACAGGAATGGATGCATTAACTCATGCTATTGAAGCTTATACTGCATCACTTAAGTCTAATTTTTCAGATCCATTAGCTATGAAAGCTATAGAAATGGTTAGAGATAATTTAGTTAAGTCTTATGAAGGTGATGAAAAAGCTAGGAGTTCAATGCATGATGCTCAATGCTTAGCTGGTATGGCATTTTCAAACGCATTATTAGGAATTGTGCATTCAATGGCTCATAAGGTGGGAGCAGTATTTCATATACCTCACGGATGTGCAAATGCAATATTCTTGCCATATGTAATTCAATATAATAGAAAGAACTGTGAAGATAGATATGGTGATATAGCAAAAATGTTAAAGCTAGAAGGAAATACAAATGGTGAATTAACTGATTCATTAATAAAAATGATAGATGATATGAATGATAAGTTAGCTATTCCTCATACTATGAAGGAATATGGTGTAACTGAAGATGATTTTAATGATAACTTAAAATTTATATCTCATAATGCAGTACTTGATGCATGTACAGGGTCTAATCCAAGAGAAATTGATGATGAGACAATGGAAAAGTTATTTAAATGTACTTATTATGGAGATAAGGTGGGATTTTAAGAGATTTAAGAAGCTCGTAGATAATACGGGTTTCTTTTTATTATTTATGAAGTTATATTATTGGACACCGAGAGGATAATTTGGGATGTTTTATTTTTTATTATTTACAGAGTATGGTAATAAATGTATCATTTAAGTATAGAATAAAATAAAAGGAATGATGATATGAAGGGGATTATAATTTGGTTTTTAGCTAATTGTTTAATAACTTACTTTGTTAATGATATTCTATTAACAGCCTTAATTTCATTTTTTACATTTCCATTTCTTTTTGATAATTTTATTAAACAAATTAAGAGATATAGAAATAAAGAAATTAAATTAAATACACTACTAAACATTGGAGTTAATTATGTTGGTGGAAGTATAATTGAATTTATTGTAATTAATATTGGAATAAACCTTGTTAACGGTGCTTATTCCATGTATGTTAATAATAATACTTATGAAATTTTAAGCCTTATATTCGAAATCATATTGGGAATAATAATGATAATTGGTGGATTACAGTTAATAAGAGATAAGATAAATAAAGAAAAATTTAAAAATAGAACTTCTATGTAAATCCATAGAAGCTCTATTTTGTGATTATTTTATGATAATTCATAAAAGGTAAGGGTTCTGAAGATAAGTTTGTGGGAAGAACTTATCTTCTAAAGGTAATTAGTACTAAAGGTACTATAATTATTATAGGACAAGCAGAAAAAATAGTAAGTATGCAAAATTAATAATTTAGTGTTTATATTTAATATGTTTTACTTTAATGTATTTATGTGGTAAAAAATCCTCTCTTCTTTAAAAGTAGAGAGGATTTTCATTATTATAAAAGGCAAGAGATATTAAATAAGCGTTATATATAGTATATACTATCTCTATTTATATTATTTTGTTACAATAAAATATTTTATTTTTATGTACTTTTCTGTAATGAAGAGCTATAATATATAATCTAAATAGATTATAGGAGGAAATACAAATGATAAATAAGATAGGTAAAATAACAATATACGTAAATGATCAAGGAGAAGCAAAGGAATTTTGGACTAAGAAAATGAACTTTGTAGTAAAGGGTGAATATCCAATGGGACCTAATATGACTTGGTTAGAAGTAGGACCAAGTGAAGATGAGTTTACTACATTTGTATTATATAATAAATCTTTAATGGAAAAGCAAAATCCAAATACATGCACTGGTCATCCATCAATTCTTTTAAGTACAACTGATATTGATAAGACTTATGAAGAGTTAAAGAATAATGGAGTAGATGTTACAGACATAATGAAAATGCCATATGGAAGCATGTTTACTTTTAAAGATCAGGATGGAAATCCTTATATTATAAGAGAAGATAAATAAATAGTTAGAGACCTTATTTAATGGGGTCTCTTTTATATTTTCCTTACCTTTAGTATGAGTTTGGTGGATATTTGTTTCAATGTGACTTGGAGCGCAGCGACGGCACAAGCAAAATAAATATCCATCACACCTTTTTTAATAGGATTTAGTTGATTGAAAATACATAAAAGCCTATAATTGTATTATATTGGGTGAGAGGTGCAGAGATGAGTGAGAAGGCGTTTTTTAATTCTATTGCAGAAGAATGGGACAAGACTAATGAGGTAAATAAAGAAAAGATAAATTTTCTTTTATCAAGAGTTCATATACAAGAAGGAGATAAAGTTCTTGATATTGGCACAGGGACAGGAGTATTAATTCCATTTATAAGAGAATTTAATAAAATGGGTGAAATTAATGCTTTGGATGTTTCAGAAGGTATGTTACATAAAGCAAAAGAGAAATATAACAACCTTCCTAATGTAAAATTTACTTTATTAGATGTAGAAGAGGAAAAAGTAGAAGGGAAATATAATAAAATAATTCTTTATTCTATGTTTCCACATTTAAAAAGAAGAGAGGATACTATAAGAAAGTTGGTAACTGAAAACCTATGTGAGAGTGGTAAGTTAATAATAGCTCATTCAAGTAGTAGAGAGTTCTTAAATAACATGCACAGCAGAAAAGATAAGAGGGTAAAAAAGGATAGGTTAATAGAAGTTAATAAGCAAAAAAAACTCTTTAAAGAGATTGGACTAAATGTCTATGAAGCCTTTGAAGATGATAATATTTACTACTTGATTATTAATAGATAGCAAAAGGGGGAGAATTTATGAAGAGTAAGAAGATTGTACTATCTGGATTATTCATTGCACTAGGGATTGTTGTTCCAATGATATTTCACACAGTGAATTTAGCAGGTCAAATATTTTTGCCAATGCATATTCCAGTACTTCTAGCAGGTTTTGTTCTTGGACCAATTTATGGAGGAATAGTAGGAATAATTTGTCCTGTTATTAGTGGATTAGCCACAGGAATGCCACCACTAATGCCTAATATGCCAATTATGGCCTTTGAGCTTTGTGGTTATGGAATATTAACTGGTTTCCTATATAATAAGAGTAAAATGTTATATCCATCACTTATAGGTGCAATGATAGGTGGAAGAATTTTTGCTATAATAGGAGCTTTTGTTGTATCTATTACAGTGGCACCAGCTGTTCATCCAATACTGTTTGTAGTTGGTGGTCTTGGTAAGGCAATTCCAGGTATGATTGTTCAACTAATTACAATACCATTATTAATGCAAATAATAAATAGAAGTGAAGTAGCTCAAAATTTATTACAATAGAAAAGAATGGAAAGCTATTAAAATATAATAGCTTTCCTTACCTTTAGTATGAGTGGGGGGAATATTTGTTTTTATGTGACTTGGAGCGTAGCGACGGAACAAGCAAAATAAATATCCACTCCACTTTTTTAAAATCTAAAAATGGCTGTCTATTTCATTTTTTCTAATTCTCTTTATTTCCTTCTCCCTAAGACCTGTACAACTTTTGATTTCATCATAAGTTGCCCCATCAATTAGCATTTCCTTTGCTCTATTATAAGCAGAATGTATATCCATATTAAATACCTCCTTTATAATAAGATACAATATTATTTTTACTCAATAGCTTGTTTTTATTCTTTATAACTATAGTGAATTTTAACAAAAAATGTATTTTGAAATTTAAAAGTATGATATAATAAAAATATAATTAAATATCAAACCAATATATCAAGAGTTAGGGTAGAGATTTAGCTCAGTGACCCTATACCAACCTGTTTTTATAGCAAGGTGGTTCAGCTAAAAGTCGATAAGGAGGTGAATTTATGGTGGTTTAATCTCTTCTTATCTTAAAGGTAAGAAGATTTTTTTCATTTAAAAATAAAAATTCGAGGAGATGTTTAATATGAATGCAAATGGAATTGCTAGAGGATATATGACAAGAAATATGGATGATTTTAAATTTTTAGTACATGTAATAGAATGCTTAGCTAGAGAATTTGAGAAAGAAGTAACTTTTAAAGATTTAGGATGTGAAAATTATATAGTAGGTATTGATGGATATGAGGTAAATCTTTCAAAGGAAATAATTTGTAGTCATAAGAATGGGTATAGACTAGACAAATATATTTTAGAAGAAGCAGAGAAAAAAGGGTTCTTCTTCGATAGGTTTAGAAGCGGATATATAAAATGTTGCTTTGGATTATTTTAATTAAATTAATCCAGATATAATTTTCTCAGAGAATTCTTTTGATACCTTAATTAAGTTAAATAATACAATAAGAGCACTTAAGCATGATGAGTACTTAAGGGATGAAAACATTGCTGTGTTAACAATGGAAGCAAAGAAGAAGGTAAGGCTTAACAAAGGAATTGAGGATAATTTTAAGGGAACTGTTGAGTCTATAAGAAGATTTAAAGGGCTTGAAAGTGATGTAGTAATTATTCCTGACTTAAAGCATGATTTTATGAATGATGAGGATTTAAGGAATATATTATATGTTGGAATGTCTAGAGCTAAGGCTCATGTAATTTTGATTGTTGATATTAAATCCTTAACTAGAAAACAGGCAAGTAGTTTCAAGAAGGAGATTAAGGAAAAGCTTTTATAAATTGATGAAGTAGCTGGTGAGTGATCACTGGCTATTTTTATTTGGAGAATTTTAAAATGCAACAAGTTAAAAAGATAAGTTCTTAAGTTGTTAACAAGTTAAGAACTTAAGAAGATAACAAGTTAAGAAGATAAGAACTTAAGAAGTTATAGTAATAATGAGGGCTTGTGGGATTATCGTTAGAAAAGCAGAAGTAAATAAAAGAATTCTAATTTAGCGGTGATGATGAAGTTATGAGATAAAAACTTTAGGGAAGAGTTAAGATAATAATTAAGAAGCTTAGTGATAATAAGTAAATGAGGATTAAAGATTTAAATTAGAAATAAAATATATGGACTTAGTATGTCAAATTGTAATATGAATTTTGATTATGTATAATTATGGTATAAGGTTTGACGGAGGGAAATAGATGATAGTTTATAAAGCTACTAAAGCTGATTTTATAAAACATGTAGATAACGATGAGATAAGTATAGCAATAGAAAGAGCTTATAATAGAAGGATAGGAAAAGTAAAAAACTCTGAGAAAAGAGCGTGGAAAAATTCTATGTTATATATGTATAAAGCACTCAATATACCTCAGATTCCAGATGATGCAACTGTTGCTATAGAATACAGAATACCAGCCACATCAATGAGAATAGATTTTATACTTGCAGGTTTAGACAAGAGTGATAAGAAAAATGTAGTTATTATAGAATTAAAGCAATGGGAAGAGATAGATGAGGTGCCAGATGAAGATGGAATAGTAAAAACATTTATTAATAAAGGAAAAGTGAGGACAACTCATCCTTCATATCAAGCGTGGACATATAGTTGTGCTATAGAGGATTATAATGAAGGTGTAGAGAAGAATAAAATTGCATTGCATCCATGTGCATATTTGCATAATTATGTAAAAAGAGAAAACGATCCATTAACATCTCAAATATATAGCAATTATTTAGAAAAGGCTCCTGTTTATACTCAAGGTGAAGTTATTAAACTTCGTGAATTTATAGCAAGATACGTGTATAAAGGTGATAATGAAAAAGCTTTATATGATATAGAAGGTGGCAGAATAAGGCCATCAAAATCTCTTCAAGATGCTTTAAAGTTAATGCTTGATGGAAATGAAGAGTTTAAGTTGATGGATAATCAAAAAGTAGTATTCGAAAAAATAAGAAAAACTGTCTTTAAGAAAATGCTTAGTGGTAAAAAGAATGTTTTTATAATTAAAGGGGGACCTGGTACAGGAAAATCTGTTTTAGCAATAAATCTATTAGTAAAACTAAATTCTGCTGGATATGTTACACAGTATGTTTCTAAAAATTCTGCTCCTAGAGAGGTATACCAGGTTAAGTTAAAAGGAAATTATACTCAGAAGTATATTGGTTCTTTATTTAAAGGATCGGGATGTTTCATCGATTCACAAAAAGATGAAATAGATGTACTTTTAGTTGATGAAGCACATAGGCTTAACGAGAAATCAGGCATATTTAAAAATAAAGGTGAAAATCAGATTAAAGAAATAATTAATTCTGCAAAATTATCCGTTTTCTTTATAGATGAGGAGCAGAGAGTAACTTTAAGCGATATTGGCTCTATAGATGAAATTAGACGACTAGCAAAAGAAGCAGGAGCTAATGTAATAGAAGATGAATTAACGGCTCAGTTTAGATGTAATGGATCTGATGGATACTTGAATTGGATTGATGATGTTCTCGAATTAAAAAATACTGCTAATTTTGATGGTTTTGATTTTGATTATGAAATTGAAGTTGTTGATAATCCAAGTGAAATGAGAGAAAAAATATTAGAAAAGAATAAAGTTAATAATAAAGCTAGACTACTTGCGGGATACTGTTGGGATTGGATAAGTAAGGGGAATTATAATAATTATGATATAGTTTTTCCTGAGTATAATTTTAAGATGAAATGGAATCTAACATCTAAAGAACCTTGGGCAATAGGTAAAAATTCAGTTAATGAAATTGGATGTATTCATACATGTCAAGGCCTAGAGTTTGATTATGTTGGGGTTATAATCGGAGAAGATTTAAGATATGAAAATAACAGAGTAATATCGGATTTTAGTAAAAGGGCTAAAACTGACCAGAGTTTAAAGGGGATTAAGAAGTTATATAAAAATGATAAAGAAAAAGCATTAGAAAAAGCTGATGAAATTATAAAAAATACTTATAGAGTTCTAATGACCAGAGGTATGAAGGGATGCTATATATATTGTGTCGATAAAGAATTACAAAAATATATAAAAGATCGTATAAATAATATGACAAAGAATATTGGATATAAAGAGATTGATTATTTATATCAAGAAAATTTAATTAATAGATAAAAAAATTATAGAAAGTAATAAAATTTTAAATAACGTTTTAGAAAAGAGGTATTATTATGAATGAAACAATAGAGAGAATAAGAAAGTTTAGAGAAGATAGAGAATGGGACCAGTTCCACACTCCAGCTAATTTATCAAAAGCAATTTCAATAGAAGCAAACGAACTATTAGAAAACTTTTTGTGGGATGAAGAAAATTATAATCTTCAAGCTGTTAAGGAAGAACTTGCAGATGTGCTAGTTTATTGCGTACATATGGCAGATGCTCTAGATGTAAATATTGAAGAAATAATAAACATGAAAATGGATAAGAATGAAAAGAAGTATCCAGTAGAAAAGGCAAAAGGAAATGCTAAAAAGTATACTGAGTTGTAGAATAAGTATTTAGGTAATAGATTTTATCTGTTACCTTTTTTATTCTTTAGGAAATTGAATTTCTCTAAAAGAATGTATTAACAGTATTTAACATATTCATGATATAATAAAACTATATTTATATAAATGATTAAAGGGGAGGGGCAATGAACAAAATAGAAGAATTTTATGATAACCAATATGAAGAATGGGATAGATTCTATAAACATCCTGTAGAATTTGAGATGACAAAAAGATATATAGATAGTTATATTCCTAATAATAGTCTAGATATAATTGATATTGGGTGAGGCCCAGGTAGGTACTCCTTTTATCTAGCAAGTAAAGGGCATAGGTTACTCTTTTAGATTTATCAAAGCATAATATAGATACTGCTAAAGAAAAGTCAAAGGAGCTTGGAATAAACCTTGTAGAATATATTAAGGGAAATGCATTAGAGCTCGAAAATATAAAAAAGAAATATGATGTTGTTTTGCTCATGGGTCCTTTATATCATTTAGTTAAAGAAGAGGATAGAAGAAAAGCATTAAAGGGAGCATTAGATCTACTAAAAGATGATGGAATAATAGTTGCCTCTTTTATAAGCAATTATGCACCCCTTCAAGATTCATTTAGATATTTTGATTTGACAGGAAATGAACCTTATGATGCACTTAAATATATCAATAATGGGGCAAGTGATGGCACAGAGGGTTTTACTATTGCTTATTTTTCATCAAGTGAGGAAGCAAGGGAGCTAATGAGGAGTTATGGATTGAAAGAACTTGTTTTTGCTGGGGTTGAAAATATTCTAGGATGCAAGGAAGAAGAACTTATCAAGAAACCTAAAGAGGAAATTAAAAAATGGCTTGAAGTTTGTTTCGAACTAAGTAGAGATGAAAATTATTGGGCACAAGTGAACACTACTTATATATAGGTAAAAAGTAAAAAAAGGAGGGTTATTATGAGTAAATTTCAAGTGCTTTATCAAACTACAAATACTATTTTAAAGGTTAATGCTGATACAAATGATAAATTCATAGTTAGAGCAGGGGCAATGGTTGCTATGGATGATGTTTTTGACATGAAGTTAAAATCAGGTGGGGTTAAAAAAGCCATTGGAAGAATGTTTGCAGGACAAAGTACATTCCTTCAAGAATATACTGCTAATTCACAGGGGGAACTACTACTTTCACCAACATTTTTGGGAGATATTCAATTATTTGAAATGGATGGTAGTAGAAATTATAGGTTAGGACAAAATGCTTTCTTAGCTAGCTATGGTAATATTGAGTTAAAAACAAAAGGTGCTGGTGGAAAAGGTATATTTTCTGGAGAAGGGCTATTCCAAGTTGAAGCTATTGGTGCAGGAACATTAGCTTTATGTTCTTTTGGAGCAATTCATAAGAAGACATTAAATCCTGGAGAAAGATATATAGTAGATACTAATCACTTGGTTTTATGGGAAAGTTCTTTAAATTACAAAGTTGAAATGATATCTAATGGACTTACATCTTTAGTTAGTGGTGAGGGATATATATGTAAGTTTGAAGGTCCAGGGGAAGTATGGATCCAAACTAAGAATCCATCATATTTAGTATCACCAGGCTCATAAAATTAAATAGGTTAATAATAAATAGGTATAGAGTTTTATTCTATATCTATTTTTGCTTTATAGAAAATATCAATATATAAATTAATAAAATTAATATATTGAAGTTCAATATTAAAATAATTAAGATATAAATTAATAAAATCAATATTTGTTGTTGACATTTTGTGAGCGTAGGAATATATTAGAAGCATAAGGAGTGATAGATGGTGTTTAAAGCAATAACTGTTTGTCCTGTATGTGGTAAGAAACTAAGGATAACTAGATTAAAATGTTCAGATTGTAAAACTACTATAGAAAATGAGTTTGAATTTTCAAAGTTTGATTATTTATCAAAGGATCAATTAAAGTTTATTGAGGTTTTTATAATGTGTAGGGGAAGCATTAAGGATGTGGAGAAGGAACTTGGAATTTCTTATCCAACAGTAAGAGCAAAGCTTGATGAAGTTATATCTGCATTAGGTTATAAAAGGATTAGTAAACCTGTGAAGTCATCAACTAGTGAGGTAATAGAGGCATTAGAGAAGGGTGAAATTTCACCACAAGAAGCAATAGAAAGAATGAAAGAAGATTAAGGAGGGCTGAGAATGAGAGCGGATTTATTAAAAGTACTTACAATGGTATCAGAAGGTAAGTTAGAGGTTGAAAAGAGTGCGGACTTAATTGAGGCAATGTACAAAAAAGAGGATAAACCAATAGAGAATGTAAATTATGATAGGAGAATGTTTAAGGTTAGGGTTGATTCATCTGCTGGTGATAATGTAAAAGTTAATCTTCCTGTAGCAGTTATTACTTCAATTTTAAAGGCTACTGGTAAGCTTCCAATTAAAGTAGAGGACATGGAAGGTATAGATTTAGAAGTAATGACAAGTGTAATTATTAGTTCTCTTGATAATGAAATGTTAGGTGAAATAGTAACTGTAGATTCAGCAAATGGTGATAAAGTTAGAGTGGTAATCGAGTAGGTGAAGAATGAAGATAAAGGTTAGGACTATTGAAAGAAAGTTTACAATTTATATTCCTAATTTCTTACTTACTAGTGGAGTTAGAATAGCTAATTTTGTGAGTAAATCTTTAGTAGAGAACAATGTAAGTAAAGATGGCATGGATAAAGTAAATGAATATATGAATGCCTTGGATATGGATTTAATTTTAGTTGCAATGAAAGAGCTAAAGAAATACAAAGGATTAGAAATAGTTAATGTTAAAGCAAATGATGGGACGGAAGTTCTTATAAAAATGTAGTATTTTAATTTACAAATAATAAAAACACCTAGTACTTAGAAGTATTAGGTGTCTTTTTTGAGTATTCAGTAGCCATAGTTAGGTACTGTTAAAACTAATATGTCTACATCTATCCTCAATAATATTATTGCCTATAGAGAATATTATATACATTTAAATACATTTTTTTATTGTTTGTATTCATCATCTTCAATATAGGTGCTTTCTAATTTGAATTTTCCATCATCAGATGTATATGATCTTATACAAGCTTTATCTTCTCCATCTACTTGTAGGGTATACATTATTCCAGAGTAATATGTAATGTCGTCTAATTTATTAGATATTAAATCACATGCATTAGTAAAGGCCTCAAGTTCTTCAGCTCTGCTTGATTTAGGAACATTAACTTTTATATCTAATATTTTTATGCTATTCTCTGTTGTGTATGAAATAGTACAATCTTTGTAAGTAGACTTTATAATATCGTGAAGCTCTCCCTCAGTTAAGTTACCTGTATTAGTATCATTTAAGCCTTCTTTAGCTGTACAACCTATTAAAGTAAAAACAATAGTTAGCCCTATAAAGAATTTAAATAATTTCTTACTCATAAGTCCTCCGTATAATTACCAAAAATATATATTTAAAGTATATCACATATATTAATATAACAATATGCAAAATATTACCAGGGAAATGAAAGTAGAAATGTTTGAATAATTACAAAGAATAGAATAACTTTATTTACAAATTAAAATAGACTGCTACAAGCAGTCTATTTTCTTACCTTAAGTACGATGGGAACGGATATTTATTTTGGTGTGACTTGGAGCCTGCGACGGAACAAGCAAAATAAATATCCACGCCACCCTTTTTATGTTCTTTCTTTAAATTCAAACCTACACATTTTACATGTAACAATTATCTTTTTTTGCCCCCTAGGCAATCTAAGCTTTTGTCCACAATTTGGGCATTTAACTATCTTATATTGTCTTTTTTGATTAATAACATATTTTAATTGACTAAATATTAAAGGTATATTTTCAAGACTTGTCCTTGGCATATTATCAGGTAATCTTTTGCCAAAACGGAATAGTACTTTATTAGCTAAATTAGTGAATTTGTATAGTTCGTTAGATCTTTTATAGATATTCTTTGAAAAAGCTCTATAAATTACATACAAAGTAACTAAAGTTCCTAGTAAACGAGTATGTTTTCCTAGGTTTAAGATCAAGCTTATAAACAATAAAAAGATAGATAAAACATCAAATCCATATGTCCCTTTAAAAATGTTCATTTTAATCACCTCTTATCTTAAAAATTATTGTATCATAAATATAAAGAAATAGTTATAACAAAATGTAAACTTTGAACTAGAATTCATTTATTCTTAAGAAATACAAAGGAGAGATAAGATGTTTGATATTAAAATGTTTCATGGATTAGATTTAGAAGAAAGATTAAAAACTATGGTACAAATGCTAGAAGGATTAGTTAGTGGAGATGAGGAAGATATTACAAAGCTTTGTAATGCTTCGGCTTTAATAAATGCGTTATTAGGAAGAGTTAATTGGTGTGGGTTCTATTTAAATAAAAATAATGAACTAATTCTAGGACCATTTCAAGGAATGCCAGCTTGTACTAAGATACAAATTGGAAAGGGGGTATGTGGTACAGCTGCAAAGGAAAGAAAGGTGTTAAGAATAGATAATGTACATGAATTTGAAGGGCATATAGCTTGTGATGCAGCATCTAATTCAGAAATTGTACTTCCTATAGTTGTTAATGACAAGGTGGTAGGGGTACTTGATATTGATAGTGATGAGTTTAACAGATTTACAGAAATAGAAGAAAAATATCTTATTGAAGCTGTAGAAGTATTAATTAAATTCGTAAATTTTGACAAAATATCCTACTTATAATAGATGAATGGTAGGGATAATTCGTAACATAACGAATTATATTGAAAAAAGTTAAAAAAATATATTGATTTTTTCTTGTGTACTATGTTATAAATAATTGTGCTTACGAATTATATTTGCAAATATTATTTTAAAGTTCGATTTTTTATTGTAAACAGGGGGAAAACTAATGAAAAAATTTATAGCTTTATTAGGAGCAGTAGTATTATCAGTTTCTTTATTTGTTGGTTGTGGTACAAACAAAGAAAATAAAGAAGAAAAAGTTCTTGGAATTATAGGAGCTATGGAAGAAGAAGTTGAAATATTAAAAGGAAAGATGGATGTTAAAGATACAGTAGAAGTTGCTGGAATGACTTTTTACTCTGGTAAATTACATGATAAGAATGTAGTTTTAGTTAGATCAGGTGTTGGTAAAGTAAATATGGCTAGTTGTACTCAAATTTTAGCAGATAAGTTTAATGTAACTGCATTATTAAATTCAGGAGTTGCTGGAACTATGGACCCAGAATTAAATCAAGGTGACATAGTTATTTCAACAGATGCTGTTCAACATGATTTTGATACTACAGTATTTGGAGATCCATTAGGAGAAATATCAAGACTTGGTATTACATTTTTCCAAGCAGATAAGGAATTAGTAGAGGTTGCAAAGAAAGCAGCTGAAAATATAGATGGTTTAGTAATAAAAGAAGGTAGAATAGCTTCTGGAGATCAATTTATTGCTGGTGGTGCAGTTGCAGAAAGAATTAAAGAAAACTTTGGTAATGTTTCTGCAGTAGAAATGGAAGGAGCTGCAATGGCTCAAACTGCATACTTAAATGAAATACCTTACGTTGTATTAAGAGCAATTTCAGATAAGGCAGATGGATCAGCAGATTTATCTTATGAAGAGTTTTTACCAATAGCAGCTAAAAATGCAAGTTCAATGGTTGAAGAATTCGTTAAATTATACTAAAATATTTAAGACGATGTTGCCTAATAGGTAATATCGTCTTTTAATTTTTTAACAAAGGAGAAAACTATGAAAGGGATAAGAATAGGATTTATATCTGATACTCATAATTTACTTAGAGAAGAAGTAATGGAAGAGATTAAAAAGTGTAATTACATAATTCATGCTGGAGATATATCAAATGAAGAAACCTATTTAGCTTTAAATGATATAGGTAATATTACTTTTGTAAGAGGTAATAATGATAAGGATGATTGGGCAAAGGGATTAAATAAATCTGAAGTAGTAGAAATAGATGGTTTTAAAATATATGTAGTACATGATATTAAGGATATTCCTAAAAAACTAGAGGGTGTAGATTTAGTTGTGTTTGGACATTCTCATAAGTATTTTTATGAGGAAGTGAATGGTGTGATATTCTTAAATCCAGGTAGTTGTGGTAAGAAGAGATTTTCACTACCACTTTCTTTTGCAATAGGTATATTGGAACAAAATAGAATAAAAATTATAAAACATGATTTATAAATTGGAATTAATATGTTATAATAATTATTATTAAATAGAAAAGGATGGAATTTGTTTTGAGTAATAAAGTTGAATTAATATATGAAAATGGACAATATAAAGTAATGTTTGATGGTAAGGAAGTAAGTTCAAGTAAGGATTCTGAAGAGTCTTTTGAAAAATTTAAGCAAGTTATAAAAGATAATGTTGTAGTAAATGCTAACTCATGGGAAAGTATTGAATCTGCACTTAGAATGCATAACTTAGAGGGATTAGAAATTAATAGTGAATATAAAGCTGCAACCTATGGTGAATTAAAGTTCTTCTATAATTCAGGGAAAGTTTTCTACACTCCAAATGATAAGATGATACAATTAATTGGAGGATTCTATTTATTTAATTTTGTGATTTCTATGGTAGAGTCAGGACACGTTAAAGACTATAAGGATTTTCTAGATTTCTGTGTTGATATATTAGAAAAGAGAGCAACTTATAGAGTTAATGAGTCAAACTTAATAGTAAGTAGTGCTGCATTTAACTATGGAAGTTGTGAATATAACTTCTTTGGAAATAGAATACTTAAAGGAGCTTCAATAGTAAGTGGAACTTTTGAGGACTTTAAAAATTACGTATATAGCATAATAAAATAGTAATTTAAGAATGTCATATTATTATGGCATTCTTTTTTATTGTTTTTGAATATTCATGGTGCAAAAGCTGCATAATATGAAACTAAACTTTAGAATAAAATGTAGAAACTTTGTGTATGAGACACTTAAAAGTATTAGTAGATTTTAAATAAGAGAAAATATTCTAAAAACTGAATAATTATAGAAAATATATTTCATAATATTGGAAAACGTGATATACTACTTATATGTTATTAATAAGTTGTTAGTTTATAAAAAATTAAAAAGGGGGAAATTTATGAGGAAAAAGTTAAGTTTAACATCAAAAATTTTTATAGCAATGGGTATGGGTTTAGCTGTAGGTATTTTAGTTAGATCTTCGCCTGCTGGAAGTGTAAAGGATACCATCATAATTGGTGGAGTATTTAAAGTATTAGGACAAGGTTTTATTAGTGCAATTAAGATGCTTGTAGTTCCACTAGTTTTTGCATCAATTACCTGTGGGGTGGCATCTTTAAGTAATATAAAAAGTTTAGGGAGAATTGGAGCTAGAACTCTTATTTTCTATTTATCTACTACTGCTATAGCTATTTCAATATCAATTGGACTTGCTTACTTAATTAATCCTGGTGTGGGATTAGATATGTCTAGTCTTGTATCAGAGCAACCTACAATTGCCCAAAGTTCTTCTTTTGCAGATGTGTTAATAGATATGATTCCTACTAATCCAATAAAGGCAATGGCTGAGGGAAATATGCTTCAAGTTATATGCTTTTCAATAATATTTGGGTCAACTATTAGTTTGTTAGGTGAAAAAGTAAAACTTGTTAAAACATTTATGGAAAATCTAAATGAAATTTTCTTGAAAATGGTTAATTTAGTTATGTACTTTGCACCTTTTGGAATATTTGGTCTTATAGCTACAACATTTGCTACTACAGGAGTTGAGGCATTTGCATCACTCTTGAAATATATGGCAGTTGTTTTATTAGCATTACTTATTCATGCTTCAGTTGTTTATACAGGAATTTTAAAGACATTTACTGATTTAAGTATTATGCCATTTGTAAAGAAGTTCCCTAAAGTTGGAGCCATAACTTTCTCAACAGCATCAAGTGGAGCTGCATTACCAGTTACAATTAAGACTATGAATGAATTAGGTGTTGATAGCAAGGTTTCATCCTTTACAATTCCATTAGGTGCAACTATTAATATGGACGGAACAGCTATAATGCAAGGAGCTGCAACAGTATTTATAGCACAATTATATGGAGTTGATCTTGGCCTTGGAGGTATTTTAACTGTTATTTTTACAGCAACTTTAGCTTCTATAGGAACAGCGGCAGTTCCTGGAGTTGGACTTGTTATGCTTTCAATGGTATTAAATAGCGTAGGATTACCTATTGAAGGTATTGGTTTAATAATGGGAGTAGACAGAATACTAGATATGTGTAGAACAACCGTAAATACTATTGGGGATTGTATATGTACTTTAATAGTGGCAAAGAAAGAGGGAGCACTAGATGAATCTATGTACTACTCTGAAAATGATATAATTGGGGAAGAGTTAGAAATTAATTAAATATAAACATATGAACTTCAGCAAGATATTGTTGGAGTTCTTTTTTGGCAATAAACCTATGTAGCATATATTATATTTCGATGAAAAAATATGTTTATAATTTTAAAGTAAGATGATAAAATAAAATTATATTAACAATTTGTAACAAAAAGTAAAAAGAAAGAAAAATATGCAAAATTGCGTTAGGGGAGAGAGCAAAATGTATATAAGAAAATTTACTCAGGAAGATATAGATGCTGTTATGAGCATATGGTTTAGGTCTACAATGGTTGGACATCCCTTTATTCCTGAGTTTTACTGGAGATGTAACTATAATATTGTAAAGAAAGAGTACATACCAAATTCAAAAACTTTTGTATATGAAGAAAACGATAGCATAAAGGCCTTTATAAGTATTGTTGATGATAGTTATATTGGAGCCTTATTTGTGGATCCTACAAGCCAAAGCAAGGGAATAGGGAAAATGTTGTTGGATTATGTAAAAAAAGAATACAATGATTTAACACTATCAGTATATAAAGATAATAAGAAAGCTTATAGGTTTTATGAGAAAGCTTTATTTGTACCTATAGAGGAAAGAAAAAATGAAGATAGTGGTTTTATGGAAGTTTTAATGAAATACACATCAAGAGAAATCTAAAATGTAAAGAAGCTAATCTAATGAGAATGGCTTCTTTTTGTATTTGTATAAAAATGGTATAATATTAATAACTTTATATAAAATAATTTTCTATAAAGTTGTGAAGAAAATAATAAATTGGGGTTAAAGGTAAGTGAGGGTTATGAAAATAAAAAAGATTAGAATTATTCATTTTGCTATAATAATTATTTTTGTATTAATAAGTATACCTGTTATTAAAAAGGTTAAATTAAATCTCCAGGTAAAAAAAGTACAAGATGCTTTTTATAAAGAGAATTCAAAATTAGATATTAATGATTTATCATTTAAAAGTATAAGTTTATTAGATGGTGATTTAGAGAATAATCAAATTTTTTTAACAGGAGAATCTCATGGGACAAAAGCTTCTTATGAATTAAAGGAGTATTTTACAAGGTATTTTGTAGAAAAAGCAGGAGTAAAATATATTATTTATGAAGGAGGATTTTGTACTGCTCAATTAATAAATGAGTACTTAAAGACAGGAGATATGGAGATTATTAATTATATAATGTCAAATTTAAGGGGAACTCAATCTTATACAAAAAATCATTATGAATCAATAAAAAATCTTTATAAATATAATCAATCACTCCCCGAAGATAGAAAACTTCAATTAGTTGGAATAGATATAGAACATCAACCTCTAATCGCAAGAAGATATATAACATCATTATTACCTAAGGATGAAGCACCTAGTGAACTGAAAGAAATGATAGAACATGTAAAGAAAATTAGTAGAAATAATTATCAGAATAATTGTAAAGAAATTATTAAAATTCTAGAAAATAATCAAGAGAGTGCTAAAGAATATTTAGGTAATAATTATGGCAACTTTTTATTTGGTGTAAAAAATTTATCTATAAGTTCTGGGCAACTTGTTAGGGAAAAATATATGATAAATAACTTCATTGAGCAATATGAAAAGTTACCAAAAGGAAAATATTTTGGGCAGTTAGGTGGATTCCATGTATCACAGAGTGGAGTAGAAGATAAGGATGGATATATACCATTTGCAGGATATCTTCAAAATAATTATAAGGGAACTGAAGGAAAGGTACTATCCATTAGTTTTGAATATGAAAACTCTAATTGTTATAGTCCAATTGGTAATGAAGAATATTATATAAAAAATTCATTTGTTAATTATACAGATGCTGTATATACTACAGATATATTTCCAAAGGATAAAAAGACTACACTATTCAAATTAAATTATGAGGGGAGTATGTTTCTTGATAAGTATAATCTTTGTCCATATCCATATGCAAAAATATATCAATATGTAGTTACTATAAGTGATTCCCCTAGTGGTGAAAAATATGAATAAAGTAAAAGAGAAAACTTTTATTAAATAAAGTTTTCTCTTTTAATATTAAGCTACTTCTAGCTCTACTTCATTTTCTTTTTCATTTAAAAGCTTTTTAATTCTCTTAAAGTATGTATAAGCTAAAGGAACACAAGCAAATATCCAAGCAACTGGATCAGCTAAACAAATTCCTAAGTATCCTATAAATTTTGGTAAAGTAAATGCAACTAAAGCTCTTGCTGCTAATTCATAAACACCTGCCATCATAGGAATAAATGAATCTCCAATACCTTGAAGAGCATTTCTATATATAAATATTAACCCAAGTGGTATAAAGAATATTGCAGCTATGTCTAAGCATTGAGTTGCATATACTATAACAGTTTGGTCAGGGCTTTCTAAGAACATCAATACAAAGTACTTACCAAACAGAACTAATACTATACCAGCTATAATACTAGTTATTATAGAGATAATTGTACATTTCTTTACCCCTTCTTGTATTCTTTTAAAATTTCTAGCTCCTAAGTTTTGTCCACAGTAAGTAGCCATAGTAACTCCAAATGTAACAGCAGGTTGCATTACTAATTGAAGCGCTTTAGATGCAGCTGTATATGAAGCTATAACTGTAGAACCAAACACATTTAATGCACCTTGAACTATCATTATTCCAAGGGCAGTAACAGAGAATTGAAGAGCCATTGGAACACCTATTTTTAAGTGAGTTATATAGTAATCTTTTGTTACTATAAAATCGCTTTTCTTTAACTTTAATATTGTATGTCTTTTGTAAGTATATATTAAACAAAGTACTCCAGATACACCTTGTGAAATAACTGTAGCATATGCAGCACCTGCTACACCCATATCAAAGTTAATTATAAATACTAAATCTAAAACAATATTTAATATTGAAGAAATAATTAAGAAGTAAAGTGGAGTCTTACTATCTCCTAAAGCTCTTAATATACTTGCTAACATATTATATATAAAAGTTGCAAATGTACCAGCATACATTATTATTATATATTTTGAAGCATCCACCATTATATTATCTGGCGTATTCATTAATCTAAGTACTGGCTTAGCAGATAAAATACTGATTATAGTTATTATAAGTACTGATATTACAGAAAGAATTATTGCACTTCCTGTTGCTTTTTTCATACCTAATTGGTCTTTTGCTCCAAATCTTTGAGAGATTAGAATTGCAAAACCTGCAGTTAAACCTATAACAAATCCATTTACTAAGAAAACCATAGCACCTGTAGATCCAACAGCTGCAAGAGCTTCAACTCCTACAAATCTACCAACAATAATTGTATCTACCATGCTATAAAATTGTTGAAATATATTTCCTATAAGTAAAGGTATGGAGAAAAATAAAATCAGTTTTACTGGATTCCCAGTTGTCATATCTTGTGTCATGTACATCCCCCTTTAAAACTTTTTATTCACAGTTTTATAGGATAACAGAATTACTTATATAATACTAGTATTTATTTAATAAAAATTTAATTAATCGTTAACACTTAATTATTAGACATTAAAAAGGAGAAATCTCAAAGAAATTTCTCCTTCAGAACTTATTTATCAATGATTGGTTCTATACTTAAATCATCTAATCTTGATTTTAACTTAGAATTTTCTTCCTTTAAAGAATTAAGTGTATCAGTTAAAGAAGATACCTCTATTTTTAATTTTTTTATATCCTCTTTACAATCATTAATATTTACATAATGATCAGTTCTTCTTTTATCATTATAAGATTTTTCTTCAGTAGAAAGATATTCCTTAGTATTCTTAGGAATATCTTTACTTACTTTAATTTCTAAGTAAGGTGCATGATTAGTATTGGAGGAATCAAACTTCACAAGGGATGTACCATGGGTAGTAGCACTACTTAGTGTAATACTAAAATCTTGGTTTCTAGAAATTGAATATTTATATAGTGAAGTTATATCAATACTAACAAATCCATCTATATAGTTATAAGGTAAGGATACATCTAGGTGATAGTTTTTTGATACCTTAGGGGGACTTATCCAACTAATTTTTGATAGATCAGGATACTCAATATTTTTATATATAACTATATTTTTATAGGATAGGTCGTAGTATATTAGGTCATCTAAAAATAAGTAAAGGGAAACAGATTCTATATTCCTAATACTAGTATCTAATGAACTAAAATTAATTACAGATACAAACATGTTGTAAAGAGTATCTTTATTATAATGAGTACCAACTATTAGCTTGTCTACATTAGAATTTGATGATGTTGGATGAAGCATATCTATAGTAGTACTAGACTTAGAGTTTAATTTTAAAATATTACTCAATGTATAGCCTCCTTTATTTATTATTAATGTCTTCATCAGAGAGTAGGTTACTTGGAATACCTAAAGAGCAATGTGAGGTTTTATATGAAAATATATATGAAACATCTAATGGTAAATTCCTTTTAAGATTTGATTTGTAATCATATCTAATTATTGAATCATCAGTATCATTAAAGAAAAACTTTGGATTACTCCATGTAGAACCATTATCTTCTGAAAAAGAGGTGAAAAGCTCACTAAATTCTAACCATTGAATATAAAGTCCATTATTTACTTTTAATATATGAGGAAATTCACATGCAACAGCATCTTGAATTATCGTATAATCTTTTCTATTAAATTTATTATCTACTAATTCCCCAGAGTAGTAGGCACAATGGTATCTATCACTATTATTCTCAGAGAAAACTATATGATATTGGTTTTTGGGGAATTCAATGGCAGAAAGATATACTTTGGTCTTACCTGTATTAGTTACTTGAATACTAGAATTCCATGAAGATGTTTTTTCATTAAATCCAGCTATAAAAACTTCTTCATATCCTTTATTGTCATTTAAATATAAGATAGTAGGATTGTTATCATTAAAGGTAATGACAAAGTTAGTTAAAATATAGTATTTAATCCTATCTATTTCAGTCTTTACCCATTTGTGACCATTATAATAATAATGTATTAGGGTACATTCATCACTTGTAGTTGTATCAACAAGGTAATAGAAAAGGTGTATTTTATTATCTATTTTCTTTATATAAGGAAAGGTTATTTTTAATTTTGGGTTATCTATCTTAAGTAGAGTACTTTTATAAATATGTTCTTGATTAATATAGGTATATAGTAGAGTATTATCCTTTGTATAAATAACTCCATATACAGAATCTTTATTATCTACATTAAAAAAAGCATTAGAAAAATTATAATTTCCTGAAACAAACTTCTTTTTGTATTTAAATTTACTATCTTTATCGTAGATATATAATTCAATTCCATTATCATAGGAAAGTTCATATAAAGAGTTATCAGATTTACCTAATAAAGTATTGAACTTTCTTTCAAATGACATAAATCTCCTCCTTAAAATTAATCTTATTTATATAATATATTTTAACCTCTATTAATGTGTACATTGTTATTGTGTAAGTGAAACATATACAAAATAAAAACATACTATAAAGTATTGAAAATTCATATTGGAGGCTTGAATATGAAGAAGGATAATGAATCTTTATTAGATTTTACATATGATGTTAAATCAGAATCAAATGATATAAGCAAAGTAAAATGTGTAGGCATTTTAGCAGATAAAATATATGATTATACTTCTTTTGAAACACTTCAATTTGGGGTGAAAAATGAGGAATTTTATATTAGGACAATGAATGAAGAAAAATATAAGATTGGAGCTGATGTTTGTATTGATGAAGTATCACTTTGTTATGATTATATAGGGATAAAGGATGATGAAACTATAAGTGGTTTATCTTCCTATAATAATGAAAATAGAAAAGGTGAAATTTTTGTAGAGGTTAATGGTAATAAAGTGTATTTAAAGGGTAAAAATACTTCAGCAAATGTATCAAAATACAATGAATCCAACTATTTCATGCTTTATAAGGAGTTTGAAGGATATTTTAATAGCATAGCTTATTCTAGTGATAGAGTTAGTGTGTTTAAGCATGGATTAAGATACTTTGTAGATGGTTTAGAGATAAATATAAAGGGTAAAATTGGAGACAAGCATTTTGAGGGTGTGAAAAGCTATAGAAAAAACAATTCAAATGAATCTACACCAATTGAGATAACTAAACTTGATGTGTTAGGTAATTATAGCTATAGAGATACTAAAAATAAATTGTGTTCATATTCTGAGTCTGGTCTTAATTTATCAACAGTTAATTTATATGGTAATTTATTAATTCCTAAAGATAAAAAGAGAATAAAGCTTAATGTTAAGTTAGAGCCATCTCTTTCTATAGAAGAGGTAGCCCCTATATTAAAATATGATGGTGGTAGCACTATAAGTACAATAGTTAAATACTCATTTCTAGCAACTCATAATATTTATCATAGTACTAAAGAATCCATTGGGGTGTTTATAGATAGCAAGGGGGTTAAGTATAGAAAAGTGAATATGTATGAAGATAAGTAAATACAAGCATTGAAGAGGGCTGATTGAGGTAACAATTGTCGAAACCTATCATAGAATAAAATATATGAAGGAAAAATGCGTATGTGGCTTTTTTAGATAAAAACAGGAGGAACGATGTATGGAAAGAAAAGGTACCGAATCTAAAAGTGTTGAACCTTGTGAAACAGATAAATTTAAGCCCAATTGTGAACCTGAGAAATCTGCTGAAATAGAAGTTCAATGTACAAATATTTCAAATGCGAAATGTGTAGGAATATTAGCTGAAAAAATCTTTGACTGTGTATATCTTGATGTTCTACAGTTTTCTGACAAGGATGAAGTGTTTGCAATTGACAATTTTTGCGAAACAGAAACTGGGAAAAGTTCATATTACAGAGTTGGAGATTGTGTATGCATAGATGATATTTCATTATGCTATGACAATATTGGTATAAAAGACGATGACACTATAAGAGAATGTGATTGTTGCGATCATGATAGTCTAGGAGAAGGCAATATTTTAGTAAGGTATGATATGACTAACAAAGTATTTACAGCAGTACCAGGTACAGAGGTTGAAGTTGATAATATTCCAGATCTTATGCCAGAAGAATCAATAGAAACAAGTAGGCATATACCTTACACAGTGAATTTATACGATGAATTTGAAAGCTCTGTAACTAGATGTAAATGTAATGGGGAGCAAGGAGAGGGAGCAATTCCTAAGTCAAGAGTATTTAAACAAGGAGTAAGATACTTTGTTAACAATTTAAAGGTTAGAATTAGAGGAAGAATAGGAGATAAACCTTTCACAGCTACTAAAGATTATCTTTATTATGGGGATGTTTATGGATGTGGGCCTAAAATTTCTGTAAACCCTGTAGAGATTACAAAGAAAGATACTTTAGGAAATGGTGAAGGCTGCGGATTCGATGTGGGATTGAATTTTACACCAATAAATCTATATGGACGAGTTAGTGTTCCAAATGACCGTAGAACAGTAAAGAGTAATATTAAATTAGAACTTTGCTTATCTGCTGAATGTATAGAAACATCAGAAAGATATGGAGATTATGGTGAAGGATACATTCGTGCAATAGTTGGATATTCATTCCTAGTAAATCATAATATGCGTCATACTACATCTGAAGAACTAGCTGTATTTACAAACCCTAAAGGAATAGAATGTCATGACACAAGTAGAAAATCAGATTGTGTAGAAGACAAAGATGAAACTAATGGAAAAGATACTTGTAAAAGACCAAATAAATGTAAGTGCAAAAAATAAGTTTTATATTTAATGTTACAAAGAGTGAATCAATTTCACTCTTTAAATTTTAAAAGAACTATTTTAGATGTGTATTTTACAAGGATTCTTTATATTTATATGAATTTTGTAAACATACTTTAAAATATATATATAATAAGAGAGTATTCATATATAATGTAAATGAAAATAAATATCAAGAGGAGGTAATATGGTTGAATTAATGATTATAAGTGGATTAGTATTACTAATCTGCATAACATCCAGTAAGATGTTATACAAATTTGGAGTTCCAATGCTTCTTATATTCATAGTTCTTGGAATGTTGTTTGGTTCTGATGGAATAGTAGGAATATATTTTGATAACTATGATTTAACTAGTACGCTGTGTTCTATTGCACTAGTTTTTATTATGTTCTATGGAGGATTCGGTACCAACTGGAAAATGGCTAAACCAGTAGCCAAACAATCAATACTCATGTCTACCTTTGGGGTAATAATAACATCATTACTAACAGGAGTGTTTTGTTATTTTATTCTAAATACAAGTCTTTTAGAAGGACTACTTATAGGTTCAATCGTTGGATCTACAGATGCCGCTTCAGTCTTTACTATTTTAAGATCACAGAAATTAAACTTAAAAAGTGAAATTGCATCATTATTAGAAGTAGAAAGTGGAAGTAATGACCCAATTGCATATATGATGACACTAAGTATTGTAATGATAATGTCTAGTGGCTTAAGTTGGAGTATAGTTCCTATGATATTAAAACAAATTATATTTGGAATACTTCTTGGAGCTGTTCTTGCTAAAGCTACTGTTTTTATAATAAGAAGAGCTAATTTTGAACTTGAAGGTTTTTATAGCATCTTTATTATTGCAATAGCTATTTTAGCCTATGCTTTAAGTGAATTTATAGGTGGGAATGGCTACTTAAGTGTTTATATTGCTGGAATAATACTTGGTAATAGTAAGATTCCTCATAAAAAGAGTTTGGTTGCTTTCTTTGACGGAATATCATGGATAATGCAAATAATGTTATTCTTTATGTTGGGATTATTATCTTTCCCATCAAGATTACCTCAGGTTATTGGGGTTTCAATCCTTATTTCTATATTCATGATTTTTATTGCAAGGCCAATAGCTACACATGTGATTTTAAGGGGATTTAAAACTCCTATTAAAGAGCAAATACTTATTTCTTGGGTTGGGTTAAGAGGTGCTGCATCAATAGTTTTTGCTATATTTGCAATTACTTCTGGTGTCCCTATAGAAAATGATATTTTTCATATAATATTTTTCATAGCCCTAATTTCAGTGTCTGTTCAAGGTACTCTTTTACCAAAGGTAGCACAAAAATTAGACCTTGTTGATAATGACACAACAGTTTTAAAAACATTTAATGATTATCAGGAAGAAAAATCAACAATGCTTTTAGAATATAACGTATCTAAAAGTAGTAAGTGGATGAACAAAACTATTATGGATGCAGAAATTCCAGATGATATATTAATAGTAATGATAAAAAGAAATGGCCAAGTCATTGTACCAAAGGGATCTACTGAAATTTTAGAAAAGGACATCCTAGTTTTAAGTGGAAATAACTTAAATGAGGTTGCTTTAGGGAAATAAATAAGTTTACATCTGTTTTCAAATAAACTATTATGGTAATGATACTTAAAGATTGGAGAAAAATATGAAAGTAAATATGTTCATCCCTAAGTACATGGAAGATTTTAAATGTGTTGGTTCCAAGTGTGTGGATACTTGTTGTGCTGGATGGGATATAAATATAGATGAAAATACCTATAATAGATATGAGAATTCAGAAAGTAAGCTTAAGGAATTAGTCCAGGGAAAGTATAAAATAAATAATTATGAACATGATGTTTTTAATCATGGATTCATGATTTTAAAAAATAAAAAGAAATGTCCGTTTTTAAACTCTAACATGCTTTGTGATATTCACGGTAACATTGGTAAAGAACACCTGTGTATTACCTGTAAGAGTTATCCTAGAGTTTATAATATAATTGATGATATTTATGAAAAGAGTGGATTAACCTCATGTTATGAGATTTGTTTAAAAGCTCTTTTGAATAAGGAAAAAATTGAATTTATCGAAATTGAGGATGAACTTGATATAGATAATATAGAAATAAGAAGAATTATAGATAGTGAAGCTTTTCAAGGCAGTGATAACTTACTTCAGTACTTTTGGGATATAAGATTAATCACCATAAATATTCTGCAAAATAGGAAGTATTCCATAGAGTATAGATTAGATATATTGGGGTGTTTCTTTAGTAGAATAGAGGAATCTTTTAAGAATAATGATTTTTATACTATTGAAGAGCTAATAGAAGATTTTAGCAACGAAGAATATAGTTTTAGCTTTATTAATAAAGGAAGTTATGATGATAATAGAGAGTTCTATCATAGCTTATGTGATGATAATTTAATTCAAGAAATAAAAAGTGTTAGATTAAAGGAATGTGTAAAAGAATATAAAAAATCAAAAGAGAAAATAGAATTATATAAATTATATAACTCTAAACTTGAATCTTTTGAGTATATATTTGAAAACTATTTGGTTAATAAGGTATTTACAGACTTGATCCCCTTTAATAAAGGGGAAGACCTATATCTAGGCATTAACTATCTTATTAATATTTATAAAGTAATTAAAGCTTACGTAATTGGAATTGCAGTAGGTAATGAAGAAGAAATAACTGAAAATGGAATACTAAGAGTTATTCAAGCTTTAAGTAAGGATATAGAACATAATAAAGTTTTTGAAGAAATACTTTTAAGTTAAGAAACCCTATTCATGTAGGGTTTCTTTTTTGCGCTAATATTTCGATGTAAAAGATATTTGACTATCAAAGTAATTTGTGATAATCTAATATTCATAAAAAATAAATTGCTTATAAGAGGTGACATAACATGAAGAAAAAAACATGGTTAATAGTATTAATAACATGCTTGATAGCTAGTATTCTAGGAGTAATTAGTCTTTATACTCCTAAAAGCAAAAATGCTGCAAGTAATGGATTTTCAGCAGAGAAGGCTAAAGAACATATAAAGGAAATAGCAAAAGAACCACATTCTATTTATGATGAGGATTCTTTAGCAGAAGTTAGAAATTATATAATTCAAGAATTAAATACTTTAGGTTTAGATACAAATGTTTTTACCTATGAAAATGTAGAAGATAGAAATGGAAAAATAGTAGATATAAATAATATATATACAAAAATAGATGGGAAGAATGGGGAGGATGGAAAATATATTTTATTAGCATCTCACTATGACTCATCACCTAAGAAAAGAGATGGGGAAGAGGCAGGTTCATTAGGAGCAGCAGATGCCGGTTATGGAGTTTCTACAATTTTAGAAATACTTAGAGTTATAAAAGAACAAGACAAGCCTCTTGAAAATGGAATAAAGATTTTAATAACAGATGGAGAAGAAATGGGACTTCTTGGAGCAAAACAAGAAATGAATAATAACTTCTCATTATATGAAAATGTAGAATATGTTATAAATATAGAAGCAAGAGGAGTAAAAGGACCAGCCTTAATGTTTGAGACAAGCTCAAATAATAAAAAGGTAATAGATCTTTATAAGAAAGCTAATTTACCTGTATCATATTCCTTAGCAGCAGATGTGTATAGTAAAATGCCAAATGGTTCAGATTTTAGTGAATTTAAAAAGATGGGATTACAAGGTATAAATTTTGCAGTTTTAAATAGCCTAGATTATTATCATACTCCAAGAGATAATTATGAAAATGTAAGTGATACAAGTCTTCAGCACTATGGAGAACAAATACTACCTATAGTTGAAGAGTTTGTATATAATGCAGAATATGGTGAAGAAGGAGCCCTAAAGTCAAATGAGGATTCAATATTCTTTACACTATTACCTAACATCTTTATTAATTACTCATCTACTCTTGCCTTTATTTTTATGATGATAATAATAATAGCTACAATCATTGTATTTAGAAAATTTAATATCTCATTAAAAAATATAATTAGGTCTACAGGAGTATGGCTTCTATTAGGAATAATGAATTTATTATGTGGAATTTTAGTATCATATTTAATATCACTAGTATCTAGAATACCATTTAAGCTAACGTATATGCCTAAGGTACCAGGAGATGACATTATTCTTGGAACTTTCTTAATATTAAATGCAATATTATCTACAATAGTAATTAGAAAAACTTTAAAAAATAGAGAAAGTATAATAGTAGGAGCTATAGGATTTAATCTTGTCTTTTTGGTAATTACAATGTTTACCCTTAAGGGAGCAAGTTATCTATTCCTTTGGCCAACAGTATTTTCTTTAGTTACTTTTGCTTTATTAAAGAAAGGTGTAAATAAGTTTATAGCACTTATTCCAGTAGCATTTACCATAATAATCTTTGTCCCAGTTATATGGAACATATATATTGCATTAACAATAGGTGCTTTGGGAGTGGTATTATTACTTGCAATAATTGCTTTAACAACAATTATTGCATTCATAAATTATATAAAATAGAAAATATAGAGGGATGTAAGAATTAAAATCAATTCTTGCATCCCTCTTAAGTATTTAAGTTGAAGGTTTTGTACAATTAAGGTAGTAGTTATTATTTGTTGCTTTTGTGAGATTTAGGTTTACCTTTTTCTCCTTTTATATGTAGTTTTGAATGCTCAATATCCATTTCAACAACTTTTGTAAATTTAGACATTTTAAGACCCTCCTTTATTCTTAATCACAATTAATTTAACCAATACTTTAAAATATACAACCTATTTTGTCTACCTATAGTGCCACATAATTACTTTCATATTTGACTAAACTATTTATATGAAAATATGTTAAGGAGTAAATTGTATGAAGATATTTCAAAGTAACCAATGTGATAAATTAAAATCTTGTCTTCTTTGTTATCCTACAAATTTTAAAGTAACTAATAAAAATAGTCCTTATTATAATAATATAGATAATGAGCTAATGTTTAGTCAGTATAATAATTTTATAAATACTTTAAGCAATTATGGAATAAAAATAAATTTCATTGATATAAATAAAAATTTACGGCACCAGGTTTTTACTCAAGATATAGGCTTTGTTATAAAAGATATAATGTTTGTATGTAAAATGAAGCTTAAGGAAAGAGAAGATGAGATTAATTATCTGAGAAAGTTTATAAAGGATAATAATTTAAAATATTACTGCATGGAAAACAATATTGAAGGTGGAGATGTAATTCATTATGAAGGCGTATTATTTATTGGGATTAGTGCTAGAACTACAATTGATGCATGCAGAGAGTTAGAAAAAGCTCTAGAAAATATGAAAATAGATATGAAGGTCATACCTATTTATTTTGATAATAGTAAAATTCATTTAGATTGTGTGTTTAATACATTGGATAAAGGAAGTGCCATTATATGTTCTTATGTTTTTGATAGGAAAATCATAGAGAAATATATACCCAATTTAATAGAAATAAGTAAGGATGATGCAGATAATTTAGGGACTAATTATGTGTATTTAGGAGAAAAGAAAATTTTAAGTAGTAATAAAAATGTATTAGATATCTTAGAAAAAAGAGGATATGATGTAACTTATATAAATTATAGCGAAATTATGAAGGGTGAAGGAAGCTTAGGATGTTCAATACTCTATCTTTTAAGGGAATAGTTAATAATATATAAAGTACGGTTATGATGACACCATTATGTGGGCCTTTAAATATAATATACTATAAAAAATATAAACAAAGTATAGATAAAAAATATATATAGTATAAATAGTATATTTGGAGGATTAACAAATGATTTTATTTACAAAGAAACCTATAGAAGAAATAGCTGTAGAAATAGAACTTCCTGATGAACCTATAAATGGGGGAGAGGAAGATAATGAGTTATGTAAAGATATTGAAGTATCAAAAACAGTTCGTCCAGATGATGAAGTATGTAGTAATAAAAGAGTTCATGTAACTTTAACTATTGAAGCTAAGAAAAACTTAAATAAGGTTACAGTTACAGACTTTTTAGAAAGTAATTTTATAGATAGTGTTGTAAAAGATGCAACTACTCCATCTACTACAACTGGTACAGTAGTTGTTGATAATCCTAATCATAAAATTATATGGTCAATATCAAGTATAAAAAAAGATGATCCAGTAACTTTAAACTATATAGTTATAATAAAAGATAGTGCTATAAATAATAGTTCAGCTTATGTTAATGCAAAAATAGAGATAGATACTATTAATGCAGGTAAATGTACTAAATCCCACGGCGATAAAGATTTAAAAGATGGATTAAATATAACTTGTCCTGTAACACAACCTAAAGTAACAACTTTAGTTAAGAATAATGATAAGGATGAATATGATTGTGATGAAACTATTCACTCTACTTTGATTCTTACATTGGATAAGCAAGATACAGGGGTTGTTATAACTGATGATTTAGCAAATGCATTTGTTGGCGTTCCTAGTAATATAACTGTAAGCCAGGGAAGTGCTAGTGTGGATGGTAATAATAATATAGTATGGCAAGCTGGAACTGTACTTGCTGATACTGAGATAAAGCTTGAGTATGATATAACTCCTGACCAAATAAAAACTAATGCTGGATTTGTTACTTCAGAGGTAAGAGTTGGTGGAGATTCAATAGATCCAGAAATAGTTATACCAAGAGATACTCAAAATGCAGATTATTATTTCCTAGACACATTTACGAGAGATTGTCCAGAAGATGGTCAATGTTGTTGTCAAGCTTGTGAAGATATTGAAGTAGAACCATGTGAATTTTTCAAAACTGCAACTGTAGATGTAGACCATATTAGATGTAATGGTAAACTAGTTGATGTAACAGTAAATCTAGAACGTGTTTGTCCAGGTAGAACTTTAAATGTTGGTGTCTTCTTAGTAGAAGAAACATCTGAGGGACAAAAGTCATTAGGATTTATTGTAAAAGAAGTTACAATTCCAGAATCTATTACTCCTTGTACAAGCCACGAAGTACCAGGTTTCTGTTTTGCTTTGACAGATAATGATGGTTGTAGAGCAGGAAATAGAAACTTTACTGCAAAAGTATTTGCAAATTATATTAATACAACAATACCAAATTGTGACTGCCAAACACAAGAGTCATAGAGAATGAAGTAAAGATAATAATGCTAATTAAATAATTTAAAATAGTGTAAAAAAGGTGCATTAGATGGATAAATTTCAATCTAATACACCTTTTTTACTGTCTAGGAAAATATAAAATTTTAATTAGCTATAAAATAAAGTTATTATTACAATTTAAATATCCACCCACCCTTTGTGTTATATAAATTTAAATAAGGAACATTATGTTAAATTTTAAATATAATATAATATAAAGAATATAAATGGAGGAAAAATAAATGATTTTTTTTAAAAATAAACGTATAAATGCAGAAATAGCTGCTTCAACTGAATTATATAATGATGAAGTAGTGGAAAATATATGTGAAACTTTAACTGTAACAAAGAATGCTATTCCCGAGGATGATGCATGTACAACTAAAATAGTCGATGTAGAATTAAAAGTTGTATTTGCACAAGCATTAGGTCTTGTTACAATTATAGATAACGTATCAAATGTATTTGTAGATAGTATAATAGAAAGTAGTGTTACAGCCGATCCTAATAATAATGGAACAATATCTGTAAGTCAAAATCCTCTTGAAGTAACTTGGTCAGATTTAGATGTTGATGAACCAATGACAGCAACATTAAGATTTAAAGTTTTAGTAAAAGATAATGCGATAGATAATAATAATGCTTTTGTTAACAATAATATTCAGGTAAATGCTGACGAAGGAAGAAATTGCACATTTCCACATTTAAATGGAGCATTTTTTATTCCACGTTGTCCTGAATCCCCTGTAGTAACATCTTTATTAAAGGATAATGATAAAAATGAATATGATTGTGATGAAACTATTCACTCTACTTTAACTCTTAAATTGGATAAAGGAGATACAAATGTTGTTGTAATAGATGATTTATCAAATTCAAATGTTGGTACTCCTACTAATATAGTAGCATCCAACGGAACTACTATTGTGGATGCTAACAATAATATAGTATGGACAGTTGGAACTGTAACTGCTGATACTGAGATAACACTTGAGTATGATATAACTCCTGACCAAATAAAAACTAATAACGGATTTGTTACTTCTGAGGTAAGAGTTGATGGAGATTTAATAGATCCAGAGATAGTTATACCAAGAAATACTGAAAATCCAAATTATATCTTCCTAGACACATTTGTTAGGGATTGTCCTGAAGAGGATGGGGAATGCTGTTGTCAAGCTTGCGAACCTATTACAGTAGAACCATGTGAACTTTCCAAAAATGTTACAGTAGATGTTGAACGTATAAAATGTACTGGTAAACTAATTGATGTAACAGTAAATCTACAAAGAGTTTGTCCAGGACAGGTTTTAAATGTTGGTGTTTTCTTAGTTGAAAATGTTCCTGGAGATGCTGATGGTGATGGTGATATAGAAGAAGGTGAAACAATACAAGAATCAAGAGGTTTTATTGTAAAACAAGTTACAATTCCAGCAAGTGATACTGCTTGTACAAGTAGACTAGTAAATGGATTCTGTTTCCCATTGACAGATGATACAGGATGTGATGCAGATGATAGAACATTTACTGCAAAGGTATTTGCAACTTATATTAATAGAACTGTTCCAAATTGTGATTGTGATACAGAACCAACACAAGAAGCATAGAACAAAGTATAGTGAATATTATGATGCTTATTAAATTGCATAAAGTAGTCTAAAATATGGTGTATTAGGTTGATAATATTCAATCTAATACATTTTTATATTTAGAAAATAATTATTTTTAAAAGGATTTTTATATTTAACGTAGAATTTTATACATAATAAAGATAACAAAGAGGTAATGACATGAAAGTAGAATTAACATTAATTAACGGAGAAGATATTAAATTTACAACTGATGAATCTATTAATGGGACAGACTATTACATAATTAAGAATGAGACAATGTCAACATTAATAGCTTACTTACAATCAAAGGAGCCAGATTACTTAAAATTAAAGACTGATAAGTGTAGTATTATTTTATATACAGACAAAGTTTTGAAAGCCCTTATTTATGAGTAATAAGAAAAATTAGGTTGAAGCTCTACTGCCTTAAGGTACGTAGGGTTTTTATTTTTATATTCAGAAGTTTGAATTAAGTTTAATCTATATAAGTAGCATTAAGTTCCTTTTAAAATATAATATAGTATAAAATTATATTGGGGGAATACAAATGATTTATTACACTAATAAACATTCAGATGATAGAAGAACTATTTCTAAAAGTTCAGTTACAAATAAATGCACATTAATTGAATCCCTATCCAAAACCCTATGCATTCCTGATGATGTATGTAATACTAAATTAGTAGATGTTAATTTAACTATAAAATTTAACTTACCTTTGAAAAGAGCTACTATTACAGATGTAGTAAATGATGATTTTATAGAAAGTATTGTAAGGCACTCTATAGTAGCTAAAATTAATAATACTGAAATATCTGCAAGTAATGTTCATGTAAATTTTCCGGAGATTAAATTAAAGAATTTGAACATTAGAATAGGTGATACTTTAACTTTACGTTATAGGGTTAAAATAAAAGATAATGCTATAAATAATCCAGATGCTTATGTTAATAAGAAAATAATAATAGATGATACAAAGTGTGGAAGAATAAAGAAAGTAATAAAACATGAAGATGGAAAATTCCAAGACGATTTGAATATTAATTGTCCAGAGGACAATTGTTGCTGCCAAGCATGTTATCCATTTACTGTAGAACCATGTGACAGTATTATACCTGTATCGGTGGTGGTTCCCAATCTTCAATGTAATGGAAAATTAGTTGAAGTAAGTGTAGATATAGACAACGTATGTAGTGGTAGAATGATAGCAGTAGGGGTGAATTTAGTGGAGGTTAATTCACAGGAAGTTGAAGAACCTAGAGGATTTTTAGTTAAAGAATTTACAATTCCAAATATAACTCCATGTACATCTTTTACAGCATCAGGTTTTTGCTTTCCTATAACAGATTCATCAGGATGTGTAAGTAGAAATTTTAAAGCAAAAATATTTGCAGATTACACTGATGTTGTTTTATCAGATTGTGATTGTAATTGTGATACAAAGTAATACGAGTATGAAACACTGCTTATGCTAGTGTTTCTTTCTTTATTTACTATCACTTTTTCATATATATGAGTAATATAGAATAAGATTATTTTTATGGAGATATGGAATGAGTTATTACGTAAAGTCTAAGGATGGGACAAAGCTTTATGTTGAGGATCTTAACAAAAACAGTAATAAAACAATAGTGTTTTTACATGGATGGCCTGGAAGTCATGAGCTTTTTGAATATCAGTATGATTATTTCATAAAAGAAGGATATCGATGTATTGGAATTGATCAAAGGGGTTTTGGAAAGTCTGATAAGCCACCAAAAGGTTATGACTATAATACATTAGCAGATGATGTAAAGGAAGTAGTTGAAAAGCTATGTTTAAAAGATATTTGTTTAGTTGGACATTCTACAGGTGGGGCAATTGCTGTTAGATATATGGCAAGACATAAAGGATTTAATGTAGCAAAATTAGTTCTTTGTGCTGCTGCAGCACCTAGTTTAATAAAAAGAAGGGACTTTCCTTACGGAATAAAAAAAGAAGTAGTAGAAAATATAATTAATGGGACATACACAGATAGGCCTAAGATGTTAGATGACTTTGGTAAAATATTCTTCTATAGGAAAATAAGTATTCCTTTTTCTAATTGGTTTTTCAGTCTTGGATTACAAGCTGCAGGATGGGCAACAGCAGAGATTGCTCAAACATGGATAAATGAATGTTTATTTGAAGATTTAAAGAGTATTCACATTCCTACATTGATTCTTCAAGGAGTTCATGATCAAGTTGTGTTGCCAGAATTAAGTGAACAGCAGAATAAGGCTATTAAAAACTCTAAACTAATCAAGTTTAAAAAGAGTGGACATGGATTATTTTATGATGAAAAAGATAGATTTAATAATGAATTAAAAACATTTATAGATAATTAGGTATATTTATGTAGAAGCTAGCCTTGGTTAGCTTCTTTTTATTTAAGTAAAATTATGTTATTATAAATCTAGTTTTATATAGACGGGGTGGGAAGATGGTAAAGCTTATAGATGTAGCAAAAAAATTAGATTTAAATGTAAAAATTGTAGTTTCTATTAAAGCCTTTGATAAATATAATGCCTTTTTTAATATTTATGGTGAGGATGATGAACCTTGTAGAAGGTTAGTTATACTAACAAAGGATGAAAATATCGAAGAGGTTTATGATGAAAATCCTGGTGAAGCTATAACTCCAGGCATGGTTGTAGACGATAATATTTGGATTAAGGAATATCCTTTAACTACAAATCCAAACAAAATAGATATAGATGATATAGAAATTACAGATGAAGTATACAAAAAAATTATTAATATATAAGAGGAAGGGAGTAATTGTACTTCAGTTATTCTCTTAAATGACAACAGAAGGGTGGCAATACATATGAAATACCAAGTACTTTTATTTGATGCAGATGAAACATTATTTGATTTTAAAATGGCAGAAAAGCAAGCTTTTTTAAAGGCCTTAGAGGAGTATAAGCTAGATGTAGATAAAGAAGAGAGCTTAAAGCTTTATTCTCAAATAAACAAACACATATGGGAAGAGTTTGAAAGAGGAGAAATAACAGCAGATAGATTACGTGTAGAAAGATTTGAAAGATTTTCAAAGAAAATAAAGATAGATTTTGATGCTGTAAGCTTTAGTAAAGCATATGCTAAATTTCTAGGAGAAGGAGCATACCTTTTTGATGACTCAGTTGAAGTAATAGATTATTTAAGCAAAAAATATAAACTAGCTTTAGTAACTAATGGACTTAAGGATGTTCAAAAAAGTAGAATTAGTAAGACTCCATTAAAGGATTATTTCCAAGAGCTTATAATATCTGATGAGATAAAGATATCAAAACCAGACCCAAGAATATTTGATTATGCATTAGATAAACTTGATCACATGGATAAATCTAAAGTTCTTATGATTGGTGATAGTTTAACTTCAGATATGCAAGGTGGAATAAATGCAGGTATTGATACATGCTGGTATAATCCAAACCATTTAGAAAATAAATCTGGTTTAAACTTAACATATGAAATACATTCACTAAATGAATTAAAAGAAATTCTATAAAAGTTATTAGGGGGCATTATGATTACCTATAGGTTAGCAAAAAATGGCGATGAGAAAGAGGTTTTAAAGGTTATTGGTGAAGCTTTATCTAAGTATGGATTAAGCCTTGAACCTAATGGGGCAGACTTTGATGTAAGTGACATAGAAAAATATTACTTAAATAATTCAGGATGGTTTGAAGTAGTATTAGATGATAATAAAATTGTAGGTTCCGTTGGTGTGTATCATATAGATGATAATGAGTGTGAACTAAGAAAAATGTATTTACTTGAAGGTTACCAAGGAAAAGGTATAGGAAAAAAACTAATGGATGATGCTTTAAATATGGGAAGGGAGTTAGGTTATAAAGTTATGACACTACAAACAAACTCACTTTTGAATAAGGCTATTCCACTTTATGAAAAATCAGGTTTTAAATATAATTCCAGTGAAGTATGCTCAAGATGTGATATTTCAATGGAAAAAAGGTTGTATTAGTATAACTAATACAACTTTTATTTTTCTTTAAAAATCTTTATAAACACATGGGAGATAAATTCAAGTATTAAATAGATAACTATATACACATATAGACCTTTATTAAAATATAAAAGGAAAGTTATATAAATAAAAAATGCTGAAATAATTATAGCTAAATATATGTTACAGAACTTTAAGGTTACAAAAATTCCTTGTAGTACTGATACTATAGGATATAATCCTATTAAAAGAATTATTGAAATTCCACTAAATGAATGATGTCCCATTGCTATATATAGAATACTTGATAAGAGCAAAATAAAAATTCCGGGAGCAAAGTATACTCCAAATTTAAATCTATCCATAAAATCACCTAAAAAATAATTCAAAGTTAGTTTACTCATGAAAATTTGAAAATATACCATTGTATAATTGCCTAGTAAGTGGTATTTTATCTTTAGATAAGAAAAGAAGGATGATTACAATGAATTTCGTAGCAATAGATTTTGAAACAGCAAATGAAAGTAGAAATAGTGCTTGTGCAATTGGAATTACAAAGGTTCAAGGAAATAAAATTGTAGGTACAGAATACCACTTAATAAAACCTCCAGAGATGAGATTTAATGCTCACAATATATGGATTCATGGTATATACCCACAGGATGTAGAAAATGAAATGACATTTGGGGAGTTATGGCCTAAAATTAAACATTATTTTGATGAAGAATTAGTTGTGGCTCATAACGCTGCCTTTGATTTAAGTGTACTTAGAAGTTTGCTTAATTATTATGGATTTGAATATCCTAATTTACATTATATATGTACTGTTTTACTATCCAAAAATAAGATAAAAGATGTAAGAAATCATAAATTAAATACACTTGCAGAATATGTTGGTCATAAATTTGAGCATCATCACGCAGGAGAGGATGCAACAGCTTGTGCTAAAATACTAATCCATATAAGTGAAAATTATGGAATAGAAGATTTACTTTCTTTACATATTAATGGAGGCTTAAATATTGGTTCTGTTTATGATAGAGGATATGAGTCATGTACATCACTTATAAAACATAAAAACAATGTTACAAAGAAAGAAGCTTTAAGCTTATCTCTAAATGAGAATACAGATTACTTTTTTGATAAAACTGTAGTATTTACTGGTCCATTAGATTCTATGAGAAGAAATGAAGCCTCTAAGATAGTGATAAAATTAGGAGGCATTATAGGAAGTAGTGTAACTAAAAAGACAGATATTTTGATTACAGGCATAAAAGGTAGAGAATACCTGGATGATATGTATAAGTCTACAAAGCTAAAGAAGGCAGAATCTTTAATAAATAATGGACAAAATATAGAAATATTAACTGAAGAGGAATTTTTATCAATAGCAATTAAGGAAGGTATTACTCATTAGGTGATATATTACAAATAGCACCATTCATCAACTATAGATTACCATTCATTTTCCATGTTATCTTATATGTGACCTCTAAAAAACAAAAGGAGTGATTAGATGGGAAGAAAAAGAATAATAACCTTATTAGTTGCAGGGATGATTTGTACAAGCATTCTTACTGGATGTTCTGTGTCAAATAAGGAAATCAGCGATACTTCCAAGGAGGTAGAAATGGCTTCTGTTCCTCAGCAAGAGGAAGAAAATAAAGAAGTAGTTGATGACTCTACTGTCAACAAGGAGAGTAATGAACAAAAGGAAGAAGCAAATGCTAATAATACAAATAATGAAAGTAAATCTGTTGTAAAAGATAAAAGTACCATAACTAATGTAGATACACCGAAGGGTTCAAATAATACAACTAAAAAACCTTCTACTAATGTAACTAAGCCTTCAACTAATATAACTAAGCCTTCAACCAATAAAACTGAAACAAATAATAAAGTTGAAACACTAACACAAAGTGAAGGAGATTATTTAGCAAGAGTAGAGGATGAAATTTTTAATGCTACAAATGCAGAGAGACAAAAACAAGGATTGCCAGCATTAAAAAGAAATTCAACAGCGAACAAGTATGCTAGAAGTAAGTCTTTAGAAATGTTAAACTTAAACTATTTTGATCATAAGTCGCCAAACAATGGATATATACAAGATATAGCTAAGAAAGATGGATGGAAGTATTCAAGGATTGGTGAAAACATATATACTATGACGGGTGGACAAGCTTCCAGCGTAAGTGGAGCTTCTATAACAAATAGTTGGATGAATTCAGAAGGGCATAGAAAAAATATTTTAAATAGTGGATACACAGAGATAGGAATAGGTGTTACTTTTAGAAACGGAAAGTTATATGAAACACAAATATTCTATACACCACTTTAAAAAATAAAAATAATACGTAATAGAAATTTTTAGAGAAATTGCTTTGCAATTTCTCTTTTTTGTTTTTTAGGAAACTAGAGTGTTAAAAATATAACCCCTTTTTGTTATGTAGAGATTGTAGTGAATATTTATAACCAGAACAAAATAACGTACATTTTGAAAATAAATATTGAAAATGTTCGAAAGTAGTGATAATATTGTTATTAGAAATTATTGATGTCTTTGTATATTTCTGGTGATATGGTCCAGATGTCTCTACAAGAACTCCGTAAAGGTTCTTACTATAAGGATATGATTATTACGAGAGATGAGAAGGCAAGTTTAAAGGGGGAAAACAACTATGTCAGAATTTATAACTGACTTCTTAGCAATCATAGGTGTTGTACTAAACGGCTTACCACAAGGGCTTTTGGCGCTTACCTTTGGATTTGCTTCAATTCCAACAGCTTTTGCATTTTTAATAGGAGCAGTTGGTAATTTGTTAACAGGTTCAGTAGCACCTATTTCATTCCAAGCAGAAACTATTACATACGCAGGAACTGCTGGAAAGGATATGAAGGAAAGATTATCTATGATATTCTTTGGGGCGTTAATTATGACTTTAATAGGAATGTTCGGGTTTTTGGGCAAAATCGTAGATTTTATTGGCCCAACGATTACATCAGGGATGATGGCTGGTGTTGGAATAATGCTTGCAAAAGTTTCAATGGACATGCTTAAGGCTGATAATAAAGTAGGTATTGTTTCTATTGCTTCTGCAGTAATTGTTTATTTTGCTACAAATGATCTTGTATTGACAATAACAATTTCTGTTCTATTATCAAGCATTGTTGGTAATATAACTAACAAAGAAATGAGAAATGTAGAAATACCAAAAGAAAAAGTTGAGAGACGAAAATTAATATTTAACAGCAAAATTTTACGTGGTGCTTTAGGAATGGTATGTTTAAACATTGGCTCCAATATTGCTTTTGGCCAAATTACAGGAAGTATGGCTAATACATCTGTAAACATTGATCACCTTTCTGTAATTAGTAGTATAGCTGATATGGGTTCATCACTTTTTGGTGGAGCACCAGTTGAGTCTATAATTTCTGCAACAGGAAGTGCACCTCATCCATTAGCTTCAGGTATAATTATGATGCTTATAATGGCTGCCATACTTTTCTTTGGATTATTACCTAAGATAGGTAAATATGTACCTTCACAATCAATAAGTGGATTCTTATTTGTCCTTGGTATAATCGTTACTGTACCATCAAATGCTGCTGCAGCACTTGCAGGTGCTGATAGTCTAATTGGTGGTATTACTATGGGTGTAACTGCAATTACTGATCCATTCTTTGGTATGCTTGCAGGTGTTATCGCTAGATTCGCTTTAGGATTATTTTAGGGGGTAATGAAAAATGAATACATATAACTTAGAAATTCTTTCATTAAATAGAGAACTACCTTTAATTAAAATTAAGGATGACTTAGCTATTGCAAGTTTTGTTATATTAGGTGATTCAGAATTAGTAAAAACTGTAGCTCCAGAAATAGCTAAAAAATTAAAAGATATTGATGTAATTGTAACTGCTGAAGCAAAGGGGATTCCTTTAGCTTATGAAATTTCTAATATATTAGGAATGAAGGAATTTGTAGTAGCAAGAAAGAGCATCAAATCTTATATGGATTCTCCAATTACCGAAGAAGTAAATTCAATAACTACACAAAAGACACAATTCCTTTGTTTAGATAAAGTAGATGCAGAAAAAGTTAGAGGTAAAAAAGTCGCAATTATTGATGACGTTATTTCTACTGGTGAATCTTTAAAGACAGTGGAGTCTTTAATTCAGAAGGTTGGAGGAATAGTGACAGCAAAGGCTGCTATATTAGCAGAAGGAGATGCAGCTAATAGGGATGATATAATCTTTATTAAAAGACTTCCGTTATTTAAAGTAGATGACGAAAATAATTTTATAGAAATATAAGAAAAACAAAATATATGATAAGGGTTACATCTAGGTTTTGAAAATTATTTAGATATAACCCTTTATATTTATTTAGAAGGAGCAGAAGCAGCTTGGTTGTTTGCTGAAACAATTTGTTCTATCCAAGATGGTCCTGTTGGGTTTGGATGTTTATCTTCAGGAAGGTATTGTTCAGCTACTCTTAATAGAGTTAAGAAGTCATACCTATAAGATATAGTCCCATCTCCCCAATGGTCGGATAAGACATCGAAAGCTCGTTTAACATCAGATTTCATATCATTCCATTCGGAATCTGATGGTGTACCATTACCATAAAACTTTCTAAACTCATCAAAATAATTTTCCATTTCGCTCCAAGTTATTTTTGCATCATAAATATTTGAAGTTTCCTTATCCATTTCTTTTATAACATTACTTATATTCTCAATGTGATTTGCAAATCCTGATAATTGGAACTCTGCATTTATGTCATTAGTATTGATAGCTTGTTCTCTATGAGTTGTAAATAAATTTCTTTGTAATAACCCATAAACACCTCTATTATAAGCATTATCAACTAAGACAAATTCAGCCCAAGGATCTTTTGCAGCCTTAATAAATTCATCAAAATTATTATTAGGAATAGCATATAAAAATTCACGTGTCATTGTTAAACTAATATATGAAGTTATAGCTGCATGAACGTAAGATTGATCATCAATATCTCCAGTTTTTAATGTTACATAGTCCTCATGTTCTGCTGTTAATGGTAAATAATCAGGGTATTGTTTCTTTACTTCATTAAAATTACCTTTTTCTTGTTGGAAAGGTCCATCTGGATGTTTCTTTTGAATTGGCCATGACCATTGTTTACCATCTACAGTAACGATATTCTCATTATAACCAGATTCTATTGGAGCAAGACCACAAGTAAAGTTTTCCTTAATTGAAAGGCCAATCATAAAGTTTGGATTTAAGCCAAATAGTTCTGTTCCTGTAGCAAGACCCATTGCTAAGTATTCTGATGGAATCCATACCTTTAATCCACTAACACCATTTATTGGAACAGGCATTGAATTAGGTAACCCTAATTGAATTTGCGTTGGATGAGCTGGATTTGAATACATAAGTTTATTACCCGTGTTACCTTTAACAGTTGTACTATAGTATTCGGCTTCATTTTCTATAAGATCTTTTATATTTAAGTCAGGTTTATTTTTACTCCATGAAGATGGTAATCCTTGATATTCAGGATAAGTTATATTTCCTCTGAATATATTTGGAGTGAATCCACTTGGAGCTTTTGAATCTTTTTTATTCCCTTGAATAACAAATACTCTAGTTGTTTTAGAGGTTAATAATCTTTCATCTTGCTTTAGATTAATAGTTACTTTTCCATTCTCTTGAGTGTAAGAAGCACAATTAGATACAGATGTTATTTCGTTATCTGTTTCAAAGGATAGTCCCCAAGCAGAGAAATCTCTACCATTCCAAATATATGATGGATTTGGATTTGCAATAAATACAGCCCATTCAAATGTATCTTCATCTTCACTTAAAACTGTATATCCAACTGCAGGAAGACCTGAGGCTGATTCAGGTAAAGGAACATCTATAGGTTTTTCATTTTTAGTAACGACATGTGTTACGGACTCTCTAGCTTGAGTAACACCGGCTGAATTAACAAGCTCTGCTGTATAAACGTAAGTTTTATTTGGCTTGTCAGTAAAAGTATATTGAGCTGTTTGGGCTGCTGGAGTATTATTTATTAATGGAACTTCAGCAATTAGGACACCGTTTTCGTAAAGCTTCCATACATCACCATTTACTCCGTACCACATGTTCATTGTAATAGTATAGTTTGGGGATCCATCCCAATCGTTTTTTGAAATTTGGAATGATGTAGGTGCTTCAGTATCTTTTGAAGCAATTAGACTAGTAATTGTTGTGTAAGTAGATTTCTTATTTTCTAATTTATCATTTGTAAGTGCATTTACTGGAATTGCTTGGCTTGTAAGGATTATAGCAGATAATGCAACTGCTATTTTTTTTCTGTTTTTAGGGTTATACCCATTCATTTTTATACCTCCTTTTATAACTTTATAGCAAATATATTCTCGAAAAATATCAATTATTCAAATCTTATTAAGTAAATTTTAAATATTTTTAAGTTAATCTTTTGTTTAAATTAATCACAATATAATGAAATTGAGTCTTGTATATGGTACTATGCAAGGCTTTTTCTAGTACAGAAGGAGGATTTATATACTTTTTAGAGAATGAAGTAAAAGTAAGTCAATGTAATACTTGGTTTAAACAATAATTATTTGGAAGAATATAAATAAAGAAAATAAAGTATTTAATAATATTTTTGAATAAGGAGGTGTGATATGAAAAAGGGAAGTAAAGTCGCATATTGTTTGATTTTAATAAAATTCTTATTATTAACGCCGTTAAAACTTTTTACTGTTAAGATAAATCAGCCAAGTGATCCAACTGTAGCGATAGCAACTACAAGTAAAATAATGTTGAGCAATTATTTTGAAAACAATGAAGAAGATATACATGATTAAGGTGAAAGAGAATGAAATAATAATTCTCTTTCTTTTTTTATGCCGTAATACTCTATAGTTAAGTTACTTTTAAGTAAAATGTTGATTTAAAAGAATAAACTAGTTATATTATAAGGTGTAAAGGAGGGCTTTAAGGATGAAGAAAGTAATTGTAATTGGAGCTGGCCCAGCTGGAATGATGGCAGCTATGACTGCTGGTAAAGAACATGAAGTAATTTTATTAGATGGAAATAATAGATTGGGGAAAAAATTATATATAACAGGAAAAGGTCGTTGTAACGTAACAAATGCAAAGGATATTTCAGAGTTTTTTGATTTTATTCCTGGTAATCCTCAATTTTTATATAGCGCACTTTATACATACACAAATGAAGATACAATGAAGTTCTTTGAAGAAGAAGGTATAAAATTAAAGGTTGAAAGAGGGGGAAGAGTATTCCCTCAGTCAGATAAATCTTCTGATATTATAAAAGGCTTATCAAATGGACTAAAGAAGGCTAATGTTAAAATTCTTCTTGAACATAAGGTTACAGATGTAATCATGAGTGGCAAGAAGATTAAAGCTGTTGTTGTTAATGGAAACCAAAAAATAGAAGGAGACTATTTTATTATAGCAACTGGAGGCGCTTCTTACCCAGCTACAGGTTCTAGAGGAGAAGGGCAAGTATTTGCTGAGAAGATGGGACATAAAATTGTAGATTTAAAACCATCCTTAGTTCCTATGGATATAGAAGAAGATTGGGTAAAAGAGCTTATGGGTCTTTCATTAAGAAATGTTAATGTGAAGATTAAAAGAGATAAAAAAGTTGTATATGAAAACCAAGGGGAAATGCTATTTACTCATTTTGGTGTAACAGGACCATTAATATTAAGTGGAAGTAGATTTATTAGAGGTGATCATAAATACATCTTAACTATTGATTTAAAGCCAGCCTTAGACGAAGCAGCTCTTGATAAAAGGGTACAAAAGGACTTCCAAGGTGTATTAAATAAGGCTTTTAAAAACTCTTTAGATGCATTATTACCTCAAAAAATGATTCCAATAATTATTAGACTTTCTGGAATTGATGAAAATAAGAAGGTAAATGAAATTACAAAGATTGAAAGAAGAAACCTAGTTAATCTACTTAAAAACTTAACAATGACAATATCAGGGTTAAGACCAATAGATCAAGCAATAGTAACCTCAGGTGGAGTGAGTATTAAGGAAATCGATCCATCTACTATGAAATCTAAAATAGTTGAAAATGTAGCCTTTGCAGGGGAAGTTATGGATGTTGATGCATTTACTGGCGGATATAACGTTCAAATTGCTTTAGCTACAGGATTTCTAGCGGGTTCAAATATTTAACTTGTCTGAAAAGGTAAAAAAATATATAATTTAAAGTATGAGTGTTTAAAATGAAAGGAAGAAATAGCTGTGAGAATATCAGTTGCAATAGATGGACCAGCAGGAGCAGGTAAGAGTACAATAGCTAAATTAGTAGCTAAGGAATTTGACTTAATGTATATAAATACGGGAGCAATGTACAGAGCAGTTGCTTTAAAATCTAATGAAAATGGATTAACTCCTGATAAAGTTAATGATATATGTGCATTAATTGAAGGAATGGAAATGGAGTTTGTTAATGATGATTTAGTGTTAAATGGTGTTAACATTCAAAATGAAATAACTGTACCTGAAATTAGTGGAATCGTTTCGGATTATGCTTCTATTCCAGAAGTTAGAGTGAAATTAGTTGAACTTCAAAGAGAAATGTCTAAAAAGTTCAATGTAATTATGGATGGAAGAGACATTGGAACAGTAGTTTTAAAGGAAGCACCTTTTAAATTCTTCTTAACTGCAACTCCAGAGGAGAGAGCAAACAGAAGATTTAAGGAACTTAAAGAAAGAAATATAGACTGCGAATATGAAGTTATTTTAAAAGATATAATAGAAAGAGATTATAAGGATACTCATAGAGAAGTTGATCCACTAAGAAAGGCTGATGACGCCATTGAAGTAGATACAACTGGACTTAATATAATAGAAGTTACAGAAAAGATTAATTCTGTAATTAGTAATAATATTAAGTAAATGAGAAACATATACTTAGGAGTATAGGAAATGAGAGAAATAAAAGTTGCAAAGAGTGCAGGATTCTGCTTTGGAGTAAAGAGAGCAGTTGACGAATCTTTAAAGATACAAAAAGAATTTAATAAAAAAATATATACCTTAGGACCACTAATACATAATAATGATGTGGTTCAGTACCTTGAAAATAATAATATCTTTTCAGTGGCCCTAGAAGAAATTGATAAGTTAAATGAAGGGGATGTGGTAGTAATTAGATCTCACGGAGTATCTAAGGATGTTATTGCAAACCTAGAAGAAAGAGGACTTATTGTAAAGAATGCTACTTGTCCTTATGTGACAAACATTCATAAGAAGGTTGAAAAGTATTCAAATGAAGGATACAACATAGTTATATTAGGTGATGAAAAGCACCCTGAAGTTATAGGTATAAATGGGTGGTGTGATAATAAAGCATTAATTACTAAGGATGGTACTTTACCAGAAAATGTACCAAATAAGATTTGTGCAGTTTCTCAAACAACAGAAAAAGAAGAGAATTGGAAGAAAACTTTAAATAATTTATCTTCAAACACAAAAGAAGTACTTGCATTCAATACAATTTGTAATGCTACAGAAGTAAATCAAAAGAACGCTGATGAATTATCTAAATCTGTTGATGCTATGATTGTAATTGGAGGAAAAAACAGTTCTAATACAACAAAGCTTTATCAAATTGCTAAGAGAAATTGTGAAAATACAATACATATAGAAAATGCTTCTGAATTACCAGAAGAATATATAAATAATAAAAACTTTAAAACAATAGGGATTACCGCTGGTGCATCAACACCAGATTGGATAATTAGGGAGGTTATTAATACTATGCAAGATGAACTAAACAAAATGGATGATCAACTACAATTAATGAATGAACTTGACAGAAGGTTCAAAATTGGTGACGAAGTTGAAGGAGAAATACTTTCAAAAACAAGAGATGAAATATTAGTTTCTCTTGTAGGATATAAGTCAGATGGAGTTATACCATTTAAGGAATTAACTTGTCTTCAAGATCCTTCAAAACTTGCAGAAGAACTAAAAGTTGGAGACAGCATCAAGGCTAAGGTAATTAAACTTAAGAATGATGATAATTACGTTGTTCTTTCAAGATTAGAGTTTGAAAAGAAAGAAGCAATGGAAAAACTAGAAAAGTTATATAATGAAGAAGCAATTTTCGAAGTTAAAATAGACACTGTAATGGAAAAAGGATTAGTAGCTCATTTAAATGGAGTTAGAATATTTATCCCAGCTTCACAAATTGATATTAAATTTGTAAATAACAAAGAAGAGTTAAAGGGTCAAACTTTAGAAGTTAAGTTAATAGAATTCTCTAAAGAAAATCCTTCTAAAATAGTAGCTTCAAGAAGAGTTATATTAGAAAAAGAAAAGGCTGAAAGAGAAGAAAAAGCTTGGTCAACATTACATCTTGGAGATGTAGTAGAAGCAGAAATAAAGAGATTTACAAACTTTGGTGCTTTTGCTGAAATCAATGGAATAGATGGTCTTATTCACCTTTCAGAAATTTCATGGAACCATGTAAGAAAGCCTGAAGATGTATTAACTAAGGACTCTAAGGTTATGGTTAAGATTATAGATCTTGATAAAGAAACTAACAAGCTATCATTAAGTATAAAACAATTAACTGAAGAACCATGGGCAAAGGTTAATGAAAAATACCCAGAAGGAACTGTTGTTTTAGGTAAGGTAGTTAGATTAAATGACTTTGGTGCTTTTGTTGAATTAGAACCTGGTGTTGATGGATTAGTTCACATATCTAAAATAAGCCATGATAGAGTTGAACATCCTTCACAAGTATTAAAGGTTGGGGAAGAAGTTAAAGCTATGATCTTAGCTGTTGATGCAGAAAAGAAGAGAATTAGCTTAAGTATTAAAGACGTTTAAAATTAGGTAATAAATTAAAAGAACTCCCATATTATATAAGGGAGTTCTTTTCACTATGTTTTATGAGGTATTGTGTTTATGATGGTAATTGAGAAACTAAGTAGTAAAAACACAGAGGAATTTAAGAAATTATTATATGAGGCTAGAAACAAAACCCCTTATAGATTGAATTTTTATAAATATTATGATAATCAATCCTTTATAGTAAAATATTTTGTAAAAAAGTATGTAAAGCTTATAAAATACAAGGACAAATATGTTGGGTATATGTGGACAGATGTTTCAACATCTCAATCAACCAAAATATCTGACATGTATTTAAAGGAAGAGTATATACACTTTTTTAATGAAAAGGTTCTTTCAATATTTAAAAGTAGCTTAGTAATATATGAGGGTTATGAAGATGCATATACAAAATATTTAATTAATACTATGAAAATGAATAAAATTAGGGTTACTAACCTTATGAAGCTTAATCTTAAAGACTTTAATCCTAAAAGAAGGGGAACTAATGCAACATTTAGTCTATGCGATGCAGGAAAAGATGATGAAATTAGATGTAAATTGCAAAATGAAATTTTCAATGAAGATAATAGAACCCCTCTTACAGTAGATGATATAAAGTATGATATAAAACAAGAATACTATTTAAAGGACTTATGTGTTTTTATAAAGGTTAAAAACAAAATAATTGGATATGGTCAAATAATTTATAATAGGGATATAAATCTTATTGTTAACTTTGGAATAGTTAATGGCTATAGAAATGAAGGCTATGGGAAAGATCTATTAATTAAGCTTCTAGATATGGCAAAGGGAGCAAATATAAAAGATATTTATATAAGGGTAGATCATAATAACTTTCATGCAAAAAAATTATATAGCAGTGTAGGATTTAAGGAGATTGGTGACTTTTGCTCATGGCTTTGGGCAAAGGATCTTATTTAATTTACTAAAGAAAAGGTGTTTCTATGAAACTAGAAAATAAGTTTACTTTGTTAATTATATTTTTAATTAGTGGAACTATATTAATTATATCTTTTTTTTCTTATGAAATGATAAAGGGAAGAATTGAAGAAGATACTGGAGCAAGACTCCTAGATACAGGTAGGGTTGTTTCATCAGTACCATTAGTACAAGAAACCTTGGCAAATAAGGAAATAAGTACAATGAAGGTTCAAAATTTTATTGAAAACTTAAGATTAAAAACAAAAGTTTTATTTATTGTAGTTATGGATATGGATGGTATAAGATATTCACATCCTATACCTGCAAATATAGGACTTAAATTTGGACAGAACGACAAGTATAGGGTACTTGAATATGGTGAATCCTATGTGTCAAAGGAAACAGGAAGTCTAGGACCTTCTATACGATCATTTGTTCCTGTCTATTATGAGGGGGAACAAGTAGGGGCAGTATCTGTTGGTATTTTAGCAGGTGATATGCTATACGAAATGAAAAAGTATACAAATAAAATATTGCCTATGCTTTTCTTTACTTTAATGGTATCTATTTTAGGAGCTAGAATACTAGCAAGAAATATAAAAAAAGCTATATTTGGTCTTGAACCAAATCAAATTGCATTACTTCTTTTTGAAAGAGAGTCCATAATTAATAATGTTCATGATGGACTTATTGCTATAAATATAACTGGCGATGTTAGACTGATGAATACAAGGGCACAGGAAATCCTAAAAATTAATTCTAGGGCTCAGGTCCCTAGTGTAATTCTAGATAACCTAATGGAAACTATGTATAGAAGGTCTAGAGTTTTTAATAAAGAAATTAGAATTGACGATAACATTATTATGGCTAATTTTTACACAATTTTTGGTGATTCAGGAAATGTAGAAGGTGGAATAGCCAGCATTCAAGATATGACTATAGTTACAAATATGGCAGAAGAACTAACTGGGGTTAAGGAGCTATTTTGGAACTTAAGAGCTCAAAATCACGAATTCATGAATAAATTACATACAATAGCAGGCCTTATTCAATTAGAGGAGAATGATAAGGCTATTGAATACATATTTAACACCACTTCAAAGAGAGGGTTAATTACTGATTCATTAAGAAATATTAAAGAAGTTTCTATTCAAGGGCTTATTTTTGCAAAATATAATAGAGCAGATGAAGCCAAGATTAAATTTGAAGTGGATGAAAAAAGTAACTTTAAGGAGATACCTAGGGGGCTTTCATTAAATGAATTACTAATTATTATAGGTAACTTAATACAAAACTCCATTGAGGAAGTATCTAAAAAGGATGAAGGATATATTTTTGTTGGTATATATCAAGACAAAAATATAAAAATTCTTGTGAAGAATAATGGAGCAATGATTGATGAAGAAGGAAAAGAAAAGTTATTTACTAGAGGATATTCTACAAAAGGAGACTTTAGGGGCATGGGTCTTTATAATATAAAAGAGATTGTAGAAGCAAATGGTGGAACCATAAATTTAATTTCAGATGAAAATGAAACCATATGGGATATAGTAATTTAATGGAGGATTTACAAATGATAAAAGTTATGATTATTGAAGATGATCCTATGGTTAGGTCTATTAATATTCAATTTTTAAATAAGATATCAGGTATTAAGCTTGTAAAAGAATGTGGAAGAATAGAAGAGGCTAAAAAGTCTATTGTAGAATTAAGGGATGAGATAGATTTAGTCTTAATTGATATTTTCTTACCTGATGGAAATGGTATAGATTTTCTAAAGTGGACAAGAAATGAGAATATTACTGTAGATGCAATTCTAATTACTGCAGATAGAAGTAAAGAGGCAGTAAGAGATGCATTTAAGTATGGAGCTATGGATTATTTAATTAAGCCCTTTAGATTTGATAGACTTAAGGAAGCCTTAGAAAAATATAAGGTCATTAAGAAGGAACTCTATGCTATGGATGAATTAGATCAGGAGCATATAGATAATTTTATGCTTAGCAAAACTACAAAGTGTAGTGAATCACCTATGCCTAAGGGTATAAATATTAAAACTTATGAAAGTATCATTAATTTTCTATATGAAAATCCAAATGAAAAATTAACTTCTGAAGAAATTGCTGATAAGATAGGGCTTTCAAGAGTTACAGTAAGAAGATATTTAGAGAAATTACATGAGGAAAACAAGGTAGATAAGATTTGTGAATATGGAAAGATAGGAAGACCAACTAATTATTATATGTTATTAAATTCATGAACAAAATGAACAAAATAAACAATAAGACCAAATTATTGCTGTAACTATATATCCCCCTTATACTTTTAATTGTTGAAAGAAAACAATTTAGTTATAAGGGGGATAAACATATGAAGAAAAAGGTGCTTGCATTAGTGTTAAGTGCGCTTATAGCAATTCCAACATTCGGTATGATAGGATGTGGAAGTAAAAGTGAAACAGCTGATATTGTTGTAATTGGAGCAGGTGGAGCTGGATTATCTGCAGCTGTTCAAGCAAAACAAGAAGGTGTAAATAAGGTAGTTCTTTTAGAAAAGATGCCTATGGTAGGTGGTAACACTAACAGAGCTACAGGTGGATTAAATGCTGCTGAAACTGACCAACAAAAAGCTAAAGAAATTGAAGATAGCATAGATCAAATGATTAAAGATACTATGAAGGGTGGATATAATAAAAACAATCCTGAATTAGTTGAAAAGCTAGCAAATGAAGCTAAAGATGCAGTTAAATGGTTAACTGATATTGGAGCTGACCTTTCAGATGTTGGTAAGATGGCAGGTTCAACAAACTATAGAACTCATAGACCAACTGGTGGAGCAGCAGTAGGTGCTCACTTAGTAGATACTTTAAAAGTAGCTGCTGATAAAGAAAAGGTAGACTTAAGATTATGGAACGAAGCTAAAGAGATAATCCTTGACAAAGATGGAAATGTTGAAGGTGTTAAGGCTACAGATAAAGAAGGTAAAGAATATACAATTAAAGCTAAGGCAGTTGTAATTACTGCAGGTGGATTCTCTGCTAACCAAGAAATGGTAGTGCAAAATAAGGCTGACCTTAAAGGATTTGCTACAACTAACCATAATGGTGCTACTGGTGATGGTATAAAACTTGCAGAAGCAGTTAATGCAGATTTTGTTGATATGGCAGAAATTCAAACTCACCCAACAGTTGTTCCTGATAAGGCAGTAATGGTTACTGAAGCTGTTAGAGGAAACGGTGCTATATTATTAAACAAATCAGGTAAGAGATTCGTAAATGAATTATTAACTAGAGACGTTGTTTCTAAGGCTATATTAGAACAAGATGATAAGGTTGCTTACCTTTTCTTTGATGAAGGTTTAAGAAAGAGCTTAAAGGCTACAGAAGAGTACTTCAACATGGGACTTGTTACAGAAGCAGATTCTGTTGAAGAATTAGCAGGAAAGCTAGGAATAGACAAGGCAACTATGAAAGCTTCTGTAGATACATATAACAATGCAGTATCTTCAAAGGTTGATAGTGAACTTGGAAGAGAAGATTTACCAAGACAATTAAATCAAGGTAAGGTTTATGCAATTCCTGTAACTCCAGCTGTTCACCATACAATGGGTGGAATTAAGATAAATACAAATGCTGAAGTTATAAACAAAGATGGAAATGTAATTAAAGGATTATTTGCTGCAGGGGAAGTTACTGGTGGAGTACACGGTGGTAACAGACTTGGTGGTAATGCTTTAGCTGATATTGTTGTATATGGAAGAGTTGCAGGTAAGAATGCTGCTGCTTTAGTAAAATAGTAAGGAGAAATAGATATGAAAAAGAGATTAGTTTCATTAATAGCTACAGCTATATTAACAGCTGGTGTTCTAGTTGGATGTGGAGGTGGAAAGTATACAGATGGTACTTACACTGGTGAAGCTCAAGGAACTTCAGGAACAATTAAAGTTGAAGTTAATGTTGAAAAAGGTAAGATTTCTACAGTTGATGTAGTTGAACATAACGAAACAAAGACATTAATTGATGGAGTTAAGGATAATATGATTCCAGAAATTATTGAAAAGCAAGGTACTGAAGGCGTTGAAGCTGTAAGTGGTGCTACAAATTCTTCAAAGGGTGTTTTAGAAGCAGTAAATAAGGCACTTGAAGGAGCAACTAAGTAATTAAAATTCGCAAATCCCTTTATTCAAATATTGGAGCTGGCCTTATGGTCAGTTCCTTTTTATCATCTTATTTGACTTACCTTTAGTTTAATACAAAATACTAAAAACTCTGACAAGCAGAGTTTTTTATATAGCCATTTATTCAAATTTGTTTTGAATAAGATACTCCAGTTTTACACCATGTTGCAAAATGTTCACAGTTATTTGTAAATAGGTTATAACGCCTTTCTCCAATTCTAGATAGGGCTCTTTTTACAGTCTCTCTACAATTAAATCCATTAGGGAAAACACAAACTTCATATCCCCTAGATCCATTTAAGAATCTTCTTAAGCTTGTTGCATGAATGCATACATTTCTACCAAAATCCCTACCAAAGGATGCATAATGAATTACTGTATTATCGCTTATATATATACCATAATGTCTATATAACCCTCTATTTACACTTATAACATCACCAAAATTAGCTCTTTTATTTTGAAAAAAGTAGTTAATATTTTTCATTTTCTCACCAACTTTTTATTTGTCCTACAAATAAATAATAAGAGTTTTACTAAAATAATTGATGAATATTGTAATATATAATATGCAATTTACATATTTAAGGTTATTAATATTGTTAAAAAAAGTGTATGATAGTATAATGATTTTGTAGAGAAAGGGTGACGGCATGGGTATTTTTGGCAAAAAAGAATCTTGTATGGTGTGTAATAAGGTAGGGGCAAAAGTTGCCATATTTAACGGATTCATTTGTAAAGAATGTTATGACAAAAGTTATGACTATCTAAGCAATACTGTAGATATATCACAAAGAAGAGTAAGAGAGATTGAAGATGCAATTTCAAAATACCTTCTTAATCAAGAGGAATTAAACAAATTTAATGGAAATAAGAAGATTGGAACATACATAGAGATAGATGAAGAAAATAAGATGTTCCAAGTTCTAGATAGTTTTGGTAAACGTGTTAAAGATGCAGTTGTATATAGATATGGTGATATAACAAGATTTGAATTAGTTGAGAATGGTTTTGTTATTAATAAAGGTGGTTTAGGGCAACCTCCAATAGAAAATATAAATGGACAAACTACTACTGCTTTTGTAAATAGCTTAAAGCTAAGATTATATTCCTCTAATAAAAACAAGGGGAATAAAGAGATAAAAATTGTAGCTAGTGAACTAAATATACGTTCAAATTTATATAACTCAATTTATGGTACTGTAAAAGAACTTATGCAATTCCTTGAGAGTACAATAAATTCTGAAAATAATTCTTTAAATTCTTCTTCAGATGATAATGATCTTAGTAATGAATTATCTACAGTAGACGAGATTTTAAAGATACAGGGATTGCTTGATTCAGGGGTAATAACACAAGATGAATTTGATAAGATTCAAAGTAGACTATTAGGGTTTTAATAGGGGATTGAGGGGTAAATATGGACATTGCTTTAAAATTTATAGGATTTTTATTAATGGGAGCAAGCGATATACTTTATGAACTAAGATTGCTAAATAAGAAAAAGACTCAAGATTAACCTTGAGTCTTATATTTTTTGGTAAACTATATACCTATAAATATGAAATTTTAGGTAATACTATTCTTATAACTAAGTTTAGGAAGTGGTAATAATATGACTAAAAAAACACATATTGTGGTGGCATTGGCTGTTACTTTACCCTTAATACTAGAGGTACCAATAGCTTTTTGGGGGCTATTTTCAGCAGTTGCACCAGATTTGTTTAAGAAAAAGGAAATAACTCATTCGGTGTTATCATTAGTGTTTACTACCTTATTTATTTTACTAATTGATATAAATATAGCTATAGTCTGGTGTATTAATTATTTACTTCATATATTTTTAGATTCTTTTACTAAAGATGGAGTTCAGTTTTTATATCCAAGTAAAAGGATATATGGTGTGAGAGTAATAGAATGTAAGAAAAAAGACGATATATTTATAGGCAACTGTGCAATGGCAGTTATATTTATCATATTAATGGTAGGGTATTGAAGTAATAAGAACTCTAAAATTTAGAGTTCTTATTTTTTTGTTTCTAAATTGCAAAAAACCAAAAGTTCACAAATTTTACTAATTAGTGCAAATACATATAAGGCAACAAGCTATAAACTGAAACTGTATAAATATGTAAATAATTTATCTGTGATTATTTACATGGAAGACAGGAGGGATGTAAATAGGGGGATTGAGAAGGTATTGTATCAATAAAAAACTAGACAAGACTAAAAAGAAAGGAAGGTAAGTATGAAATTTAAGCGTATCATTAATAGTTTACTTAGTGCCGCTATGATAGTGAATTTAATTCCATTTAATGCAATGACAGTTTCAGCTAAAACTTCACCTAATGTAAATTTGGCATTAAACAAGAATGTAATTGCAAGTGCTGAGTACAGTACCATGCCTGCTAGCAATTTAACAGATGAAGATGAGGGGTCTAGGTGGTCATCAGAAAGTAAACCAGTTCAGTGGGCATATGTTGATTTAGGTCAGGAAGAAGAGTTAAATTATTTTCGAATGATCTGGGAAAGCAATGAAAATTATGCCTCAAGCTATAATATTTATGTATCTAATGATATTAACAATTGGGGGGACCCAGTAGTTGTACAAGCAGGTAATACTACAAAAATATCTGAAAATTTATTAGAAGAATCTGTAAAAGGAAGATATGTAAAGTTAGAAGTAACTGAACAAAAGGGCTATCCTAACGTTTCCTGCAGTGATTTTAAAGTAATGCTAAAAGATTCATCTATGCCTGATGAGCAAGATCCATCAGAAAATATTGCTTTTGGTAAAGAAGTATTCGTTAGTGATTCTGAAACAAGTTCCTTAAGTGGAGATAAAGCTGTTGATGGTGATACTACATCAAAAGGATCTCGTTGGTCTGCAACTGGAAAGCCAGCTTGGATTTATGTAGATTTCGGTAAAAAACAAGATATAAAAACAATTAATTTATTTTGGGAAAGAAGAAATGCTACAAAGTATGAAATACAAATAGCTGACACATTAAGTAACCCTATGAATGATAATGACTGGAAAACAATACAAAGTTTCACTGAAAATCCATCTAGAAAGGATCAAAAAATCATTCTAGATAAAGTATATAATGCAAGATATGTAAGATTATATATCAATGAATATACTGCAGATGATCCTGATGGAATTGTTACATGGAATTCTGTTTCACTTTATGAAATGGAGGTTTATGGGGGAGATACTAAAAAAAGCATCTCTGATATTGTAAATTCTATTAATATTGAATCTCCTAAGAAAGGTGATAAAAAGCTAGATATTTCTAATTTACCAAATGAAGATGGTTTTATTGTTGAATATAATGGTACTGATTATGAACAAGTAATTGGTGAAGATTTAACAATTTATGAACCTATAACTGATGTTACTGTAAACGTCTCATTTAAAGTTACTAATGAAGAGACTAAAGAGTACAAGTTCAAAGAATGTGCTATAAAAGTTCCTGGTAAATATACAAGTGAAGAAGGGGAGAATGCTTCTCCAGTTGTAATTCCTGAACTTCGTGAATGGAAAGGAAGCAAAGGAAACTTTACAATTTCAAATTCCTCTAGAATAATTGTTCCTTCAGAACTTAAAGAAATGGCTGAAACTTTTGCTGAAGATTATAAGGCAATGAGCGGTAAAACATTAAAGGTAGTTTCAGGAGTAACACCTAAGGCTGGAGATATTTCCTTTACTTTAACAAAGGACCAATCTAAAGGTTTACAAGACGAAGGATATTTAATGGATATTTCAGATTATATTACAGTAGAAGCTGAAACAGAAACAGGTTCTTTTTGGGCAACAAGAACAATATTACAGATCTTAAAACAAAACAATAATATTACAATTCCAAAAGGAGTTACAAGAGATTATCCACTATACAAAGTAAGAGGATTTATTCTTGATGTAGGTCGTAAGACATTTACTATGGATTATTTAGAACAAGTAGTAAAGGAAATGTCATGGTATAAATTAAATGATTTCCAAGTTCACTTAAATGATAACCTAATTCCGTTAGAAAACTATTCTTCTGCTGGTAAAGATCCAATGGAAGCTTATTCTGCATTCCGTTTAGAGTCTGACATAAAAGAGGGCGGTAATAACGGATTAAACAAAGCTGATTTAACTAGTACAGATATGTTTTATACTAAAAATGAATTTAATGAATTCATTAAAACTTCAAGAATATATGGGGTTAATATTGTTCCTGAAATAGATACTCCTGCTCACTCTCTTGCACTAACTAAAGTACGTCCTGATTTACGTCATGGAACATGGGGACGTGATAATGATCACCTTGCTTTAAAAACAAAATATGATGAATGCTTAGATTTTGTTAAGAGTATTTTTGATGAGTATATGATGGGTGAAGACCCAGTATTTGATGATCAAACAATTATTCATGTAGGAGCAGATGAATATAATGCAGATAAAGAATCCTACAGAAAATTTGCAGATGATATGTTAGAGTATGTTCAAGATACAGGAAGAACTGCACGTATATGGGGAAGCTTATCTCAATGTAGAGGTACAACTCCTGTAAGAAGTGAAAACGTACAAATGAATTTATGGAACTTTGGTTATGCTAACATGGATGAAATGTACGAAAAAGGCTTCGATTTAATTAACTGTAATGATGGTAACTACTATATTGTTCCTAATGCAGGGTACTATTATGATTACTTAAATGATAACACTATGTATAACCTACCAATTAATTCTATTGGTGGTGTTACTATTCCTGCTGGTGATGACCAAATGATTGGTGGTGCATTTGCTGTATGGAATGATATGACTGACTATCTTAATAATGGTGTAAGTGAATATGATGTTTATGATCGTATTGGTGGAGCAATGCCACTATTTGCTGCAAAACTATGGGGTAAAAATGACTTATCATTAGATGAAGCAAAAGAAAAAATTAATGAAATTGGAGAAGACCCTACAGTAAACTTTGATTATGATGTAGAAACAAAATCTGAAAATATTGCACAATATAATATGGATGATTTAAAGGATTCATCATCTAATGGATATAATTTAACTTCAGGAAGTAATGCAGAAATTAAAGAAGAAGATGGTAAAAATGTTTTAGAGTTAAAGGGTAATGAAAGCTACGTTCAATCTAAGTTAAACACAGTAGGATTGAATAATGATTTACGTGTAAAGGTTAAGCGTACTTCAAGTAGTAAAGAAGAACAAATTTTATTTGAATCAGAATACGGTTCTATAAAAGCAGTTCAAAAGGAAACTGGAAAAGTTGGTTTCTCAAGAGAAAAATATGATTATTCATTTAATTATGAACTACCTGTAAATGAATGGGTAGAATTAGAATTTAAGAATGAGTTAAATCAAATTTCTTTATATGTAAATGGAAACTTAGTGGATACCTTAGGTGATGGAGAAAAGGTAGAAGGAAGACCATTGCTTGCAACTAATATGTTCCCTATGCAATATATTGGAAGCAAAACTAAATCATTTATAGGATATGTAGATGATATAAGATTAGCTAAAAATGCAGAATATGCTTCCACTATGGAATTAGATTATGCAGTATGGAATGCTAGTGAATATTTAAAAGAAAATAAAAACCATAAACTAAGTGCATTAATAAAGGATTCTAAGAAGATATTTACTAAATATAATCCAACATCACAAGAAATTAGCGAAAAAACTAATGAAATTAATGCAATATTAAAGGATTTAGATTTTGAAAAAGCTGATTATTCTAGAGTAAATGCATATTTATCTTTAATTCCAGAAGACTTATCTCCATATACAGAAGAAAGTGTAAATGTATTGTTATTTGTAAAGAATAGCATTAGAGGAGACTTACCAGCTTCATTACAATCTACAGTAGATGGATACGAAAAATCATTAGCATCTGCATTAAATGGATTGGTAGCAAAACCTATAAAAAATGTTAATTATATTGATAATTCAATAATTAAAGCTACAGCTTCTAGTTACCAAAAAGATGGATCTGATCCTAAAAATGTATTAGATGATAACACTGGAACTATGTGGCATACAGACTGGAATGTAACTACAATGCCTCATTGGATTGACCTTGAAATGGACGAGCCAACTAAGGTAAATGGATTGACATATGTTCCTCGTCAAAGTGGACTTAATGGAACTATTACTAAATACGAGATTCAAGTAAGTGATGATGGTGTTAACTATACAAAGGTTAAGGAAGGAACCCTAGCAAGAAATTCTGAAGCAAAAATTATTGAGTTTGATGCAGTTACAACTAAACATGTAAGATTAGTTGCACTAGAAGCAGTAAATAATAATGGAACAGCTTCTGAAATTAAATTACATGCAGTGGATGTAAAAGCAGATCTTGAAGGATTAAATAAACTTATTGATCAAGCTTCAGCTATTGAAGATCAAGGATTTACAGTAGATTCTTGGAAAACTCTTCAAGATAAGATTGCAGAGGCAAAAGCTTTAGTAGATTCAGAAGAACCAAATGCAAATGATGTTGAAATTATGAAAACAGAATTATCAGTTGCAATGGTTAGTTTAATATTAGAAGACAACACAGTTGAAGTGGATAAATCTCAATTAGAGGATCTATATAATAAGGTTAAGTCCCTAGAAAAGGATGATTATACTGAGGAGAGCTGGAGTTTATTTATCAAAGCATTAGAAAAGGCAAAAAGCGTGTTAAATGATGATTTAGCTACGCAAGAAGCAATTAATAATGCATTCAATGAGTTAACTGATGCTTACGATAAGCTTGTTGAAACAACACCAGAAGAAGGAATCTCAAAAGATGACTTACAAGCTTTGTTAAATAAAATAGAAGGCTTGGATACCTCTAAATATACACAAGCTTCCCTTAAAGTATTTGAGAATGCTGTTAAAATTGCTCAATTGGTATTAGATAATACTAATGCCTCAAAAGAAGAAATTGAAGCAGCATATAATAATCTTGCAGATGCATTATCTAAGCTTGAAGTAAAAGTGGATAAAACTAGACTAATAAAGTTATATAATAAACTTATTAAATTAGAAAAGGGAAACTATACAGATGGAAGCTGGAATAACCTAAAAAATGCTTTAGATTCTGCAAAAACTGTTATTGAAAATAAAGATGCCACAGCAGAAGAAGTTGAAAAGGCAATAGCAGAATTGGAAAATGCATTTAACAATTTAAAACAAACAGAAGGACAAAGTGTAGCTACTGGAGATAATGCAAATATAGGTTTATGGTTTGCACTTTTCGTTATATCTGTAGCAGGAGCTTGTTTTGTAGTATTAAAAAAAGAAAATAAAATAGGTTAAAATTTAAATCGCTGTATATCTATACTCTGATATACAGTGATTTTTTTATAAACATTAATAATACAATTAAAATAATGTTAAATAAGTGAATTGTAAATGATTTTTATATTACATATTGGGATATAGAAAATATATCAAGCCTTTAAAGATTTGATAGATTTTTATTAATAAATAACAACCCTTTATTTTATGCAATAAATTTGTTATAATACATTAGAAATTTGCATGTAAAGGAGAATACTATGTCAGAAGTAAAAAATCTAAAGTATTATATTGAAACATGGGGCTGTCAAATGAATGAAGAAGACTCTGAAAAGCTTTCAGGAATGCTTAAGAGAATTGGATATACAAAGACTGAAGCTAAAGAAGAAGCTTCAATTATTTTATTTAATACATGTTGCGTAAGAGAAAACGCTGAAAATAAAGTTTATGGAAATTTAGGACTACTTAAGAAACTAAAGAAAAATAATCCTGATTTAGTTATAGGTATCTGTGGTTGCATGATGCAACAAAAGGGGATGGCTGATAAAATCTTAAAAGAGTTCCCATATGTTGATATTATCTTCGGTACACATAACTCTTATAAGTTCCCTGAATACTTAAATAGGGTAAAGACTGAAGGGGTTCAAGTTAAAGAAATATTTGACAAAGAAACTGAAATTATTGAAGGTATTCCTGTAGATAGAGAAAGCTCAATAAAAGCATTTGTTACTATTATGTATGGATGCAATAACTTCTGTACTTACTGTGTAGTTCCTTATGTTAGAGGAAGAGAAAGAAGCAGAAGACCAGAAGAAATTGAAAAGGAAATTAAGGAACTTGTAGCTCAAGGATATAAAGAAATCACTCTTCTTGGGCAAAATGTTAACTCATATGGAAAAGGACTAGAAGAAGAAATAGATTTTGCTAAACTTCTTAGAAGAATTAATGAAATTGAAGGTCTTGAAAGAGTTAGATTTATGACATCTCACCCTAAGGACTTAACAGAAGATGTTATTATGGCTATTAAAGAATGTGACAAGTTATGTGAGCAAATTCACCTTCCAGTTCAAAGTGGTTCTGATGAAATCTTAAAGAAGATGAACAGACACTATGATAGAGAAAAGTACATGAGCTTAATTAAGAAGATAAAAGAAGAAATCCCAGAGTGCTCAATAACAACGGATATTATTGTTGGATTCCCTGGAGAAACAGAAGAAAACTTCTTAGATACTTTAAATCTTTGTGAAGAAGTTGGATATGATTCAGCATTTACTTTCATTTACTCAAGAAGAAACCATACACCAGCTGACAGAATGGAAGATCAAGTTCCAGATGATGTTAAGCACGAAAGATTTAACAGATTAGTTGACGTTATTAATAAAGGCGTAATCAATAGAAATAAGGTTTATGAAGGTAGAACTGTTGAGGTTCTAGTTGAAGGACCATCTAAAAATGATGAAACTAAGTTAATGGGTAGAACAAGAAATGGTAGACTTGTAAACTTCCCAGGAGATGTTTCTATGGTTGGTAAGCTAGTTAATGTTCACATAAATAGAGCTCAACCATTCTCATTACTTGGAGAAATAGTAGAATAATTTATTAGAAACTGCTTTTGCAGTTTCTTTTTTTATGAATCATTATTTTAAGGTTCCTTAAATATTAATACAGTATAATTATTATTTAGGAGAATGAGTATGAGGAAAAAAGTAGTTTATGCTTTGCTTTGTGTATTTGCATTATCTCTTGTAGCTTGTGGGACAAATAAAACTAATGAGGGTACTAAAGTAAACAAAAATAATATTAAATTTAACTTGGATGAGAATTTAAGTGTTGAAGGATACAAAGAGATAAATAGTATTACAACAGACATTGATGGTGATGGGGTTGGAGATATTATAAAACTACTTGAAAATGATAATCTTAATTCTAAAAAGGCTTATATTCAAATAATAGATGGAAGCAATAATAGAACACTTTATGTTAAGGAAGTAGACCCTATGAGCATAGAAGTAGCTGATGCACAAGATGCCACTGGAGATAAGATAAAGGATATTTTAATAAATGTACAAGGTGCCGGGGCAAGTCACTATTCTCTTCTTTTCTATTATAAAGATGGTGAATATTTAGTAGCAGAGGAGGATGTTCCAAAGTATAATAAGGGCTTTTTAAGTGATTATTCTTTTTATGTTATGGATACAAAAAGTTATAAGTATTATAAATATAAGATTCCTGATGATAAAAAGAACTTTTATATAGAAAATGGATTTTATGATAAGTATGGAACTACAAACAAGGAGGATAATTATACCCAAGAGTCCAATGGTAGTATTTTAAAGGATGTAGATGGTGACAATGTATATGAGCTTTTAAATAGGTTTTCCTTAAGGGATGCATCAACTAATGATAAGATTATAGACGTTGTAGAGATAATGAAGTATGACAATGGTATATTTAAGCTGTTAGAGGTTAAAGGCGATGAAAGGAATATTCCTCACTATGACTACAGCGGACTTTCTATAGATGATATAAGGCATAGGATTTATGACTATACTGGAAAAACTCAAGATGAAGTAGATTATAAGTATACTGAAGACAATCTAAACCTTCCTGAGAATATAGATAAAGATTATTATAGATTCTATATTATTTATAATAGTCCAGATGGAGGATATCAAGCAGATTCTATAGTTCTTGTAAATAAGATTACACTACAGATGTATAGATATTATGTAGATGGTCAAATATTCCCATTGGAGAGTTAATTTTATGGTTAAATTATGTAACTATATGGTATAATTTAATAAAAAAACGAAGTGGAGATAATAAAATGATATACAGCGTTATAAACATGGATATTGTTCATTCGCGTAAAATCAAAAATAGAATAGAAGTTCAAAATATAATTAAAAATTACTTAAAGTCTCTTAGCAAAAAGTATGAAGATAAACTTTTAACTCCTATTACAATTACCTTAGGAGATGAGTGGCAAATAGTTCTTAAGGATATTTCTAAAAGCTATACTATAATCACTGAAATTAATGAGTTTTTAAGTGATTATGACATTAAAACCTACTCAGGCATAGGTATTGGTAGTATTAGTACAGAGGTCTATAGTAATAGCTCCAACATGGACGGAGAAGCCTTTATAAATGCAAGAAATGCCATAAACATAGCTAAAAAATCTGGAGATACAATTAAGTCTAAGGTAAATAGAGTTTATTTAAATGAGTATTCTATAATGGAAAAGGATGAAGTCGCTATATCATTAGTAAGCGATGGGGGTTATCCTACAGTAAATATAAGCTATATTATTAATGCTTTAATTGAGAATACAGAGATATTAATTAATAAGGTAACTCCTAAACAATGGGTGATTATTAAAAGTTACAGGAAGGCTGGATCTTATAAAAAGATGGTTGAAGATGGGGTGTCTAACTCAAAATCTGATATATCTCAAAAGTTAAATTCAGCTGAGTTCTTTGTGATAGAAAAGAATATAAAGCTTATAGAAGAGCTATTTGGCAATTTTAAGGGAGTATAGTTATGTATTTTACATTGTTTTTAATATCATTAATATCTCATATACTTGGTGATTTTGTATTTCAAAGTGACAAAATAGTTCAGGGAAGAGAAGGGGCAAACAATGTTAAATATAAATGGTATATAAGCTCAGGAAAATATAATCTTATACATGCATTTATTCATGGTATTATATTCATACTTTTAACATGGATAGTTGTTTATACCTCTTCAATAACATTGAATAATTACTTTTTATATGCAATAGCCATATTTTTTATTCATTTTATTATAGATTATGGAAAGTCTTGCTATAAGGTTGTTATGGAGAAGCTGCCTTTTAAAATTGAAAATTTAGTATTATTTATTTTAGATCAGTTTCTTCATTTTTTATCCTTATATATAATATTCATTGTATTTAATAATATTAGTTTTGAGGATTTTCTTCAGTATATTTATTCGCTATATAGCCAAGCTATCCCCTATAATAATTTTCTATCAATAGTATTTATAATACTTTTTTGCAGCTATGGAGTAGGATATTTTTCTAAATTTTTATTAAAAAGTATTGGTAGAAATAGTTCTCAAGAGGATGAAGGAGCTAAAAATGGTGGTTTTATAATAGGAATTTGTGAAAGGTTATTTATTATAATATCAGTTGTTTGCTCTCAGTATGGTTTAATTGCAGTTATTTTAACCCTAAAATCTATTGCAAGGTTTAAGAAGTTTTCAGAGGATTACTTTGTAGAGTGCTTTATTGTAGGAACTTTAGTAAGTTTAGTTACTGCATTTATTGGAGGCATTCTCATTTATAATTTAATTTAGATATATAAAGCTAAGAATAGATATTGTTATTCTTAGCTTTATTTAATTCATCTCTAGCTCTTATAAAAGCTTCACCATCTAAACAGTTTGTTGGTAAAGAGAAATCCTTTATAGATATATCACCAATGCCAACTCCAAAATAAAAAAATATATTGGGGGGCAACCTCTTTTGAAAAAAGTTTTTAATATCTAAATCTGGTGCATCCTTTACTAATAACCCTTCCCATTCATCACCACAGGTAATACAAAAAGGACTTACTATATACTCCTTGAAAATAGTATTACAATCCTCTATTAACTGTAATAATTTTTTTTGTAGTTCTTCTCTATTTTGAATTTTTCTTGAATCTTTTATATCAAATATAAGTGCCTTATACATAAATCCTCCATAGAAAATAATAACAAGAGTTAATATACTTTTATAAACTACTTTAGGGTTAATGATATTTTATTAACCTTTAGAGAGTTAATAATATTTTATTAACTGTTTGCTTTATAACATTTTATGAAGTTGGTAGTATTTTGCTATTAGAATTAAAATCTATAGAAGTTAGACATAGGAACTTAAGTTCTGTTATTATATAATTAGATTAATCTAAAGAGAATGTGGTGATTAAATGTTAAAACAAGATTTAATAGAAGGATTTAATAGAAGTGCCTGTGGTAAAAATGAAAAAGATGGGGAAAGAGTATTTAAAAATGATTTGATTTCAGATTTAAATTATGAAGGTGATAAGGATAAAATAGTTCTTACTAGTTCAGTTATTTCTGAAGATTTATATAGTCAGTATTCTTGTAAGTTAGATATAGATAAGAGAAATAGTGAAGTAATATTTTCACATTGTAGCTGTAATACCTTTGAGAAGAAGAATAGTAAGAGGGGATATTGTTGCAAACATCTAGTAGCTACCTTCTATAAGTTTATTAACTCTTTAGATGAAGATCCAAGCATAAAGGATGAGCTTGGATTAACAGATGCTAAAGAGAATATTGTAAAGAAAACAGAAAGTTCTATATTAGATTTACTTCTTGGTGAAGAAAAAAAGAAGGATAAGATAAAGATAGAGGTTATACTTAATAAAATACAGTGGACAGGAAAACTAGGAGCAGAATTTAAAATAGGTCTTGAAGGAATGAAGTCTAACAAGCTATATACCTTAAAGGATATAGATGCCTTTTTAGTAGCTCTTTATAATAGAATATCTATCCCTTATGGCAAGGATTATATATTTAACATAAAGGAACAAAGACTTACTTCATCTACTAAAAGATTAATAAGCTTTATTGAGTTATTAAAGGAAATTGATTTATCATCTAATTCTTTTAGAAAGGTTAATGAAAAGCTTGTGTCTGGAAAGCAAATTACTATACCTAAAGCTCTTTTAAGAGAGTTTATGACTATAATAAAGGACTTTAGAGTGTATTTAGGAAACGGATTCTATTCTAGACTTATAGAAACAGAAGTTTTAGAGGAAAATATTCCTCTTCCTATGAATCTAAAGGATTTAGGAAATTTGATTAAGCTTGAGGCTCCTCGTGGTATTCCAGAGGCTTTAAATGATTCAAATGATGTATTTATGTTTAATACTACAATATATCTTCCATCCTATGATCAAATTGAGTCAATAACTCCTTATTTAGAAGCTTTTAATCATGGAAACTCAATATTCTTTACAAGGGATGAGGAAGAAAGGGTGCTAAGAGACTTAATACCTTCTATGCAAAAGGTTAGTGATGATATAGAATTATCTAAATCCTTAAGTAATAAGGTGGTTATAGCACCAGTATCCTTTAAGTTCTATTTTGATAAAAGTGATGATATATTCCTTACGTTGAATGTTTGTTATGATAAGTATGAATTTAACTATTTTCATAATTTAAAGGATAAGGTTATATATAGGGATAGTAATAAAGAGGAAAAGGTAATAAGAAAACTTAGAGAATTAGGTTTTGAAGAGGTTAATGAAACTTTTAGATTCTTTAAGGATGATGAGTACATATTTAAATTTTTCAAAGAGGATATACTAGAGCTTCATGAGTATGGCGAAATATTTTATTCAGATAGGTTTACTGGTATAAAGAACCTTTCTTCCAATTCTTTTAAAGGTGAAGTTAGAAAAGGAAAGTATGATTATTTTGAATTTAAATTTAAATTAGGTGACATAAAGGAAGACGAAACTACAAATATTTTAAGGGCCTTTAGAGATAGCAAAAAGTTTTATAAGCTTTCAAGTGGAGAATTTTTAGACTTAGAAGAAATAGAACTTAACAAGCTTCTTAAACTCCTAGATTCTTTAAATGAAGATAAAGAAATTAGTGAAAATACCATAGAGTTTAATAAGAATAAGGGTATGTATGTTGAGGATTATCTACAAGACAATGAAATAACATATGTAAAAGGAAGAAGGGGATTAAAATCCTTAAAAACTACCCTAGGGAAGTTAAAGGGAAAAGAGTTTCCTATTCCAGAATGTATAAATGCTAATTTAAGAGAGTACCAAAAGATTGGTTATTCATGGCTTAAGACTCTTGATTACTTAGGATTCGGTGGAATACTTGGAGATGAGATGGGACTTGGAAAAACTCTTCAAACCATAACCTTCCTTTCTTCAAATGAAAAGGCTTTAAGTTTAATAGTAGCCCCAACATCATTAGTTTATAACTGGTATAAAGAGTTTAAAAAGTTTGCTCCTACTATGAAGGTTGGAATACTACATAGTAATAGAGAAGAGAGGGAGGATATATTAAAAAACAGAGAAAAATATGATGTTTTAATTACAACCTATAATCTAATAAAAAGAGATGTTGATCTTTATAAAGAAATAGAGTTTGACTATTGTATTTTAGATGAGGCTCAAAACATAAAGAACCCATCTTCTCAAAATGCTAAATCAGTAAAAAGTATTAAATCAAAGAACAGGTTTGCTTTAACAGGTACCCCAATTGAAAACTCACTTATGGAGTTATGGAGTATTTTTGATTTTATTATGCCTGGATATCTTTATGATGAAAAGAAGTTTGCTACAAGGTACCATAGAAGGCTTGAGGAAGATGAATGCTTAATTAAAGATTTAAATAGATTAATTAAGCCTTTTATACTTAGAAGATACAAGAGAGATGTTATTAAAGAGCTTCCTGATAAAATTGAAAATAAATTAATAGTACCTCTTGATGATGAGCAGCTTAAGGTTTATTCAACCTATGTTAAGTATATCCAAGATATAATTGAAAAGAAGGTTGAAAATGATGAATTTGCTAAAAGTAAGATTGAGATATTATCATACATTACTAAGCTTAGACAGATATGTTTAGACCCTTCAGTTGTAATGGATGATTACAAAGGGGGAAGTGGTAAAATAGATGCACTTTTAGAAACTGTTAGTCAAAGTATAGATGAAGGACATAAAATTCTAGTATTCTCCCAATTTACATCGGTGCTTAACAATATTTCTAAAGCATTTAGAGAAAATGAAATAACCTATTGTTATTTAGACGGGTCAACTCCAATAAAGAAAAGAAATAAGCTTGTAGAGGACTTTAATAATGATGATACATCAGTATTTTTAATTTCACTTAAAGCTGGAGGTACAGGATTAAACTTAACTAGTGCAGATATAGTTATTCATTTTGATCCATGGTGGAACCCAGCTGTAGAGGATCAAGCTACTGATAGAGCACACAGAATAGGTCAAAAACATGTGGTTGAAGTAATAAAAATGATTTCAGAAGGAACAATAGAAGAAAAGATCATATCTCTTCAAGAGGAAAAGAAAAGTTTAATAGATAAAGTTGTAGGAAAGGATATAAAACTTGGTGATAATATTAGCAATTTAGATGAAGAAGACATACTATCACTTTTTAAGAGATAAATATTTTGTAGCTGGCTATAAAAATAGATAACCAGCTACTTTTTTTATTTAAAATACATAAAACAATAAAATTATATAAAAAATTACAATAAATACTACACAAATTGACAAAAATATAATATTTTTGTGTATAATTAAATAATAAAGCTATAACTACTAGGGGGATCACATAGAGTAAAAGTTAATCTATTCTCCAAGAGAATATATGTAGTTTGATTAATTTATTATAAGATAAATATAGATATACTTGGTAGCAACTTATGGAGGCCTTAATAAAATGAATAAGAAAAATATAAAAAAATTTATATCTACATTATTAATTTCAATTTTTGTATGTGGTATACCTGTAATAGGAAGTGAAAATAGAGATATTATATTTAGAAATATATCAATAGAAGACGGGTTATCACAAGCAACAGTAGAATCCATTCTCCAAGATAGTAGAGGATATATGTGGTTTGCCACAAATGATGGTCTTAATAGATATAATGGATATAACTATAAAGTATATAGAAAAGAGAAAAAGTCATCGAAAGGGTTAAGTAATAACTATGTAGCTAAGTTATTAGAAGATAAATATGGATACATATGGGTAGCAACCTATGGGGGACTTAATAAAATTGATGTAGAAAATGATACTATAACTCAATATCTACATGGTGAGGATATTGGTAACTTATCTAGTAACAGTGTTAACGATATGGTGATTACAAAGGATGGTAGGTTATTAATTTCAACATACAATGGGATAGATATATACAATGAGGAAGAAGATAAATTTGAGCCTTTTACAGATGTTGAGGAGAATTTAAAGAATAAGGTTGTTCTATCCATTATGGAAGATAGAGAAGGCTATATATGGGCAGGAACAGAAAAAGGATTAGACAAGCTTACTTCTACTGGTAAAAGAGTGAATGATTTTATATATGATGATAAATACAAGGAAGCTACTTCAAAAAGCGTAAGAAGAATACATTGTGATGATGATGGTCTTGTATGGATTGGTACATATAATGATGGATTAAAAGTAATAGATACAGTTAAAAAAGAAATAAAAGAATACAGACATAATCCAGAGGATATACGTTCTATTCCCAATAATTATGTTAGAAACTTTCTAAGAGACAAAGATGATAATCTATGGATATGCACAGGAGAAGGACTAGCTAAATATTCGGAAGAAAGTAATGATTTTACTACTTACAATAATACTAATTCCAATGAAAGAAGTATTATAAATGATGATACCTTTACAGTGTATCAAGATAGAGGTGGTCTAATATGGGTAGGAACATATGCTGGTATAAGTGTATTTGATCCAAATATTAAAATGGATACATATAAGAAGGATGATAGATTAGGGAGCAACACCTTAAGTGAAAATGTAATTCATGGTATTTATGAAGATAAATACGGATATTTATGGGTTGGTACTAATTCAAAAGGAGTTAATGTTATTAATCAGAAAACTAATGAAATTCATCATGTAAATACATCTACTTTAAATGGATTCTCTAATAATTCTATAAACGTAATAACTGGGTATGATAACTATGTTTATGTTGGTACTAATAATGGATTAAATATAATTGATATAGATAAAAATAAAGTAAAGGTAATAGATGTAGATGATGGATTATCTGATAAGTTTATTAAAAGCTTATTAATAGACTCTAAAGGATATGTTTGGGTAGGTACAACCAATGGATATAATATATATAATCCAAAAGATGGCAGTGTTAAAAACATTGATGATTGGTTAAAAAGCAAAGGTGTAAGGGATACATATTGCTGTGCAATATATGAAGACAAGGATGGAGTGTACTGGTTTGGAACCTTCTATAATGGAGGGCTAATTAAGTTGGACCCAAAACAAGAAGATGTAAAGATTTATTATAGTGATGAAAATAATGAAGAATCATTAAGTGATGATGTTATAAGAAGTATAGCAGAAGATGACGAAGGTAACTTGTGGATTGGAACAAGATTAGGTCTTAATAAATTTAATAAGGAAACAGAGAAGTTTAAAAGTTTTACTACAGAAGATGGCTTACCAAATAACTATATATATGGTGTATTAATAGATGATGAAGGTAATCCATGGATGAGTACTAATTCAGGCATATCAAAATATGATAAAAAAAATAATACCTTTGTCACTTTAGATATTACAGATGGTCTTCAAAGTAATGAATTTAATGGAAATGCTTATTATAAATCAAAAAGTGGTAAATTCTACTTCGGAGGAATAGGTGGTCTTAATGCTTTTTATCCTAATGAAGTGGTAAACAGTGATTATTTACCTGAACTAAGATTTGATACATTTAAGCTTAATGGAAAAAGTATTAAAGAGGTTGATAAACAAAGATTTACACATGTAGAAAACACCATAAGTATTAAGGTATTTTTACCTAACTACAAAAATAGTAGGAATGTACAATATTATTATAGAAATACTACATCAGGTCACAATGAATGGATTCTTATGAATAGTAACGAAATAACCTTAAGTAATCTTGCACCAGGTGAATATAATATTGCTTTTAAAGCAAGAAGTACTAATGGTTCATTTAGTGATGAAAAGACTCTTTCGTTTACTATTAAACCTCCATTTTGGCGAAGTAATTTTGCTTTTTTAATTTGTGTTTTAATAATTATATTTATATTCTTGACAGAACATTTAAAGCTTAAGAAACTTGATTTATTAGTAAATAAGAGAACTAAAGATCTTTTTGATGAAATGGAAAAGAATAAAAAGCTATATAGTAGATTGATAAAATCTGAAAAGAGAAAGAATAATTATTTTGTCAACCTATCCCATGAGCTTAGAACGCCATTAAATGTATTATCTTCAACTCAACAACTTATAATGAGTTTAAATGAGGGGGATGAAGGAATTGAATCGGAAAGATTAAGCTACTATATGGATGTGATAAAGAGAAATATAAATAGATTATTAAAGATAATTAATGACTTGATAGACACATCAAAAATAGAGAACGGAAACTATACACTGAATCTAAAGGAAAATGATATTGTATATGTAGTAGAAGAGGCTGCTTTATCATTAAAGGAATATAGTAAGTCAAATGGTGTAGAGCTAATAATAGACCCAGATATTGAAGAGAAGATTATGCTTTGTGATGCTTATGAAATTGAAAGATGTATAGTAAATCTAGTAAGTAATGCTATAAATCATACTAAAGATGGTGGAAAAATAGTTGTTTCTATAAATGATTTGAAAGATTTCGTAATTATAAGTGTTAAGGATAATGGTGAAGGTATAGATGAAAAATATCATGAATCAATATTTAATAGATTTAACCAAGTTGTAGATAAAAACTCAGAAGCAAAGGGTGGAAGCGGATTAGGCCTTACAATAACAAGGAATATTGTAGAATTGCATGGAGGTAGCATTACCCTTTCAAGTGAGCTAGGAAAAGGAAGCACTTTTATAATAAAATTGCCTATAAAAACAAAATAACAATTAAAAAACTTTGCTAAGAATTTGTATCTTAGCAAAGTTTTTTAATTTCATACTAGGATATTTTTAGATAATTAAAAGTTAGCTCCATTCCATCCCCAATTATCTACCTCTTCAAATTTAACATAAATAGACTTTGGAGGAATGTTAAGAGCTTGTTTATACAAATCACAAATTTCTTTAGTAGCTCTATTCAAAGAATCTTCAGTGGCACGGCCAAACATCTTAACCTCTATAAAAGCGCCATAATCTAATTTTTCACCCTTAAAATAAAGTGGAAAATTATCTTGAAAACCTAACATTAAGAATTTTTGTGATTTACCAGGAATCTCATCTATAATTTTTCCTAGTTCATCTTTTAAAGACTCCTTCTGATTTTCAGAAAGAGATACTGTAACTTTCGAATCAATAAACGGCATGTACATCTCCCTCTCTTTTTTATTGATATTTTAATAATATATTGTACTTCAGTAAATTGTGCGAAAACGTATTAGTAAAATTATGGTAATTATATTTTAACATTCAGAATTTCTAATGTAAACCATCTGACAACTTTTATTTTTCAATAAGTTACTATGATATAATATATTCACTTTTATAATAAAAAATTACATGTATTAATAATATTTTTCCTTAAAGTTCATAAATAAAATCTCTTTAGCAATTTATAGACCATTATGATAAAATATATCTATTAAAATAGATAATTATTTAGAAATTTGGAGGATGGAATAATGGCGTTGACTCCTATGATGAGACAATATGTAGAAATTAAAGATAAATACCAAGATTGTATACTTTTTTATAGAGTTGGTGACTTCTATGAAATGTTCTTTGATGATGCAAAGGAAGCATCAAGAGCTTTAGAGTTAGTATTAACAGGAAAGGATTGTGGCCTAGAGGAGAGAGCCCCTATGTGTGGTATACCATTCCATGCAGCAGCTACATACATTCCTAGATTAATTTCAAAGGGATATAAGGTTGCTATATGTGAACAGGTAGAAGATCCAGCATTAGCTAAGGGATTAGTTAAAAGAGATGTAATTAAAATAATCACTCCTGGTACATATGTAGATACTAACGCTACTTTAGAAAATTTAAATACATACCTAGTAGCCATATATGAAGATGGCAATAACATAGGTTTAGCTTCTACTGATATTAGTACAGGTGAATTTAAAACCACTTCCTTTACTAATTTAAGAACAACTCTTTTAGATGAGCTTACAAAGATTAATCCTAAAGAGGTAATTGTAGATGTTAATATACCTGAAGAATTAGCACATGAAATATATACATATACTAATGCACTAATAACTAGAAAGCCACTAGATAGCTTTAAAGTAATGGATAGTGAACTTATAGATCAATTCTCAGAAGCTGAGGTTTCAGGCCTTGAAGAAGCTTCAAAAAATGCATCTAAGGTTTTATTAAAGTATATATATGAAACTCAAAAGATGAGCTTAACTAACATAAACTTTTTAGAGAAATACGATATTATAAACTTTATGACTATAGATGGAAATTCAAGAAGAAACTTAGAGCTTACAGAGAGTATAAGAGAAAAATCTAAAAAGGGATCTCTTTTATGGGTATTAGACAAGACAGCTACATCTATGGGAGGAAGATCACTAAGAAGATGGATAGATGAACCTCTTATAGTTAAGGAAGAGATAGAAAAGAGATTAGACTCAGTAGAAGAACTATTTAATGATATTTCTTTTAATGAGGACTTAAGAGCTTCTCTTAAGGAAATATATGATATAGAAAGAATCTTAGGTAAGATTTCTTCATGTAATGTAAATGGACGTGATATGGTATCACTTAGAACTTCTTTAGATAAGATACCAGGCATTAAGGAACAACTTAAGAACTCAAGCTCACTACTTCTTAAAGAATACTATAACAATTTAGACGAGTTAGATGATATAAGAAAAATATTACATGAAGGAATTTTAGATGACCCATCAATTGCCTTAAAGGAAGGTAATATTATAAGAGATGGTTATAATGAAATGGTAGATGAGCTAAGAGGAGCAAAGCTTCATGGTAAGGAGTGGATTGCTTCATTAGAAAATAGTGAAAGAGAATTTACTGGAATTAAATCCTTAAAGGTAGGATATAACAAAGTATTTGGATACTATATAGAAATATCTAAGGCAAACTATTCTTCTATACCAGAGGGAAGATATATAAGAAAGCAAACCTTAGCAAATGCAGAAAGATATATTACATCTGAGCTTAAGGAAATGGAAGATAAAATTTTAGGTGCAGAAGAAAAGCTTGTAAACTTAGAGTATGAACTATTTGTAGATATAAGAAATAAGGTAGAAAGTCAAATAGCAAGACTTAAAAAAACAGCAAGAATTATAGGTAATTTAGATTCATTATCTACTTTAGCCTTAGTAGCTTTAGAGAATGATTATATTAAGCCTAAGATAAATGAAACTGGAGATATTCATATAGTAGAAGGAAGGCACCCTGTAGTTGAAAAGGTAATTAATAAAGGTGAGTTTATAGCTAATGATACTACCTTAAACAGAGAAGATAATCAATTATTACTTATAACAGGACCTAACATGGCTGGTAAGTCTACATACATGAGACAGGTAGCCTTAATTACCTTAATGGCACAGATGGGATCATTTGTACCAGCTAAAGAAGCTAATATATCTGTATGTGATAAGATATTTACAAGAATAGGGGCTTCTGATGACTTAGCAGGTGGTAAGTCTACATTTATGGTTGAAATGTGGGAAGTGTCAAATATATTAAAAAATGCTACTTCTAAGAGCTTAGTTTTACTTGATGAAGTAGGAAGAGGAACATCTACTTATGATGGTCTAAGTATAGCTTGGGCAGTAATAGAGCATATAGCTAAAAATAACGATTTAAGATGTAAAACCCTATTTGCTACTCACTATCATGAACTAACTAAGCTTGAAGGAATGATTAAAGGAGTTAAAAACTACTCTGTAGCAGTCAAAGAGATAGAAGATAACGTAATATTCCTTAGAAAGATTATAGAGGGCGGCGCAGACCAATCTTATGGTATAGAGGTTGCTAAGCTTGCAGGACTTCCTAAGGAGGTTATAGGAAGAGCTAAGGAGATCCTAGGAGGATTAGAAGGGGAAGGTAGTGTAGAGGTATCTCATAAAGAGTATGTAAGAGAAACTGCTGTTACTATAGATAACTCTAAGGTAGAAGAATTAGAATGCAAGATAAATGAATTAAAGTCTACAAACAAGGAATTAGAAGAAAAACTTAAAGAAAAGAAGAAGAGAGAAACTTCTGCTCCAATACAAATGGACTTTACACAAGTAGAAAAGGATGCCTTAATTAATGAAATTGTTAATTTAGATGTTTTAAATATGACTCCTATGGATGCTATGAATACATTATATAAATTGATTAAGGATGCAAAGAGTTTAAATTAGGAGATGGTTGTATTTGAAAAGAATAAATCTTTTAGACCAAAATACATCAAATAAGATAGCAGCAGGGGAAGTTGTTGAAAGACCTTCCTCTGTTGTAAAAGAATTAGTTGAAAATAGTATAGATGCAAATTCAAAGAACATAACAATAGAAATTGAGGAAGGGGGCACAACCCTTATTAAGATAATAGATGATGGAGATGGTATTCATCCTGAAGATGTAAAGAAAGCTTTTCTTCCTCATGCTACAAGTAAGATAAAAACATCAGAAGATATATTCTCCATAAGTACCTTAGGGTTTAGAGGAGAAGCCCTTCCATCAATTGCTTCTGTATCAAAGGTAAATATAAAAACAAAAACAGAAGGAAATGACTTTGGAAGAGAGCTTGTAATAGATGGTGGAGAGTTTTTATCATTTGAGGAATGTGGTGTTAATAAAGGAACCACCATAGAAGTAAGAGATATCTTTTATAATGTACCTGCTAGAAAGAAGTTTTTAAAGAGTATTTCAAGGGAGGCTTCTATAATAACAGATATAATAAACAGAATTGCCTTATCAAATCCTAAAGTAAGTTTTAAGCTATATAACAACGGTAAGAAGGTTTTACATACTTATGGTAATGGTAAGCTAAATGATGTAATTAGAACTATATATGGAAAAACCATAAGTGAAAACACTCTTTATTTTGAACATGTAGAAGATGAGATAACTTTATATGGCTACATAGGTAAGGAAGAGATATCTAGAGGATCTAGAAATAATCAAAGTATATTTGTAAATGGTAGATATATAAAGCATAAGACATTGGTGGCAGCTGTAGAAAATGCTTTTAAGTCTTTTAGTACAGTAAATAAGTTCCCATTCTTTATTTTATTTATAGAAGTATACCCAGAATTTGTAGATGTTAATATTCATCCTACTAAGGCTGAAATTAAGTTTAAGGATGATAGGGTTCTATTTAAAAAGGTTTTTGATGCTGTACATTCTGCATTAAAAGAAGATGTCTTTAAGACCTTCTCTATGCCAGAAGAAGAAAAGGATCTATACAAACCAGAAGAGATAGAAGAGATTAAGCTAAATATACCTCAGAGGATGGATGAAGGGGTTACATTTAAGAAGTATGCCCCTCAAGAAGTAACAGAGGTTAAGTTTCCTATAGATTTAAAGCCTGAGGTTAAATATGAGCCTTTAAATGAGCTTGTAAAGGAAGATACGGTAGAACTTAATGTTGAAGTTAAAACAAAAGAAGAGCCTGTGAAGGAGGTAATAAAGGATAGAGAAACACCTAAGTTTCCACCTCTTAAGCTTATAGGTCAGTTTAATAAGACTTATATTTTAGGAGAGTATGATGAGGTTCTATACATGATAGACCAACATGCTGCCCATGAAAAGATTCTTTTTGAAAGATATCTTAAGAGTATAGAAGAGGATACTTTAATAGTTCAACCTTTATTGTTACCTACATTAATCCATCTATCAATTGATGATTATGCCTACTATGAAGAGAATAAAGAAGTATTTTCTAGGGCAGGATTTACATTAGAAGACTTTGGTGGAAATACCCTTTCTCTTAAAGAGGTTCCATACTTTTTAGGAAAGTTAGATCCAAAGGAGCTTTTCTTAGGAATACTAGATAATATTAAAGATTTAGGAACAGGTAAAACTACAGAGGTAAAATATAATAGAATAGCTACTATGGCTTGTAAGTCTGCAGTTAAAGGAAATGATAATTTATCTGATATAGAAATGGTAAAACTTATAGATGAGCTTAGATATATAGATGATCCTTTCCACTGCCCACATGGTAGACCAACTATAATTAAGTTTACAAATTATGATTTAGAGAAAAAGTTTAGAAGAATAGTATAAGAAACGGTGAAATTAATGAAGAAAAAGATACTTGTTATTGGAGGGCCTACTGCAGTAGGTAAGACAGAATTATCAATAGAATTAGCAAAGAGATTAAATGGAGAAATAATCTCTGCTGATTCAATGCAAATATATAAATATATGGACATAGGTTCAGCTAAGGTTTCTAAGGAAGAGATGAATGGGGTAGTTCATCACTTAATAGATGTGGTAGATCCATCAGAAAACTTTTCTGTTGCAGATTATAAAGAACAAGGAGAAAAAGCAATAAAGGAAATAATATCAAGAGGAAAGCTTCCTATTATCGTTGGTGGTACGGGGCTATATATAAATTCTTTAACCTGTAACATGAACTTTACTGAAGCAGAGAAGGATGAAGAATATAGAAAAGATTTAGATAAATTAGCAAATGAACATGGAAATAACTATATACACGAAATGTTAAAAGATATTGATCCTATAAGCTACAAAGAAATACATGCAAACAATAGAAAGAGGGTTATAAGAGCTTTAGAGGTATATAAGCTTACAGGTAAGCCCTTTAGCTCATATAACGCTGGAGAAGATTTTTATAAAAGTGAGTATGACGTTCATTACTATGTACTTACAATGGATAGAGAGAAGCTATATGAGCGTATAAACCTGCGTGTTGATATTATGATGGAGAAAGGTCTTCTTGAGGAATGTATAAAACTAAAGGAAATGGGTTATACTTCTTCTATGCAATCAATGCAGGGAATAGGATATAAAGAAATACTCTATTATTTAGAAGGTGATGTAAAGCTTCAAGAAGCAATTAACATGATAAAGCAAGGTTCAAGGAATTATGCTAAAAGGCAATTGACATGGTTTAGAAGAGATCCAAGGGTTACTTTTTTAGACAAAGATAAGCTTTCCTATGTAGAAATATTAGAGAAAGTTATAGGTGACATTGGAAATAAATAGGTTTATAATATTATGTAATATGAGAGATAATGGAGGTGCTTTTATGAATAAGCAACAAAATAACCTACAAGATATTTTCTTAAATAGTGCAAGAAAAAATAAGATATCAGTTGTAATATACTTAACTAATGGATTTCAATTAAAAGGTATTGTTAAAGGTTTTGATCCTTTCACTGTAGTACTAGACCAAGAAGATAAGCAAATGCTTATATATAAACATGCAATTACAACAGTAACTCCAGCAAAACCAATTTTATTTACAGGTATGGAAGAGGAAAATGATTTTTAAAAAAGAGTGAAAGCGTGGCTTTCACTCTTTTAATTTGCTATAATCAATAGAGAATATAAAAACATGGAGGAGAAAGATGTTAGATAATACTAAAGATTTATTAAAAGAAACCTATGGGTTTAAAGAAAATACATTTGAACTTTATGAAAGAGCATTAAAGGATTGCGAAGAGCAATTTAAAATGTATGATGAGATAAGAGAATTTAACCAAATGAAAGTGTTAAAGGCTTTCCAAGATGAAAGAATTAGCGATTCTCATTTCACTAATTCATCAGGATACGGATATGATGATATGGGAAGAGATTCTTTAGATAAAGTATATGCAAGAATATTTAAGGCTGAAAGCGCTATTGTAAGACCACATTTTGTTAATGGTACTCATGCTATAGGTTCAGCTCTATTTGGTAACCTAAGGCCAGGAAATACGCTTCTATGCGTTTCTGGAAAGCCATATGATACATTACATAACATTATAGGTATTTCAGGTGATGAAAATATAGGTTCATTAAAGGAATACGGAGTAAATTATGGTCAAGTTGACTTAACTGATGAAGGTAAATTTGATTTAGAAGGAATAAAGAAAGCTTTAGAAGATTCTTCTGTTAGAATAGTACATATCCAAAGAAGTACAGGTTATGGGTGGAGAAATTCCTTCAGTGTAAAAGAAATAGGAGAAGTAATTTCATACATAAAAGGTATAAGAAATGATATCAACGTATTTGTAGATAACTGCTACGGTGAATTTATAGATGTAATAGAGCCAACAGAAGTTGGAGCTGATATTATTGCAGGTTCACTAATTAAGAACATTGGTGGTGGTATAGCACCAGCTGGTGGATACATTGTTGGTAAGAAAGAGTTAGTTGAACAAGCAGCATATAGATTAACTGTCCCAGGAATAGGAGGAGAGTGTGGAGCTACATTTGGTCTTATGAGAACTTTATTCCAAGGATTATTTTTAGCACCTCATATAGCAATGGAAGCTGTTAAAGGTGCAGTTTTCTGTGCTAGAATTATGGAGCTTGCAGGGTTTGAGGTTAAGCCAAGATTTGACGAAAAGAGAAGTGATATAATTCAAGCTATAAAGTTTGGAGAACAAAATAAACTTATAAGATTCTGTAAGGGAATTCAATATGGTTCACCAATTGATTCTTTTGTTGAATGTGAACCATGGGCAATGCCTGGTTATAAGGACGAAGTTATAATGGCAGCTGGTGCATTTATTCAAGGATCTTCTATAGAATTATCTGCTGATGCTCCTATTAGAGAGCCATATATAGCATATCTTCAAGGTGGACTAACTTTTGACCATGGCAAGATTGGTGTTTTAATAGCTTTAAATAATGTACTTAATAACTAGATAAAAATGGAGTGGGGGGATATTTGTTTTGATGTGACTTGGAGCATAGCCACGGAACAAACAAAATAAATTCCCCCACCTTTTTTAATTTGTTTTGTATATTGAATTTTCTATCTTTATATACTTTACATTCTCTTTTTGGTCTTTATATTTTATGAGTACATAAGCATCATATATATCATGTACTGATAATAAGACGCTAACACAAAAGAGAGCATACACAAACATATTAGTATAGAAGAAAATCAGTGTTATTAGAGTTATAACAGATAAGCTTAATACAGGTAATAGTAAAGAAAATAGCAACCTTTTTCTTGTAAGTGGTAAATTATAAATAGCAAAAAAATCTAGGTGCTTCTTATTAAAGCCTACATAAAGGTTCTCATCATTATAACTTCCAGGGTAAGCTAAAACGTGTATAAGAATATGAAGTGGAGTTATTATTAATAAGGATAAAGCTAAAAAAGCTAAAAAGTAAAATGCATAATGTATAAATTTACTGTGGTAAGTATACATCATAATTCCTAGTCCAAAGCATAAAGGATAAAATAGTACTAGGAAGATTTTAAAAATATATATTAAATATTCATCTTCAGATTTAGGGTGAATGTTAGTGAATTTATATTTAGACTTAACAATAGGATAACTATTTTTTAAATAATTCATACTTCCTCCAATAAAAAAGAGCTATATATAAAATATATAGCTCTTTACATATCCATATTACTTAATATTGTCTAAATAATCCTACAAGCTTTCCTAATATACTACAATCATCAACTATAATTGGTGCCATTGCATCATTTTCTGGTTGTAATCTAATAGAATCTTTTTCTTTAAAGAATCTTTTAATAGTAGCTTCATTTTCTATTAAAGCTACAACAATTTCTCCGTTTAAAGCAGCATTTGTTTGTTCTATAATTGCTAGGTCACCTTCACGAATACCTGCATTTATCATAGAATCTCCTGTTACTTTAAGCATAAATAATTCTCTGTCATGCTTAATGAAATCTAAAGGTAATGAGAATGTGTCTTCAATGTTTTCAGTCGCTAAAATAGGTAATCCTGCAGTTACTTTACCTACAATAGGGATATTTAACATTTCTCTTTTAGTAGAATTTAATTCAACTATTTCTAAAGCTCTTGGTTTTGTAGGATCTCTTTTAATTAATCCTTTTTTCTCTAATCTTTTTAAATGTCCATGAACAGTAGACGTAGATTTCAATGAAACTGCTTCACAAATTTCCCTTACTGAAGGAGGATATCCTTTATTTTCTGTATATGTTTTTAAAAATTCGTATATTTCCTTTTGTTTATCTTTACTTTCTAACATAACCACACCTCTTTTAAAAAATTATATCATATTCTAATAAATATATCAAACTTATGTTCTCAAAACTAATGTTCTTGTATAATCTTATTAGAAATTTGCTTATTATTATACTATTTGATATAATGAACTTTGATTATTTGGGAAGGTGGTGTATTTCTATGGGAAAATATACTGAGGATGATTTTTGCGATTTATATGAAAAGAAGATATGCGATAATTGTGGTAAATGCCTTGAAGAACAAGGTGTAGATATAAGAGCCATTAAGATTGAAGATATAGCTAAAACAGTAGAAGAAAATAAATTTTTAGAAGAAGAATACAAAAAAGAACTACTTAAATCAGAAAAAAATGAAGAAGATATAGAAGAAATAGAATCTGACGTTGATTTATTAAAGGATGCTTATGAAAAGCTATCTAAAGAATCGGGTATAGATTTCACTTCCTTAGATGAAGATTATGAAGATGCCTTTGATCATATTGAATACTTAGATGAAAGTTTCTTTGAAGAAGGAAACTTAGAAGAAATGACAGAAGAAGTATTCCCAGGAGTAAGAAAGCTTAAAGGAAAAAGTAAATAATTAATAGGAATAAAATCACCTCAATCTACAGAAACTAAGTAAAGAAAAGTAGATTGAGGTGATTTTTTATGAAAAAGAAAAAATTATTAACATTAGTATTAGCATTAGGCTTGGCAACATCTACAGCTTTTATTGGATGTAGTAAAGATACAGCTGAAAATGCAGGGGATAAAGTTAAAAATGGTGTAGAAGATGTAGGTGACGCGGCTAAGAGAGGGATAGAAGACGTTGGTGAAGGTATCAAAGATGTAGGAGAAGCCGGAGTTGGTCTTTGGGATAAGGTTACAGATAATTCAATGACATATAACGAAGATGACTTTAAAAAAGAAATAGAGAAGAAGGGTTATAAATTAACAGAAATAGAAGACTCTAAATCCTTATTATCAGTAGAAAATGATGATTATACTATAAACGGAGACAGATTATCTATTTATGAGTATGATGAAAGTGCAAAGAGTACCTTAGAAGGTGACTTAAAGAGCATAACTGATAATGGAATGATGATTAATGGTAATAAAACAAGCTGGACCAAAGCAGCTCATATTTATAAAAAGGGTAGATTAGTAGTTATCTATGATGGAAATAATGAATCAATTTTAACTACTTTAAAAGAAGTTTTAGGAGAACCATTATTATAAAATTTTTATATAAGTACTTCAACATAAATAGAAGCATGGAACTGATAAAAGTTCTGTGCTTTTTTTATACTATTTTGTAGAATCACTTTACATAATATATATTATGAATATTATTTGTAATATTTTTAGAATAATTATAATACAATATAAGGAAATAATACTAAGGAAGGTTAGATATGAAAAAATATCTTTATAAATATCCTTTGATTTCTGTAATATTATCTAATATAATCACAGCATTTATAATTCTTTTTTCATTAAATAATGATAAATACTATTTTCTTTCTGTTATTATTATTAATTTGTATATAAATAATTGGGTTTTAAATAAGGGAATAAGTATCACTAAAACTAAGATAATTCTTATGTCTATGAGTTTTTATGGAATGCTATTAATAAGTGTTCTATGTAATAAATATATGGGGATTATAAAAATGTAAGTAAGGGGAGAGTATAAAACTCTCCTTGCTTGTCTATAATTTAGATAAAGGATTTGACTTAACAGCGTCTCTAAGAGCCTCATCATCAATATGAGTGTATATTTGAGTTGTTGATATATTTTCGTGTCCTAGAATGCTCTGTAAACTTCTTATATCTACATTACCATGCTTGTACATCAGAGTAGCAGCAGTGTGTCTAAGCTTATGAGGTGTGTACTTTCCATCAACTATACCAGCATTACCTATATGTTTTTTTACTAAAAGTTCAACAGTTCGTTTGTTTATAGGTAAGTTTCTGTTTGAAAGAAATAGAAATTTCTTGCTTTCATCAGATACCTTAGAAATATCTCTAGAAGAAAGATAGCTATTTATAGCCTTTAAGCAAGCTTCATTAAGATAAACTGTACGCTCTTTATTTCCTTTACCAATGATAGTTAATGTATCACCTTTTATTTTATCAATTTGTATTGAGCAAAGTTCTGAAAGTCTCATTCCGCAATTTAAAAATAAGGTTAAAATACAATAATCTCTTTTATAGTTTTTATCTTCTTGATCTAAGGAGGAGAGTAGATCTATGCTTTGTTCTAGGGTTAGATAAACAGGATGTCTTTTGTTTATTTTAGGAGATTCCAACTCTAAGGTTGGGTTTTCATCAATTATTTTCGCTTTTCCATTAAGGAATTTAAAGAAGGATTTTAAGCAAGCTACTTTTCTAGCTCTGGCATATGTTCCGTTATCCCTTTGTTTTTCTACAAATGAGAGAAAAGCATATAAATCTGTTAACTTAATTCTCCTTACAAAATCATTATCTAAGTCATTTATCTGAATTTCCTCAAATTCTAAATCAGTATCATTAACTAATCCTTTATAAACCTTCATAAATCTAAAAAATAATGTTAGATCTATAGAATAGCCATTAATTGTGTTTTCTGATTTACCTTTGATTGTTTCTAAGTAATTTAAGAAATCTACCATATAACTTGGATATTTTGAATCTTGAGAAATATCTATACCAAATTTATTTGACATTTCCTGACCTTCATTTAAAGAATTTGATAAACTTAAATCAGAGTTTCTATTTTTTAATTTAGAAGCAGTTTTTAAATCTCTGTTTAATCCAAGTTCTTTTAACCAGATTTGAACAGCTCTTGGAGTAACATTATATATTTTAGATAATTCTGTAGTAGTAAGTTTATTTTTATAAGCAAGTATATATAAATCCTCAATTATAAATTCATATCCACGTTCAGAATTCAAATCATAATAGTTAGAGTAAACTTTATGAATTCTTTTTCTATCTGCATTTGTTAAGTTCACTTCGAAAAGCGGAAGAATTTCTTCAGGATATTCGTAATTTTTATATTTTAGAGTTTTATTTCGTATTTTTTTCATTTTTTTCACCTTTATAATATAGTCTTAAGCCTTGATTTTATTATATCACAGGGTTTTTTCTCTTTCAAGTACGCGAAATGTAATAAATGTATATTTAGCGAAATTATTTTTAAGTGAAAATATAGTGATTTTTAGGGAAAAGATTAATATTTTAATATTATATGTATATAGGCACTTCTCTTTAATTTTATTTCTTTCGACTTTTGATTTGCATTAGAAATTTGTTTTTTATACAAACAGAATTATATAAAAAATCAATTCAAAGTTTTTAATCAAATTAGGATTTATATGTTTTTATAAAACTTTTATCGTAAAATCTATCAGAATTGAAAAGGTAAAAAATATTATAATTTTATCAATTAATATAATAAAAAGTATAATAAGTATTTATTATCTTAATATAGAATAAAATTATATATTAATATTATAAAATACATAAATAACAAAATATATACTAAAAGTAAATTATATGTATTGTATAAGGTCAGATAAGGTAAAATAAAAAAATGAAGCAAATTTAATAAAAAATAAAAACATAGATATAAAAACCTATGTTTTTAAATTACTTATTATTGTAGGTAAAATGCATATATAATAATCAGTAATAAATGCCCTGATTTTTAGCTATTAAATAGTAAAGATTCTTAAGAATTACTTTGCTTAATCACACCTTCTTTTACGCTTCATAATTTTAGCATTCACTACTCTCCTCCACACTTGTTGCAAGCCACTTATTTATTCCTATTACATTAATTTATTAATTCTTCAATAATAGCATTAGGATTAATAATCCTAAATCTTTGTTTACCATACTCTTCTGAAACACATTCTGATTCATAAGCAGTTTTATCAGCTACTTCAAGAAACTTTTCAAAAGTTATACTATTATCAGCTTGACATGCCAAGGCATATAATCCTGCAACATAAGGAACTATAGAACTCATGCCACCCCAGGAGTCGTAAGCATATTTATCTTCCCCCAAAAAAGAAGCATAGGTTTTTTTATCTGTTGGAACATATAAAGTGTCATCAGGAGCATTAGTATAAAAATATGGCTTATAAATATTAAAATCATTAACATCTCCATAAGATGTTCTTGTTAAGCTTTGAAACTTATTAATATTATTTCCTGGTATTAGGCATAACACCTCAATGTTATTTTCTTCAGCTTTTCTTATAGCCTCCTCTAATTCTACAGAACCTTTTATTATTTTACCATCTTCAGTATACTTACTTGAATAACCACTAGAAAATGAAATAACTCTAATTTTATTATCTAATGTTTTATTCAATTCAATAATATTTAAAATATCTTCAGCTGCATGAGTAAAATCTTGTTCTTTTGTTTTATAATCATAACAATCCTCAGCTACGAAATAAAGGTCAGCATTAGGGGCAACACCTACATTTTTTCCTACTGCAATTGAAGCCATTTCTACTCCATGCATACTAGCAACTTCTTTTTCTTTAGAAAAAGCTTTATAAAATTTTAGGTTATCCTTTATCTCCACGTGGTCTACTAGTAATGTTTGATCTATCATAGCCATACCTACGCCAGAACCATTATAGCCTTTATCATGTACTTTCTGTAAGTTTAGCTTCTTTTCTTTTCCTTCTTCCATAAGTTTTTGAGGGTCAAAACCTTTAGGTAAATATTTTGGCCACTCTGTTGAATCATCAAAATTCATAAAATCATTCAAATCAGATAATGATAATCTATTTAGATATTGACTGTCCACTTTAGTAGCCTTTAAATCTACAATTCCATAGATATCTTTTCCGTATTTAATATTATCAGCTCTTTCATTTTGAACTTTTCGCATTGATATAAGATTATTCTTTGGATGATTTTGAATATCCCCCTTTTGCCAAGTATCATTATTAGAACAAGATATTAATAAAGATGATGATATTATAAAAGTTAAAATTAGTGCCATTGACAATACTTTTTTCATACATAACCTCCTACCTACATATTACACTTTACTCTATTTTACCATTATACACCTTATCTGGTAACAACTTTAATAAACCTTGATTAAAAAAGCTATAACACATATAAAAATGCATTATAGCTTTTTCCATCTTACTTATTCATATTTTTTAATAAATCTGCAAAAGGATTATTATTAAACTCCTCTGCTTCTTTTTTCATCTTCTTCATTATATTATTAACTGCTTTCTTATCTACCTTAGCATTTTTGTCAAATCTCTTCTCAAATTGGCTAGCCTTTTCTCTAAAATTACAGTTTTGTCCTGGGCATACATAGATCTTTCCATCTCCATGCCCTCTAAGCTCTAACCTCTTTTTACATTCTGGACATCTTGCATTAGTAAGTCTAGCTAAGTTTTCTCTATAACCGCATTCCCTATCTTGACACACTAGCATTCTTCCGTTTTTACCGTTAACTTCAAGCATATACTTTCCACAGTTAGGACATTTCTTTCCTGTTTGATTATCATGATGGAACTTAGTTGTTCCCTTCTTTACATCTTCTACTAATGAGGTAGCATATCCCTTCATGTTTTCTATAAATGCTTTATCATTTGCTTTTCCTTTTGATATATCCTCTAGGTCCTTTTCCCACTTAGCAGTAAGCAAAGGTGATTTTAATTCTTCAGGAACAAGTTCTATTAATTGTATTCCCTTAGATGTAGGATAAATATCCTTACCCCTCTTCTCTATTACAAAGGAATTAAATAGCTTTTCTATTATGTCTGCTCTAGTTGCAACTGTTCCAAGGCCACCAGTCTCCCCTAATGTCTTTGCCGCATCCTTCCCTACATTTATATACTTATGTGGATTTTCCATAGCAGATAATAAAGTACCTTCATTAAATCTTCCTGGAGGAGTTGTTTGTTTCTTTATAAGCTCTATCTTTCTTATATTTACTTTATCATTAACATTTAATGTAGGTAATTCTTGTGTTCCCTCTTCATCATCTAAATCTTCTCTTTGATATAGAGCTTTCCATCCCTTTTCTAAAGTTGTATTTCCTTTAGCTAAGAAAATCTCTCCATTTATGTTTACCTTTATTGTAGTTTGTTCATATTCATATGGTGGTAACATTACACTTAAGAATCTTTTTACAACTAAATTATATATGTTCTTCTCTTCTGAACTTAAAATTCCAAGGTTAAGCTTTTCCTCTGTAGGTATAATAGCATGGTGATCACTTACCTTTGAGTTATCTACGAAGCTTTTATTTCCCTTAACACCTTGTTTTAATAACCTATCCGCATATGCTCTATACTCTCCCACCGATATTCCCTTTAATCTATCTGGTATTGTAGGTAAAATATCAGATGAAATATATCTAGAGTCAGTTCTAGGATAAGTTAATAATTTGTAGTTTTCGTATAATCTTTGCATTATGTTAAGAGTTTGCTTTGCTGAATATCCCCAAATTCTATTAGCATCCCTTTGTAGTTCTGTTAAGTCATATAATGCTGGAGAGTATTTTTTCTTTCTACTCTTTGTAATATCTACTACTTCTCCTGTAGAGTTCTTAGTCTTATCTAAAATAGACTTAGCAACCTCTTCCTTGAAGATATTAGTATTTCCTTTAGGACTAAACCATGAAAGCGTAAACCTATCAGTTAAGGCTTTTAAATTGTAGTAATCCTCTGGTTTAAAGTTTTTAATCTCCTCTTCTCTATTTACTATCATAGCTAAGGTAGGTGATTGTACTCTTCCTGCTGATAATTGAGCATTGTATTTGCATGTTAAGGCTCTAGTTACATTTAAGCCTACTAGCCAGTCTGCCTCTGCTCTACAAACTGCTGCCTTATATAAATTGTCATACGCTCTACCATCTTTAAGATTCTTAAAACCATCCATTATTGCCTTATCTGTTTGAGAAGATATCCAAAGTCTTTTTATCTTCTTTCTAACACCAGACTTATCTATTATCCATCTTGCTACTAGCTCCCCTTCTCTTCCTGCATCAGTAGCAATTATAATTTCATCTACATCATTTCTAAGTAGTTGCTTTTTTACTTCATTGTATTGCTTACTTGTTTTCTTCAATACTGTAAGCTTCATTGGCTTAGGTAGCATTGGTAATGTCTCCATGCTCCACTTTTTATATTTATCTCCATAGCCTTCTGGATCCATTAGTCCTACTAAGTGACCTAATGCCCATGTTACTATGTATCCATTCCCTTCTATGTAACTGCCTTTATTATTTTTACATTTTAAAACTCTAGCAATTTCTCTTCCTACAGAAGGTTTTTCTGCTAGTACTATCTTTAAACTCATATGCTTCCTCCTAATTCATTGAAGTCTTTAACCTTCATTATAAACTAAAGAAAGGAAAAAATATATATAAAAGGCGGGGGAGATATTTATTTTGCTTGTTCCGTCGCTGCGCTCCAAGTCATATAAAAATAAATATCCCCCCCACTCCTACTAAAGGTAACCAAATAGTAAAAACAAGCAGCCATAATTATATGACTGCTTTATAACGGTCGTCCTCTAGAACTTTATTTAATAAATCTTGAGTTGAATTACTTTCATCATTAAGTAGAGATATAAATACCTCATTAGAATATCCAAATGCATAGGTAAAGTTATCACTATATTTAATAATAGTTGAGCTTTCCCTTCTCTTATCTATATTCCAAAATATAAGATGAGGTATATTTAAATTTGCACAGTTCCACTTTTCTTTAATTCTTTCAAATTCCTCTGCATTTATAAAGTAAGGAGTTTCCTTATTATTACCCCTAGAAAGCATTGAAATTTTACAACCTGGATCTATTACAAACAAGAGTCTCTTAGGAATGTGTTCTTCATTTATTCCGTGTTTGATAGCCGCAAAAAGTATTAAATCTAAAGCTGCCTCTACATTTATTTCATTACAAACTGAAGACTTCACTATTTCCTCTATCTTATCTTTTATGTTATCCATATCAATTTTTTTAAAGTTAGGTTTAGGCTTCATAGTAATTATGTGCTTCTTATACCTACCTCTATTTTCTCTTAGAAAATATAATATAGTACCTACTCCACCATATAGAGTATTTATATTCTTATTATTTATAAAATTCTTTGAAGATAGCCCTAATGATACTATTGTATCTCCTTTATATTCTTTTATATAACTTTTATAATCATACAAGGGTGAGGCATGTCCATTTCTTATGAAGTCCTCTACAAACATATAAGGGAAATTTTCGTCTATAAGGCTCTCTTTTAATCCTCCCCCTCTACATTCTAAGAATTGCTTATAGAGCTCTCTATATTCCTTATATCTACTATAATCATGTTTTAAAAATGCATTTTTATATTTATTTATAGATTTAAAGGTTATATTACCATACTGTATACTTTCCCAATTTCCTTTACTCATTGAACTTTCTACTATATTTAATTTTTTTCTAAGCTTAGATAGTGTTGTTCTATATTCCTTTGAAGACATATTAAGTAATAATCTTGTTTTCTTTCCTAACCTTCTTGATTCAGGGGAAGAAGTATTTTCAGATTTTAACCATTTTGCTAAGGTGCTTGGGGTTAAAGAATTTAAGTCCTTGTTTAAGGTATCTTTTATAAGTTTTATTGTTTCATTTTCAAGCTTAGTATCAAATAAGGAATACAAATCATCCCATCTACCATAGTGAGGTATTAAGGAAAGGTTTTCTTTAAGTATATAAGAGCCAATATTACCTAGAAAGTTTAAACATATCCTAAAAACTTTTCTCTCTCCAAGTCCCTTTTCCTTATCCCTAATAAAAAAGAGAATTTTAAGAGCCTTTTTCTCATCTTCCTCGTAAGCCTTATAAAACAACTCTATTATATCCTCTTCATTTATATCTCTAAGAAACATTCCCTTTGAAAAGAAGTTCAAGTTATGTATAGATGTATTATCTATATCTACTATTTCATTGTAATCTTCTTCAAGATCCTCATATAAATTTTCATCAATATTAATTATATCCTCTTTTAATTTATTAAATAATTCAAAGCTCATATAATCCCCCTTGAACACCACAAGACACATTATGCCCAGCTAATAAATTAACTGAGCATAAATAAGCTGTAAGTGTCTTTATTAAACAAGATACATATTTTATTAAGCTGTTAGTATCTTTACACTATCATGTATATGCAGTTTTTTCTTTAATAGTACATTTTAATGATTAAGTAAACTTAAGAATTTTTAACTTCTGTAATCCTCTTTATAAGACTTTCATCTATATACTCTGACTTTGAAAAGCCTTTTCTAAAATATCTTATTTGCTTGTATTTTACTCCATTCATTTGGAAGTCTAATATATCTATTCTATCTCCCTTAAAAACTATTGGTTCATTTTTACCCTTTACTTGTATCCTTAATTCCATATAAATTGTCTCCTATAATGATTTTGTATATTTACACTTTGGATAATTTGTACATCCATAGAAAAATCCATATTTTCCTTCTTTCTTTTGTAATCTACTATTACATAATGGACAGCTTTGATTCTTCTCTGTTAATTTTAATATATCTTTTCTATCTATTAATGTAACATTATTAGCCTTTGCTAAGTTTCTTGCATTTTCAGTAAAGCTACTATTCGTAATTACCATTGCTCTGTGAGCTTTATAGTACTTTATAGAAGCCACCGCTTGCTGTACTGCCTCTACCCCAACATTTTGATTCCATCTCTTAGCTTGAACTACAATCTTTTCTCTTCCTTTTTTAACAACAAGGTCTGCACCATAGTCACCTGTTTTTGGTGTTAAGTGAGTTTTATATCCTTCCTTCTTAAAGTGTAACTCTAAGAATTCTTCAAATTCTTCACCTGTCATCTTATCTACAATATTTATACTTGCATGATAAAATCTTTTATTTCTCCAACTTTTATACTTATGAAAAATAATTTCTACAACTAAAAACAATATAATTGCAAAATTTAATTTTAGCTTACCTACTAGTAATAATATACCTAAAATTAAGAAATAAATTAAATACAATAAAAATCTTGTTTGCTGCGTTCTGTTAAGTCTTTTCTTCAATTAAATCTCCTCTTTTCTGCCACGTCTACTACAAATAAATATCATATTGTAATACTTATTATATATTAAATTTTCACCCTTTTCTATTGTTTATAGACAAGGATAAAACTTAATTATTTAGGAATACTACTTTTAGAGACTTTTTTTAGGGAGGATGATATATTTGGCAACGCTTAAAAAGTTTAAACCCTATTTCTCTTCATTAGGGATTTTAGTGTTTATTGCTCCTATTTTTATGATTTTAGAGGTTTTATGTGAACTTATTCAACCTTATTTACTCCAAATAGTAATAGATAGAGGAATAAAAAATAATGATAAAGCTCTTATAGTAGAGTTAGGTGGATTAATGATATTCATAGCTATAGTTGGAGTTTTACTTGGAATTTTAAATACCTATAACTCTAGTAAAATATCAACTGTTTTTGCAATGAATCTTAGAGAAGGTACCTTTGATAAGATTCAAAGACTTTCTTTTAGAAATATTGATGAATTAAGTATTTCTAATCTTATTGTTGTATTAACTAATGATATTAATCAACTTCAAAACTTTGTTATGTCAGGTACTAGAATATTAATTAGATCCCCACTACTGTTTATTGGAAGTATAATTTTAGGTATTATAACAGCACCAAAATTATCTCCTATTTATTTAGTTATTATTTTAGCTATTTCTATTGTATTATTTCTTATTATCAAGAAATCTTATCCTTTGTTTTATGGTGCTCAACAAGGATTAGATGATATGAATACTACATTAAAAGAAAACTTTGATGGAATTATGGCAGTAAAGTCATTTGTTCAAGAAAATAATGAAAAGGAAAAGTTTAAAGGTAAAAGCTCAAATTTAGCAAAATTAAATACAAGTACCTCTAGAATTGTAGGCACTGTTTTACCTATATTTTTAGCAAGTATTAACCTAGGTATAGTTGCAATTTTATGGTTTGGTGGTAAATCAGCTATAAATAATGCTTTACCAATAGGCTCTTTAGTTGCATTTATAAATTACTTATCACAATTATTAGTTGCTCTTATAATAGCAAGTTTATTGTTTATGAATTTCACAAGAGCTATGGTTTCAGCAAAAAGAGTTGAAAACATAATGAATGCTACTAGTGATGTGGTGTTTATGAATACATCTAAGAATGCTGATGATATTAGAGGAGATATTATCTTTGAAAATGTCTCCTTTGATTATGATGAAACAGATGGATTTGAGGAATATGCCTTAAAAGATGTTAATCTTCATATTAAAGAAGGAGAATTTGTAGGCATTATAGGTGCCACTGGCTCTGGTAAATCCACTTTAGTAAATTTAATACCAAGATTCTATGATCCTACATCAGGGAAAGTGCTTTTAGATGGTGTGGATATAAGAAATTACAATGAGGCTACCCTTAGAAAGAATATATCTATTGTACTTCAAAGTGCTACTCTATTCTCTGGAACTGTAAAATCAAATATAGTTCAAGGAGACTTAGATGCTGTGGAAGATGATATAACAAGAGCAGCAAAAATTGCACAAGCAAAAGAGTTCATTGATAGATTACCTGAAAATTATGAATCTATTGTATATCAAAGAGGTAATAATTTATCTGGTGGTCAAAAGCAAAGAATCTCAATTGCTAGAGGGTTAGTTGGTAACCCTAAGGTACTAATTCTAGATGATTCAACATCTGCCCTTGATGCCAAGTCTGAAAGCTTAGTTAAGAGAGCTTTAAACAGAGAATTGAAGAATACTACTACCATAATGGTTGCACAAAAGATATCTTCTATAATTGATGCTGATAAGATAGTTCTTATTGACCAAGGACAAATACTTGCAGTAGGAAGCCATGAAGAATTAATGAATACTAGCGTTCATTATAAAAACATATATAATACACAACTTGGAGAGGAGGCTTAGTATATATGAATAACAGAGGATTAAAGTTCATATTATCATATTTAAAAGAACATAAAACTAAGCTTATAATTATAGGCTTTTCTATAATTGTTTATACCCTAACTAAGCTTATAGGTCCTTTCCTAATGGGATATATAATAGATAATTATATAACTATACCTAATGTTGACGGTTTACTTAAGTGGGTAGTTATTTTATTTTGTGTATATGCGCTATCATCACTAGCAGGATGGTTCCAAAACTATATAAATGCTGATGTAGCAGCACAAACTGTAAATAAAATTAGAACTGACCTATTTAACAAAATAGAAACCTTATCACTAAGATTTTTTGATTCCACTCCACACGGTGAGTTATTAAGTAGATTTACTAATGATATAGACAATATTGGTATAACCCTATCTAACAGTATAATCGAGCTAACTTCTAACTTGATTCAATTAGTTGGAGTACTAATATTTATGCTTGTATTAAATATTAGATTAGCAGTAATAACTTTAGTTGCTACACCATTTCTAGCTATAATAGTAACCTTGTTAATTAAAAGAACTAGAAGGTTATATGGAGAGCAGCAAGGAAAGCTTGGAGATCTTAATGCCTATATAGAAGAAGAGATTTCAGGCCTTAAGGTAGTTAAAGCTTATGGGCTAGAAAATGAGGTTGTTAAAAGATTTCATGAAAAGAATAAAAGCTTTAAAGATACTGCAATAAAAGCGCAGTTTACTTCTTATTTAATGATTCCTCTTATGAATGGATTATCTAATGTAACATTAGTTTTAATTATAGTAGCTGGTTCTATGCTTACCTTAAAGGGTGATGCAAGTATTGGACTTATAGTTACATTTATAAACTTTGCTAGATTATTCTTTCAACCAATAAACCAAATGTCTAATCTTTATAATCAATTAGGATTAGCCTTCACTGGAGCTGAAAGAGTTATGGATATTCTTAATGAGGAACCTGATATAAAAAATACTCCTGATGCAAAGGAAATAGATGTTTTAAATGGATATGTAAATATGAAAGATGTATCCTTCTCTTATAATGATGATAAAACTATTCTTAAAAAAATAAATATTGAAGCCTTTAAAGGTGAAAAGATTGCAATTGTAGGACCTACAGGATCAGGTAAAACAACTATTATTAATCTTTTAAATAGGTTTTATGATACCAAAGAGGGCGAGATATATTTTGATGATTTAAAGATAAAAGATATAAACTTCTACTCCTTAAGAAAAAGAATAGGTATTGTTCTTCAAAATACTATTCTTTTTAGTGGAACAATTAAAGAAAATCTTCTATTTGGAAAAGAAGATGCTACTGATAATGAAATTGAAACTGCTTGTATTAAAGCCAATATACATGATTACATAATTAGTTTACCTAAAGGATATGATACAGAAATAACAAGTGATAGTAACGTATTTAGCAAAGGACAAAAGCAACTTCTTTCCATTGCTAGAACTATCTTAGCTAACCCCGATATATTAATACTAGATGAGGCTACAAGCAATGTAGATATGATTACAGAACAAAAGCTTCAACAGGCCATGAATACCATGATGGAAGGAAGAACATCCTTTGTCATAGCACATAGATTAAAAACTATAATTAATTCTGACAAGATTGTTGTAATAAAGGATGGTAAGGTAGTTGAAGAAGGAACACATAAAGATTTACTATCTTTAAAGGGTTTCTATAATGAACTATATCAAAATCAATTCTCCTCATTAAAGGGAATTGTAAATGAATAAAAAGCTAAAGTAGATTGTAATAATACATCTGATTTATAGCAAATTAAAATTTTATATTTTCCTAAATATTAAAATAAAACTCTAGCAATTTTTTTGCTAGAGTTTTTATAACTAACTAAATATCTTAGCCCATATTCCTTTTTTCTTCTTTGTTTCCTTCTCTGGCTTCTTTCTTTCAACTGTAAATGAAGTATCTTTTTTCTTAATTATTTCTAAATGCTTTTCTATTGATTTATTAAGTTTTTCAACCTCAAATTTCTTAAAGTTGAATTCACTCTTTATGTTATATAGATCATTCTCTATAGTAACGCATTTTTTCAATGCATTTATGTTATCTTTACTCATTTCATAAGCTTCAACTAATATCTCACAATACTTCTTAACTTCTTTAGCATATGCAGTATAGTCTTCTGGACTCTTATCAACCATTTCATCCCAACTATGCTTAATAGCTGTATAGTTAGAGAATATCATCTCTGTTAAAAGGTTAGATATATTTAACGAAACAGCATGTTTGTCAACTACATTACCTTTAAGATAATTCATTGTTTCTATAGCACCTATGATAGAATAAAACTTCTGTAACGCTATATTCATAAAGTCATTTGATGAACTTTCTGTTACCTCTTTAATAACCTTATTGGTGATATCTACAAATCTATCAGTTATAGTATTATTGGTTTGTACTAAAGCTGTAGTAGAATTATCTTCCTCTATGTCAAAGTTTGCAAAGAAAGAATTATCATTGGTAACAATGATATTATCACCTTCTATATCTTTTGAAGTAACGGTTGAATTATTATTCATCGCTTGTCCAACTATGGTATCTTTATTAACTTTCTTTATCTTTGAGGCCTCAATTTTTGATGTATTTCTATCTATCATCATTCTTAAAACTTCAATATTATAGTTATCTAAACCAAGTTTTATTCTATTAGTTATCATAACCTCGATTATATTATTAGTTTCTTTTAAGGATTTTATATTCTTAGGATCGATATCCCAGCAATAGTCAAATACTTTAATACAAAGATTAAGCTGTTCTACTATTATAGATAGCTTTACCTTATCTTCAAAGTTAGTAACTTTAAGTAGTTCTAATAATTTACGACTTCTTATAACTATTTGCTTGGTAACTTTAACCGATATATATTTTCTAATATCTTGAACATCTATAATATTTCCATATAAATAATTTGCCGTTTCTATAGAAGTAATTAAAGATATTGAATGCTCTATAAAGTCTTCAACAGAATCTTCATTAAAATTTCCTTGAAACTCTTTAATCATCTCACTAGCTTGCTCCATGGCAGTTTTAGTAAGATTATTTTGAGCAACCTTAATAAGTACAGAAATATCAGGTCCTTGAGCTTCCATTATTACATTTTGCATTTTTTTAAAGTCTTCTAATAACTTCTTGCTTTTATCCAGGTATTCCTTCGTTACATTATTATTAGTAGTTACTGCAACAAGTTCAGAACTACTCTCTATATTCCCATTTATACCATTATTCTCTTTCATAGTCGCTACACACCCCATAAATAAACAATTATTCCCAAACTCCTACTACAATTATAACCTATCTAGAATTAATTTCCAATTGTTTTTTCGAAATAATTATAACTTATTATTATTCTTATATTCCTCAATTCTTTGAGCTAGATCCTCCAAATACTCGTATCTTTCATATTTATATAGGAGTTCTTCTTCTAATTTCTCCTTTTCTGTCATAAGCTCTTGTAGCTTTGAGTAACTTGCTGAATTTTCTTGCATTAATTTATCTACATTTGCTATTTCATTTTCTAGGTTTTCTATTACAGAAGAAATTTCTTCATATTCTTTTTGTTCCTTAAAACTAAATTTTGGTCTTGAATCTCTTTCTCTTACTCTTTGAGCATTTTCTTTTCTTTCTTTTTTAACTTCTGTTCCCTTATTAGCCTTCTTTAATTCGACTTTAATACTATAATCGCTGTAGTTACCATTATAAGGTTCAATCTTCCCTTTTCCTTCATATGCAAATATCTTATTACACACTCTATCTAAGAAGTATCTATCATGGGAAACAACAACAACTACACCAATATAGCTATCTAAAAAGTCTTCTAATATATTAAGTGTATTAATATCTAAATCATTTGTAGGCTCATCTAGTAGAAGAACATTTGGAGCTTCCATTAAAACTCTTAAAAGATGAAGTCTTCTTCTTTCTCCACCAGATAACTTTTCTATTTTTGTATACTGCATAGTTCCATCAAACAGGAATCTTTCACACATTGTAGATGCAGTTATTTTTGTTCCATCTGCAACAGGGATATACTCTCCCCCTTCTTTAACATAATCTATTACTCTTAAATTAGGGTCCATATGGGAGTCATCCTGAGAAAAGCATCCTATCTTTACTGTTTCTCCAACTTCTATTTCTCCACTATCAGGCTTTATAGATCCCTTAAGCATATTAATTAGTGTAGTTTTTCCAGCTCCATTATTACCTATAATACCTATTCTATCCTCCTTAGTGAAGATATAGCTAAAATCATGTATTAGTTCTTTATTATCAAAGCCTTTATTTATATGGTTAATTTCAATTATCTTCTTACCTAATCTAGTTCCTACAAAAGACATTTCTACATCTGTTTCTCTTTTTACATATTCCTGATTAACTAAGTCATCAAACCTTTGTAATCTTGCTTTTTGTTTTGTAGTTCTAGCCTTAGCACCTCTTTTTACCCATTTTAACTCTTTTTTAATTAGAGATTGTCTCTTTTCCTCTTGAGCCTCTTCTATTTCAATTCTTTCCATCTTTTTCTCTAGGAAAGCAGTGTAGTTACCTTCATATGTATATAAATTTCCTCTATCAAGCTCTACTATCCTATTACTCACTCTATCAAGGAAGTACCTATCATGGGTAATCATAATTAATGCACCCTTTCTAGAATTTAAATATTCTTCTAGCCACTCTATAGAATCTGAATCTAAATGGTTTGTAGGCTCATCTAATACCAGCAAATCGCAAGGAGTAATAAGAGCAGAAGCAAGGGCAACCCTCTTCTTTTGTCCTCCAGATAGATTTTTTATCTTTTCCTCATATTTAGTTATTCCAAGTTTATTTAATATGCTTTTAGCTTCGCTTTCAAGTTCCCATAGATTTAATCCATCAATTTCACCTTGAAGCTTTATTAGCCTTTCATTAAGTTCATCAAAATTAGAAGGAGAAGAATTTAGGCTTTCAAGGGTTTCTTCATAATCTCTTAAAAGCTTCATTTCTTTACTTTCCCCCTTAAAGATTTGCTCTAATACAGTTGCATCCTCTTGAAAATCTTGGCTTTGAGAAAGAAACTCTATTCTAACATTTTTCCCCTTAGTAACACTTCCATCAAAGAATTCATCTTTTCCTGTTACTATTTTTAAAAGTGTTGACTTACCAGCACCATTAATACCTATAATACCTATCTTATCCCCATCATTTATACCAAGTGAAACATTGTTTAATAATGTTTTTTCACTATAACTTTTACTTATATTTTCTAGTGTAATTAAATTCATATATATTCTCCTCTTTATGTAACCTTTATATATTCATATACTAGCATAAGTTTCAAAAATAATGAAGAATTAAAAAGAAGCACTACTGTAATAGCAGTGCTTTCTACTTAATTAAATTCTATTTCCTTTGAAAATACATCTATATATTTATAATAAGGGTCCTTTTCATATACCTTACCTAAATATTCCTTTGCTTCATCATCCCTATCTGTATAATAGCATGCTTCTCCATAGTAGTAACAATACTCTAAGGCATCCCCCTTAATTTCATCTAGGTCAATTTTCACTTTACTTAGTGAATCATATGCAAGTTCATATTCCTCAGCTTCACAGGCTGCATAGCCTAAAGTAGTTAATCTTTCATTTTCAAGATACTCATTACCTTCATATGTAATCATAGTTAAATACTTAATAGCTTCTTTATAGTTTTCAGTATGATAATAGCATCTTCCTAAAACATAGGTTAAGCTTGGATCTTTTACCTTATCTACTCCACCTCTTTTTAAATATGTTAAAGCGTTAGTATAGTCCTTTTCATCAAAATATAAGCACCCTAAGAAAAAGTATGCCTCTTTGTTATCTTTTCTATAATATACAGCATTGTTTAAGGCATCCTTTGCCTTCTTTGCATCCCCTTTTGAGTAAAGAGTTAAAGCATAGTTATAAAATAATGCTGAATTATTGTCAGGGTCATTTTTAAATTTAATTGTAAAGGCAATTCCAACTAAGATTATTGCTATTCCAAGCCTCCAATCTAAGAAGAACGCACCTATACCTAATACGAAAAGATAAGTAGTCCATGTCCCCTTTACCTTTTGTAATTTTAGCTTATATGTGTTACTTTCCAAAATTATATCCCCCAATCCCTTTTAAACTTACTATAATTATACAGTACTATGAACTATTACTCAAATGCCGAAGAAAAAGTATTTCCTAGTCTTTTAAATGCAATTTCTTTATAGGTTTTCTTATTATTAATATCTATAATAGTTTTATAAATATTTGGACATCCTTCCTCTCTCCAGCGCTTCATATATCTTGCATCAGCTTCAGTTCTGTAATAATACTTTTCGTCATAATCATCAGAAAACTCCAAGAAAAAGTCTAATGAATCCTTATGTATTTCATACTCCTTAGTATCTAACTTATTTATAATTGGTAGAAAAAATCTTATTGGAACCTTATAGTTATACTCTCCCTTTAGAGATCTACCTTCCATTAAAGCCCTCTTAAGAAATGACTTATCCTTTAAATCTTCTTCTGTAACCCTTAGTTTTAAAATTGGTTCATTTCTTTTATTCTTTTCTAATTTTATTGCTATCATTTGTGCCACCTTCTATTTAAAGTCATACTATGCATTTTACAAGAAAGTATATTATTTTACAAGATGAGTATCCTAAGATTATGAGGTGGGAATATGAATATTAGTACTGATTATAATAAAAATGTAAATTATTTAAAAGATGAAATAGGCTTTGGTAAGTCTTTTGATGTTTTATATAGGGAATTAAATCTTAAGGGAAGGCATATTAGCTTGTTCTTTTTAGATGGATTCGTTAAGGATGAATCACTTCAAGCCTTAATACAAAGCTTCTGTGTATATAAAGAAGATAATATAGCAAAAGCAAAGACTGCAGAAGAAATTATTACAACATGTATTAGTGCCATTGAAGTTTCAGAGGAAGAGGATTTTGGAAATGTAATTAAAGCTCTCCTTTCTGGTCAAACTGCAATGTTTGTAGAAAATTTAGATAAGTGTATAATGATTGATCTTAGAACTTATCCTGCAAGAGGACCAGAGGAACCAGATAAGGAAAAGGTTTTACGTGGAGCTAGAGATGGTTTTGTTGAAACTATAGTATTTAATAGTGCCTTAATAAGAAGAAGGATAAGAGATCCTAAATTAAGATTTGAGATGGTTTCTGTAGGAAGAGAATCTAAAACAGATGTAGCTATTGCCTTTATAGAAGATAGAGTAACAAAGGAGGCATTAGAAACTGTAAAAAAACAATTAGCTGAAATAGAAGTTGACGCCTTAACTTTAGGTGATCAAAGTTTAGTTGAATGTATTAACAAAAGGTCTTGGTATAATCCTTTTCCAAAGGTTAGATATACTGAGAGACCTGATGTAACTGCCGCCCATATTTTAGAAGGAAAAATAGCACTTTTAGTTGATAATAATCCTTCTGCTATGCTTCTTCCTACTAGTGTGTTTGATTTCTTAGAGGATGTTGATGATTATTATTCTCCAATATTAACAGGTAATTATTTAAGACTTCTTAGAAATGCTATTTTACTTATGACCTTATTTATTACACCATTTTACTTATTGATAACTGAATATCCTGAAACCTTGCCAGAGCATCTTAAGTTTTTAATACCTACCGATCCATATTATATACCAATCTTTTGGCAGTTTTTATTATTGGAATTTGCCATTGATGGATTAAGGTTAGCGTCATTAAATACTCCTAACTCCTTAGGAATGTCCTTATCTGTTGTAGGTGCATTAATTCTAGGTGATTTTTCAATTAAAACAGGATGGTTTTTACCACAAACTATTCTTTATATGGCTATTGTTTCTTTAGCTACATTTACCCAGCAATCTGTTGAATTGGGGTTTGCAATCAAGTTTTTTAGAATGCTTCTATTAATATTAACTTCCTTTTGGGGACTTAAAGGTTTTGGTGGAGGTTTAATTATAGGCTTTATCATGTTAGCTTCTACAAGAACTTTTACAGGAGAACCATATTTATATCCTTTGATACCTTTTAACGGAAGAGCTTTAATGCATTTATTATTTAGAACTAGCATTAAAAGTGCGAAAAGAAAGGTTTAGGATAAAAAAGATAAGAGAGAGAAGAAGGATAAGAAGGATAATTGGGATAAGAGAGATAATAGTGGTAAGAAGGTACAAGGTACTAGGTAAGAGTAGTAGGGGTAAAAGAGATAATTAGGATAAGAGAGAGAAAAAAGATAAAATAAATAAGAATGATAATATGAACGAGGAAGAGTAGTTGCTTTTGCAATTTCTCTTCTTTATTGGTTTATATGCCATAGTGGATAATAATATTCAACATCTATACAGAAAATCCTTTCCAGAATTTCTAGCTTTAATCTTAGTTGCTTGGAAAAATTAAAAATAACTCAGCTCCCTGAGCTGAGTTATTACAAAATCTCTCTTAACTATTTTGTATTAATTAATTTCTAATTCAACAGGACAGTGATCTGATCCAAAGATATCTGTATGAATCTTAGCACTAACTAATCTATCCTTTAAGGATTCTGATGTTACAAAGTAGTCAATTCTCCATCCTGCATTTTTTTCTCTTGCCTTAAATCTGTATGACCACCAAGAATATATTCCTTCTTGATCTGGATAGAAGAATCTAAAAGTATCTATAAATCCTGAACTTAACAACTCAGTAAACTTATTTCTTTCTTCATCAGTAAATCCAGCATTTTTTCTATTAGTTTTAGGATTTTTTAAGTCGATTTCTTTATGAGCAACATTTAAATCACCACAAACTATTACTGGTTTATTGTTTTCTAATGCTTTTAGGTATTCTCTAAAAGCATCTTCCCATGTCATTCTGTAATCAAGTCTTGCTAATTCAGTTTGAGAATTTGGAGTATAAACTGTAATTACGTAATAATCAGGGAATTCAAGAGTTATAACTCTTCCTTCTTTGTCATGCTCTTCTATACCAATTCCATAGGCTACACTTAAAGGTTCTTCCTTTGTGAAAATTGCAGTACCTGAATAACCTTTCTTTTCTGCATAGTTCCAATATTGATGATATCCAGGTAAATCTAAATCTATTTGACCTGCTTGTAACTTAGTTTCTTGAAGACAGAATATATCTGCATCTAATTCATTAAATATATCTAGGAACCCTTTGCCGACAATAGCTCTTAAACCGTTAACGTTCCATGAAATCATTTTTTTCATTCGTCTACCTCCATTGGTTTTATATTATAAAAAGAGTATAACACAAAGATTGTTAATGGTTAATAGAAATCTCCAACAGCCAACTCGTAAATAATTTTTATAAATATTTAAATAAAGATATAAATATATAAAGGTTTAAAGATATATTTGTATATTTATATAAATATACAAATATATCTTTATGCTATTTTTATTTTCTCATATCCATTAAGTTAATCCATTGTCCCATTTTCTAAAGCAAAATAAAAAAGAAACACCAGCAAAAAGTGGCGTTTCCTTCTCATCTTTATTATCTCTTTTAGTTTTTAAATGAATGTATTGGCGCAGGTATTCTTCCACCTCTTTTAATGAAGTCTTCTGAAGAATTTGAGTTTACCTTCATTACTGGAGCAGTACCTAAAAGTCCTCCAAACTCAACCATATCTCCAACTTCACATCCCGGAGCAGGAATTATTCTAACAGCTGTTGTTTTATTATTAATAACACCAATGGCTGCTTCATCAGCTATCATTGCAGCTATTGTAGATGAGGGAGTATCACCTGGAACTGCAATCATATCTAATCCAACTGAACATACACATGTCATAGCTTCAAGCTTTTCTAAGTTTAGTGAACCATTAACAACTGCATCTATCATACCTGCATCTTCCGATACTGGTATGAAAGCACCACTTAATCCACCAACGTGACTACATGCCATAACTCCTCCCTTTTTAACTGCATCATTAAGCATTGCAAGGGCAGCTGTAGTACCATGAGTACCTACAGTTTCAAGTCCCATCTCTTCCAATATATGAGCAACAGAGTCACCGATAGCTGGAGTAGGTGCTAAAGAAAGGTCAACTATTCCAAAAGGAACATTTAATCTCTTAGAAGCTTCCTGTGCTACCAACTCTCCCATTCTTGTTATTTTAAATGCTGTTTTCTTAATTGTTTCTGCAAGTACATCAAAGGATTCTCCTCTAACCTTTTCAATTGCTCTTTGAACAACTCCAGGACCACTTACACCAACATTTATAACCTTATCTGCTTCTCCAACACCATGGAAAGCACCAGCCATAAATGGGTTATCTTCAACTGCATTAGCAAATACAACTAATTTAGCACATCCAAATCCCTTAGTTTCCTTAGTAAGCTCTGCTGCTTCCTTTATTACATCTCCCATGTCCCTTACTGCATCCATATTGATACCACACTTTGATGAACCAACATTAACAGATGAACATACCTTCTTTGTAACAGCTAAAGCTTCTGGAATCGACTTAATTAAAATTCTATCACCTTTAGTATATCCCTTTTGAACAAGTGCAGAGAATCCACCTATAAAATCTATACCTAGAGTTTCTGCTGCTTTATCTAAAGTTTTTGCAAACTCAACATAGTTTTCCTCATCAGTAGCTCCTGCAATGATTGAAATAGGAGTAACTGAAACTCTTTTATTAACTATTGGAATGCCAAACTCTTCTTCTATTTGGTTTGCTACCTTTACTAAATCCTTGGCAGAAGAGACTATTTTGTTATATATCTTTTCCCTAGCTTTATTCCCATCTGGATCAATACAGTCCAATAAAGATATACCCATAGTTATTGTTCTAATATCTAGTTTTTCCTCTTCTATCATCTTTATTGTTTCTAAAATATTTTGAGAATTAATATTTGTATTCATTATGTAGCCCCCTAATTATAGTGTATGCATTGAATTAAAGATCTCTTCTCTTTGTATCTTTACATCAACCTTTAGTTCTTCACCCTTTTTTAGAAGACTTTTTCTTACTTCATCAAAGGAAGCATTTGCATTAGATCCATCTAAAATCATTATCATTGTAAAATACCCATCCATTATTGTTTGAGTAACATTTAAAATATTCATATTACACTTTTGTAATTCACAGCTTATTCCTGCTATAATTCCTACCTGATCTTTACCTATTACTGTTAATATTGATTTCATATAATCAGCTCCTAAATTCTATAATAATTCTTTTCTAAGTTCTGCAGGTGTCTTTGATGAAAGATATCCAAATGGTACATCAAATACAGTTAAAGCACCCTTCTTACCTTCTTTAGCCATCTTAGATATAGCTCTAGCATATGCAACTAAAACACTTGAAGTAAATTCTGGATTACTTCCTAGCTCTAGTGAAAATTCAATTCTTTGCTTAGTTCCTTCTCCAGTTTCCCCTGTTCTTATAACAAATCCACCATGTGGCATACCTGAATGGTCTCTTTTAAGCTCTTCTTCAGTTATAAAGTGAACAGTTGTATCATAATCAGAGAAGTAATTTGGCATATTCTTTATTTCTTCCTCAATTTTTGTTTTATCTGCTCCTTCTTCTGCTACAACAAAACATTCTCTTAAATGCTTTTCTCTAGTTGTAAGGTCTGGATTTTCGCCACTTCTTACCCTTTCTAGGGCAGCTTCTATCGGAATTGTATATTGTATTCCATTTTTAACCCCTTGGATTCTTCTAATTGCATCTGAATGACCTTGACTTACACCTTTTCCCCAGAAGGTATAATCCTTGCCATTAGGTAAAACAGCATTACCTAAAAGTCTATTTAATGAGAATAATCCTGGGTCCCAACCTACAGATATTATGCTTAAATTTCCAGAAGCAGAACTAACTTCATTCATCTTTTCAAAATAAGCTGGTATTTTAGCATGTGTATCAAAGCTATCTACAGTATTGAACATCTCAGCAACCATTGGCCCTTGTTCTACTAAATCTGTTGCAGAACCACCACAAAGAATCATTACATCAATCTCATCTTTAAAGTCACCAATTTTAGAGATATGAACCATTAAATTATCATTTTCTGATACTTTGCTTACTTCTCTTCTTGTAAAAATCGCTTCAAGTTCCATATCTGGATTTTGATTTATAGCCTTCCTAACACCCTTTCCTAAGTTTCCATATCCAACTATTCCTACTCTTATTTTGTTTTCCATTTTAACAGCCCCTTTAAAATAATGTTTATTTGTGCTTATTTTACCATAATTTAAGGTTATTATAAATCATTTGGTAAATAAAATGTTGAATTTAATAAATATATAAATGTAAAGTTTTACAAATCAAAAAAGGAGAAATTGAATGCTTTTCAACTTCTCCTTTATAGACATATACTTATTGGAACTACTATTATAGAAACGCCTTCACATTTTAGTCTTGGCATTTTAGGCATTAATATACCATTACTGGTTAATTGATCACAAAAAGGGCAACAGTTTTTTAAAAAATTCTCATAATAATCATGTTGTGCAGTTTTTCTTAAAAGACTTATGCATTTACCATTAGGTGCAACATTTATAACTTTACCGTATACTGTGCAAGGACAATCAACCTTATCATAAATATAGGAACTATTGTTCATAAAGAAATTATTATTAACATTAAGAACAACTGGAGTATCTCCACACTGTAATATTAAATCTTGAGTTGAATTTTTATTTAGAATTTCACTTAAATGGCTAAGTAGATGATTCATATTTTTAAAATTCAAGTTTCCATTAAAGCTTTTAGGCATCATGTTATCAAGATTATCACTTCCAAAACAATCGAAAATAGTTAACACAGAATCAAGATAAGAATTAATTGATTCCGAGGTTAAATTACCATGAATTTGTATATAATCTCCGGGAAATACATCCCCTTCATTTATTGTTGTATCATAAAATGATTTTAATCTATTTGAAGATTTTAATTGAGTTATAAGCTCTCCATGAAGATTAAATGTGGTAAATACACGTTTTAACTCTTCTTCTCTTCTAACAAACTCTCTATTCTCAATTCCCGCGTTATTAGTACGAGTGTTTTCACAATGTTCTGCAGAAGTTATATTACTTCCTTTAAATCCTTCTCTTTCATCATTACTTTTTCTATCTTCATCAAAACAATGGTCTCTTAAATCAATTCCTGCTTTTCCTGATAGGGTTAAATCCTGAATAATTCTTGATGTTCTAATTTCTATATATCCATTAAGTACAAATGAGGACATGTTACGAACAAGGTCCTCATCTAAATACATTAAAAGTGCTAAATCTAATAAATCATCCATTAATTCACGTCCTCAAAGGATTGTTTCATATTAGTCTATTAATACTAATATAATTTTATGCCATTTTTATCCTTTTTAGAAACATATGGATTATCATTATAATAAAATCTATATAAAAAATCTTTTGCTTCTTCTGCATAATCTATTCCTATTCTCTTACTTTTTATTATATCTCCTGTTTTTGCTTCTTCTATTTGAAATAAAGCTTTCAATTCATTATCAAGTTCACAAATAAATAAATCACCTTCAAATAATAATATATTATTTAACCTTTTATCTATATCAAGAGCCATGCATAGCTTTGAAGGTCCTGAGGTTAAATTTAATTTTTGCTTTTTATCCAATTCATTAAAATTCTTTTTATATCTCATATTAGCTATGTAATCCAATCCTATTAAAGGCTCAACGGCACGTATTAACACTCCTTGAGGTTCACCTTCCCTCTCAGTTATTGCATTTAAACAGTTATACATTCCATATATTCTATAGACATAGGAAGTACCTGCCCTTCCATACATAGGTAGTACCCTTTCAGTCTTTCTTCCACCATATACATGAGCAGCTTTATCAGTAACCCCAGTATAAGCTTCTGTTTCAACTATTTTACCTCCAACTAATTGGCCATTTATATTATGGATTAAATATTTTCCTAGTAAATCTACAGCGACATCTAAGGTTCTTCTCCCATAAAATTTTTCATTTAAAATAATCATAGTGTCACCTCCGTTAAGTTATAGTATAACCTAAACATAAAAAGAAACCCAAATTAAAACTTGAGTTTCTTTACATAATCTATTTTTTTGTCATTCTTTTATATCTTCTTGCTTTCATCATTAAATCCATCATATCTTCTCCCATTTCCATAAGAAGATTTGCTTTTCTGGCAGCCTTTTTCATCATAGTTTTCATATTTCTTTTAGCTTTCATAACTAAGACCTCCTACAAATTATTTTTGCAAATTTCTTTACAATAATAGTTTGTACCAAAAGTCTATATATAACCTATGATATTAATGGATTTAAATTATAAAGTCAGATTAAAAAACAGCATATATCCATTTACAAAAAATAATATAATATTTGTTATTAAATACACAAGTTTTCTAGATGATTCTATAGCTTTATTTTTTTGCAAAAAAGATAGTAAAGCCATTCCTATTGGTACTATTAATATACCTATATATTTACTAATAGAAGAATCTATTTCTCCTTGAGTATTTATATGTATTCCCATCTCCTTAGGTAGAAAAAATAAGGCTATTACATTAATGATTATAGTAAGGCCTATTATTCCATAATTTATTTTACTTTGTAATTTCTCATTTAACAAAAAAGACATCATAACCCCTCCTAAATCTGTTACCTTTATTCTACTACTACTATAACAGTTTATCAATATGAAAGTAGTTTTAAGATTTGTTTTATATTTTAGATGGAGTTATAATCATAATAATACATTTATGGTTGGGTGATATAATTATGATTAAAAGAGAACAAATGAGTAAAGATTTAGCTAAGGAGATCGCTTCTTGGAAATATGAAGATGAATGTAGTATTTATAATCTTCCTAGTTGGGAACAGATGAAAAATAATAACTATGCATTATGCGATGATGCTTTAAGAAAAGAGCTTTACAATGCATATCTAAATTCTAATGATGAATTAATTGGATTTACAAGGATAGATAATTTTCCTACAGATATCGTAGTAGGAATTGGAGTTAAACCAAATAAATGCGGTAAAGGCATAGGAGAAGAAATACTTAATATGGCAATAGATATGTGTAAAATTAAATATGGAGATAAACCTATTAAACTCCAAGTAGCTACTTGGAATCAAAGAGCTATAAATTGCTATAGAAATGTTGGCTTTACTTCTATAAAGACATATATGGATGAAGATTTAGAGCTTATTGAAATGGAATATATTTAATCTTATATAAGAAAGAAATACTATTAATATAAGTATTTCTTTCTACTTTATTTTTGCATTATTTACAAACATCTACCCATTTTAAGGCATTAGATAGTTTAAATAACTCTTCTAAAGTAAGTTCTATAGCAGAATTACTACTTCCACAGGCAGGAAAAACTGTTTGGAATCTCTCCATTGATTTATCACAATATACTTGAACCTTATCTAAATCTATACCAAAGGGACATACGCCACCAATTTTATGTCCAGTAAATTCATATACCTCATCAGGACTTAGCATCTTTGCCTTAATTCCAAATTCATCTTTAAATTTTCTATTATCTACTTTTCTATCACCAGCAGTTACTACCATAATACACATTTCATTATTTTTAAAAGTTAAAGACTTTGCAATTCTAGCAGGTTCAACATCCAATGCTTCAGCAGCAAGTTCTACAGTAGCACTTGAGGTATCAAACTCCCTTATATATTTATCTTTTCCATAACTTTTTAAAAAATCTCTTACCTCTTCTATAGCCATATAAAATAACTCCTTCCTTGTTACTTAATAATAAGGAATAATAACTCTAAGTCCAATAAATGTCAATAAATTCAAATAAAGTTAAGTTCTATAAAACAAAAAGAAAACACATTCTACAGTGTTTTCTTTATAATTTCACAATTTACTTTACATAATATTTGTTGTGTTACTTTTATAAATATTATAAAGTTCTTCCTTAGGGCTGATGAAATCTATACTCTGCCTCATCTAAGTATGCTTTACCAATTATATATGCAATACCAGTAATTATTATTAAAGTATAACAAAATAAGCTAAAGAGGAGTTCTATTAAAAAATTCCCCTTTAACTTATATTTCACCATTTAATACTATTAAATAATTTTAATCACATTTACTTTCCTTAAATCCTAAAAGATTAAGTATATCCTTTGCTACATTTCTTTCCTTCCCTTCATATGGATAAGAATGAATATGAATAGCAGGGTTAAAGTTTAGTTCTATAATTCCATAGTTAGATCTTTCATCAGTATAATCCTCTATTACCATATCTACACCACAAATTTTTGCCCCTATAGCCTTTGCGGACTTTATTGCTATTTCTTTAAACCTATTTGGAATTATATCTGTGAAATCTATGCTATCTCCGCCAGTACTTATATTAGAATTTTCTCTTAAAAATACCACTTCATCTTCCTTTAAAACAGTGTATATATCTCTATTGTGGTTTTTAAGATATAAAAGTGCAGAGGTATCAATTTCTATTTTCTCAAGTGGAGTTTTATACCCCTTTCCTCTTAAAGAGTCCTTATTTTTTATTTCTATAAGTTCCTCAATTGTATGTTTTCCATCACCCTTAACATTGGCTGGGACTCTATGAAGAATACCTGAAACCTTATCTCCAATTACTAAGAATCTAAATTCCTTTCCCTTAATAAATTCCTCTATAAGAACTGTATTGTCCTTTGAAAAGGCAAAATCTAAGGCTTTAGTTAAGTCTTCCTTGCCTCCTCCATCAGGAAATATTGATATTCCAAGACCAAAGTTTGTTGATTTAGGTTTAATTACAACTGGAAGGTTTACATACTTCTCTATTCTTCTAATACCTTCATCAATGCTTGTAAATTCTTCTCCCTTTGGAACTCTTACATCTTTTTTATCTAGAATTTTCTTTGTTACTACCTTATTATTCATAGCTAGTACTGTTGCATAATTATCTACGGAGGTTTTAGTAGCTTGTTTTATGTATTCAAGCTTCCCATTCTTTTCTAAGGATATGAAATTATCTTCTCTATCTAAAACTTCAAATTTAATACCTCTTTTAATTGCTTCCTTCATTAATATTTGAGTAGAAAGCTCCATATCTTCGAAGCCCTTTAAATTAAATCTTTTAGCATAAGCTTCTTTCTTATACTTTTTAGATAAATCTAAGTGAGAATCAATATATCCTTTTTCTTTAACTAATTCAATAAATCTATAGGTGTTTGTCTTTTTATAATCCTTTATTTTCTCAATTTGAGCATCTATTAACTCACCTTTACCTAAATTTAGAATATGATTAATATCTCTAATTTCATTTAATATCTCTAATCCCCATTGAACCTTAGAAACTTTTTCACCATCACGTATAAGTTCTATATCTAAGCCACCATTTCTAGCTATATTCTTTTGATTTTCAAGGCCATCTATTTGCCAATCCTTATAATCACTTTCTTCTTTAAATAAAAGATAAAGATTAAATAATTCTAAAAACTCTAAATCCTCTAAGGAAATACCACCCTTACTAAAAGGATTAATATCAATACTTCTGTATTCAAGATATTGGATACCTTCCTCTAATAAAGAATCCAATATTTTATTTGGGTTCTTACCCTTAGGTCTAACTGAATTGTAGAATTCTTTAGGGCTTTGAATTAAACCATCCTTAATAAATCTCTTTACACTATTTACATACTCTCTTGTTGAAGTATAATCTGCAAATAAAGTTATTCTATTACCATATCCACAATCACTATTTCTATAAGAAACTATACCTTCACAGGAATATGCCCCCTGTGAAATATTGTCTAATTTCTTTAGGCACTCACCCTTATAGCTAGAGTGAACTACCCCTGTGCTACCTAAAAGATAAATAAGAAGCCATCTATATCTTAAGTAATTTCTTACTATTTTTAGATAAAGATTATCCTTAAAAGTTTTAAAATCTTCCTTTTTAGATGAGTTTTCATAAAGTTTATTTAAAACATCATCATTTAATGAGAAATTATAGTGAATTCCAGATATTAATTGAATTTTTCCACCATACTTTCTTAAAAGTTCTTCCCTGTATGCTCTAGCCTCTTCACCTTGCTTACATTTGCAAAAAGTTGCTATAGGAATCTCCCTATCATCTGGAATTACACAAGGCATAGATTCTGGCCAAATATATTCATCTCCTATTTCAAGGGCAACTATATCATAAAGAGCATTTAAAAAGTCATATACCTCTTTTGAAGTGTTAAACACTGGGGTTATAAGCTCTAATTGACTTTCTGAAAAATCAGTTGTAATGTATGGGTTCATAATTTTATTTCCAAACACCTTTGGGTGCTTATTTCTTGATAATTCTCCTTTTACGCCAACTCTAAGACCTTCTCTTTCAACTCCAAAGTTTCCTCTTAAGATTTCATCTGAAGTGAAAAGAGCTTTAAATGTATTAAGCATTTGTATACTCCTTCCTAACTGTAACTGTATATAATAAATAAGCTGTTAATCCTTTTAAAACACTTGATAGTGCAATACTTAACCATATCCCATTAACACCAATACTTCTTATAAATACTAATGCCATTGGTATCCTTAAAACCGTAAATATTATGCTTATTGTAGCTGGTATCTTAGGCCTACCAACTCCTGTAAACAAACCATTTGATACCATTTCAATAGTGCTAAATAACTGAGATAATCCAACTATCTGTAGATATCCACATGCAATACTTGCAGTATTATCCTCCTTAATAAATAAACTAACTAGAGAACCTGGGATAAATATAAAAATTAATGCCATAAACAAGGAATATATTAATCCTATTCTTAATGCACTATTATATCCTTCTAAGATTCTTTTATATTTTTTTGCACCAAAATTCTGACCTGCAAAGCTTGAAATAGCACCATTTAGTCCACCTATAACCATGAAGGTAATGGATTCTATTTGAAGTCCAATCTTCTGTGCCGCTATAGCCTCTGACCCAAAGTTACTTATTATCTTTGCAAGAGAAATATTTACAAGAGTGAAAAGCACTCTTTGAAAGGACATAGGAAAACCAAGCTTTATTATCTCTATTATCTTTCGTAAACTATATTTTATTTTAAAATCATAATATAAAATTTTATTTGATTTTATATTATAAAGTGCAAACATTAATACATTTGATATTAAGGTTGCAATGGCTGCTCCCTTTACTCCTAAACCCAAAGTATATATTAGGATTGGATCTAAAATAATGTTTGTTAGAACCCCAACAGCATTAATCTTAAGTGCAATTTTATTATTACCATAACTAGATAATATTCTAGTATACAGCAAATTAAAAAATGCAAAGAAAAGCATTGGTGCACTAAGAGCTAAATATATATATCCATCTCTTTCAACCCTTAGATTTCCTAAATCTAAAAAGGATATTAACTCCTTACCAAGAAAGATTAAAAACAAGGAATATATTAATCCAATTATAAAATTTAGTATAAGTCCAGAATTAATATATCCTTTTGTTTTAATTTCATCACTATTTCCTATTGAATGAGCAACCTTAATCCCTGTACCGATGACAACAATAGCATTTATAGAATATCCAAGCCCTATAAAAAAGCTTGAAGATCCAACACTTGCCACTGCATCACTTCCTAGCCTTCCAACAAAAAGCATATCTACAAGATTATAAGTAAACTGTAGAAGAGAACTTCCCATAATAGGTATTGCTGTAGCTAATAGGACTTTTGTTACCTTCCCCTTAGTTAAATCTATTTTTTGCATATACACTCCTTTTTATTTCTTTAAAGACCTAAAAAAACTTTCTAATTCAATGATTGTTTCCTCGTTTAATGAATAATGCATCCAAGAGCCATTCTTTGTGCAATTAATAAGGCCAACATCTTTTAATATTTTCATATGGTAAGAAAGAGTTGGTTGAGTTATGTTAAACTTTTTTAATATATGACATGCACACAACTCCTTATCTTTAATCATTTCTAATATTTCAAGACGAGTTGAATCACTTAAGGCCTTAAAAATTAAAGCATATTCCCCATAAATATTATTCACTATATCCCTCCTATACTTAAAAAGAAAAACATATAGAAAATCATCTATATGTTTTATATTTTATTCTACATATAGATAAATGTCTATATGTTTATAATATTATTCATTATATTTTAAAATTCTGCCTTATTTCTCTTATCCTTATTATCTTTATTATACTTATTATCTTTTTACCTAGTACCTCGTACCTTCTTACCTACCTATATGCTTTCACAAGAGCTTTCCTTAGTACCTTAAGATTTCTCTTATATGGAGTAACTGGAATTATCTTTTTATTCTTAACACCAAATAATTTATAAACAGCAATTCTTGCAGCTCTTACAGAATACTCTTCTGTAAAAACCATATCTTCAGGAATTTCAACAAATTGACTAATCATAGCAAAGTTTGTTGAGCCTTTAGGTACAACCTTTGGTCTATCGCTCATCTTTCTTGGTTGAAATTGTGAATCTATATATGGCATCATACAAGGAATTACATTAACTACTGTTTCCATTATTTCATCTATTTTATCCTCAAAATGTAAATGATGAAGAAGTTCTGTTAATATTTCTTTTCCAGTGCAATCTCTCATCTTTTTCTTTACATAGTCACCTTCTACATCAGTAAACAAGCCATATCCCCAGAAAATTGTGGTATCTAGTGGCTGATTTTTAAAGTGAGGTTGAGCTGCAACAACTATGCTCATTAACCAGTTTGAATCTTTAAAAGTCATTAATGCACCACTACCAGGTACATTACCAGAGAATTGTTCTATCATTTTTAAAAGCTTATTGCCTCTCATAGTTACAGTAAAGCTTTCCCAGTTAGTTTCCTCTGGATAATCAAAAAATGGCGATGGATTTCCAAGGCCTTTTTTCTTTTTAGCTATGTTTTTCCATAGTTCACCTGACATTGGATTATTAGGTTTATATAAAGCCGGAGTATTAAGGTCACCTAAGGTAGCATTATCTGTCATAGAACCATTTGTTACAATGCATACATCTCCAGGGTTTAACTGAATTTTACCCTTACCTTTTTCATTTTCTACATACATAGCAGTAACAGTAATACCCTTACCTTCTTTAAAATCTAAATCATAAACTCTTGCATTAATTGAAAAATCTACTCCATTTTTAGATAAGTAATCTTTTATAGGCATAATTAGTGATTCGTATTGATTATATGGTGTACGAGTTACCCCTTCTAGAGTTTCTATTCTTGAGAACTCGAATATCATCCTCTCCATATATCTCTTAAATTCAAATAGACTAGACCACTTTTGGAATGCAAAGGTAGTCTGCCACATATACCAGAAGTTTGTTGTAAAGAAATGAGGAGAGTCATTAAACCAATCCTCTATAGTTAAATCATCTAGGGTATTTTCTGGTGTAATCATAAGCTTACCTAGCAATAGTCTATCCTTTGTGCTAAATCCCATTGAAGTAACATCTAATATATTGCCATCTTTATCAACAAGTCTAGCTTGCGCATTGGTTGGATGAAGATGATCAAAGTTAAGTATTTCCTCAGTTACACTTTTACCTGGCAAATCTAAGGATGGAATATTAGAAAATAGTTCCCAGAAATTTTCATAAGTTTCTTCATTCAACATTCTACCACCACGTGCTATAAAGCCATTTCTTACATCTCCAGCTCCATCATTGCTTCCACCTAAAATATGCATACCCTCTAGTATATGAATATTTTCACCTGGCATGTTGCAGTCTCTTATTAAATAAGTAGCACCAGCTAATGATGCTAGCCCTCCACCTACAAAATAAACTTCTTTTCCATAATGATTCTTGTAATCTTGTACACTACACATTGAAGATTTCTCTCCAAATTTCTTAGCGATATAATATGCAAAAACTGTAGCACCAGCTAAACTACCAAAAACAACTAAAGGATTTACTTCATTCTTTTTCTTTTTCATGGATATTTTCTCACCCTTTCATAAGTATTTCCATAATATGTTGCCCAGTTTTTTCTATTAAATACATCACTAAAACTTAAATGAATCATATAATAATTTAAAATAATAGAGGAGTTTTTCATATGAAACATAGAGAATGGGTTCTTATGTCTTTTAGAGGTGAAAAAGAAAAAACATCATTTACTTTAGAAGAGGCAAAAAAAATTGCACAAAAACTAAATATTGATTTTTCAAAGGAAAAGTTTACTTTAAATGACTTTTTTCAAGGGATAAATGTCGAGTTAGAACATGGAACAAGATTTCCTAATACAAATGTAACTAATAATGATCCAATTTTAACAGGTAAAATTGCATTAGCTCATTTATATGAGTTTCCTGATTATTATGTAAGACTGCAAAAGTTAGAGGATGAAGCAAAAGCTTATTGGAGTAAAAAATAAGCATAAAAAGGTTGTACCATTATTTCATATTGGTACAACCTTTTTAATATTAACCTAAAGTTTCAACTATAGTTTTTATTGATTCGTTAAATTCTTCTGTAGAAGAGTTCTTGAATATTACTAAATCATCAATATCAGGTCTTGTAAAGTTACATCCTGCAATGTATTCATCCCAGTTTGCAAGCTTCCAAGTATCTCTGCTTGAATTTCTTTCAATCATTCTTTGGTGACAAACTTCCTTATCAGTTTCAACCCAAACTATTACTAGTTTAGCATCTTTTTTTGCAAGCATGTCTCTTAAATTTTGAATATATTCAGCATCTCTTACTTCTCTTGTAAAAGGTGCATTAATTAGAACTGTATCATTATATTCTAATGCTTCTAATGCAAAGTCTATAGTAACTTCATATTCATAATTTCTGATATGTTCTTCAAAAAAGTCTGAACTTCTATTAATTTCTTCATTAGCTACTCTAAATATTTGCTTAGATAAAGGTATTACTGTATCCTTATCTAAATAAACAATGTTATGTAGTGCCTTTGCTATTTCTCTTGATACAAAAGTTTTTCCACATGCTGGTGGAGATGTTACTAAGATTAATTTTTTCATTTGAATTTTCACCTCTAGTATATTTTAAATTGCATTAATTTTTGCGCTCACGTATTGAATTATAGCATTTTTTGTAGAATCCTACAATAATAGCTTACAAAATAACTTGTTAAATATTATTAAATTCTATTTAATATATGTTTTTACAAATGGTTACCTTATATTAAAAGGAGGTATTATTATGTCTAAAATGAAAAAAATAAAAGATTTAACTAATGTTCAGATGGAGTCTTCTACCAAGTATGCAAAACCATCAAGGGAACCCAATGATGGATATTTTATTGAAAAGGATCCAAGAGATACTTTTTCTTCAGAAGGAACTGTAAGATATGGTGAAGAAACTGATGTTGATGATATATAAATTTACCTAATATAATTTTATTTCAATAGAGAATACTAATAGGGTAAGTAGTTATTAAAGGAGGTTTTTTTAATGAATAAACTTGAATTTGCTAAAGTAAATGAATTAGGTCTTGTTAAAGATAATGAAGAATTTAAAGCTAGTTTAAATGGTCAATTTACTGGTGAGACTGCAGAGGTTGGGCTATATCTAGCAATGGCAAGAGTGGCACAAAGAGAAGGATATGCTGAAGCTGCTGAAGTATTAAAAGTTATTGCATGGGAAGAAGCAGAACATGCAGCTCAATATGCTGAACTTATGGGGAAGGTTTCTGACTCCACTGAAAAGAACATATCTCAAATGATAAATGGTGAAGTTGGATCAAATAAATATAAGGCAGATTTAGCAGAAAAAGCAAAGGATGCAGGACTTGAAGAGTTATATACATTTATTGACCATGCTGCGAGAGATGAAGCAAGACATGCATCTATGTTAAATGGATTATTAAAAAGATTATAAAAAGTTAGAATGCCTAATTTAGGCATTCTAACTTTTTTAATATTAATAAATTCTCTTCTTTTACTTTTTCGTTCTTCTCTTCATATTCTAATGCTTCTTTATCAATTTGCTCCATTATTTCTTTAGATAATTGTCTTTCGGCAAATTTATAAATCACATTATCTTCTTTTGTCTTATGTCTTTCTAATAAATCTGAATATCCTATAGCATTTGCAATAACATCTAACTTAGCCTCTTCATCACCTGACTTTACCTTTACTAAAGCCTCTTCAAGAGAATTAACATATAACCTTCCTAAGTCATGCTCCACAAGCATTCCATTCTTAATAGTCTTTTCTCCTAAAGCTCCTAAATGTTCAACCATTCTATTAAAGAGTATTATTTCTTCCTTATTGTGATGATGTCCATCTGCATAATTTCTTATAAATCCTATAATCATATTAAAATGCTCATAATTTATATCATCACCCTTTAAAATACCCATGCACTCTTTTCTTATTACCTTTAGCATTCTACATATGTTTTCATGCTCTTCCATCATAATTTCTATTGCTGTCATTTTATCCTCTCCTTTTGATTTCCATAGTATCATCTTCATTGTGGATATATTCAAAATCAGAATTTATTTCACTTACAAAACTTTTAATCCACTTCTCTCTTAATGAATAAAACACTCCTACATCCAATCCAACTTTATCAAAAATATCCTTATGAACACATATTCTTCTTTTCCATACTACCTTATTTTCAGAGTTTTCTACAATTTCATTTACTCTATCACAAGGCATTCCATCAAGAATATAGTTATTCATTTCAGTGAAGATTTCTCTCGCATCATTTATAGAAGTATTAGATTTTACTGCCTTTCCAGCCTTCTCTCCTTGGGTTTCATATATTTTTTCAATGGAACTTAAATATCCTTTATCTACTAAATACTTTGTAATATAGGCATTTCTTCCTTCAGCTATTATAATTCTTTCTTGTAACCATCCATGAATATTACTTGTATCTATTATATCTTCTAAAGGTTTATTAGGAGTTCTTTCTCCATAAATTTTGTCTAATTCTTCTATATTAAATGTAGAATCAAGCTTTAAAAGCTCATCTTCTATTCCCTCAAACCATTTGATTTTATTAAATAACCAATAATGTATTTTTCCTAAAAATAAACTCATATCCTTTTCTCCTCCGTTTTTGTTTTTATTATAAATAATACTACTATAAGTGTCTGTAACAAAAGTTACAATAATACATTCTTTTTTATTGAGATTGAATGTACAAGCTATTATAATAAAATTATAAACTAGAAGGTGAGGTAACTAAGGTGTCAAATATTTTAAAAATTGCGGGATTGATTTTACTAGGTCTTATAGCACTTAAAATTATAGGTATTGTTTTAGGCGCACTTATAGGAACAGTGGCTACTATAATAAAAATAGTTTTATACTTAGGCGTTGGTGCTTTCGTATTCTATGGAATTAAAAAACTAGTTGATGAAAAATAAAAAACTTTGCTAAGCTTGCAAAGTTTTTTGTTTTTTAATAACTTAACTAAGATTTGATACATCCACTATAACTCTTGATGTATGTTTGTCTATATGTACCTTACACTTATCATTAGATAAAAAATACTTAGGATTCTTATCATATCTATCACTTTCAATTGTATATGTTTCACCAGTATATGGATTAGAATATTTAACTAATAGTATATAACTAACAGTAGCATCTACCACATTAAGCTGACTCTTATACTTACCTAAGATATCCTTTTTTACTATTCTGCTCTCTATAATTTTTCCCTCTACAGAAGGCATAGTAAGCATATGCTTTCTCCAAGACCTCATCCTTCTTATATGAAGGTTGTTCTTAATTCCTATTATTAAACAAATAATTGCTGAAACAAAAGTAATAAGTATGAATGTAGCAGGTGAATCACCATCTAAATCAGATTTAGAAAATATGCTAACTATAGTCATAAAAATAGACATTATTGATAGCAAAATTCCTCCTGTTATCATACCTCCAAATGAATATTTGTACTCTAGTGGCGTAATACTCTTTTTCATTGCCCCTCACCCCAATTTGTTATATGTTATTTTTCTTATCTTAGCTTAATTCTTCAATGAATCTTCTATGACTTTTAACCATATATTCTGGTAAAGCATCAATAGGAAAGAATTTCAATTCAGTTCCTTCTTCATTGTCTACTTGTAGCTCTCCTTCATAATCTCTTGTGACATAAACTGCATTAACAAGATAAAACTCATCCTCATTTGGAAGTTTCATATAAAAATCTTCTCCAGAATATACATTTACTAATTTTAAATTAGAAACCCTTAATCCTGTTTCTTCGAAAACTTCTCTTATACCTGTTTCCTCAATAGTTTCTCCCATATCCATTATTCCACCTGGAAGTCCCCAGTTCTTTTGAGGATATGTTCTTTTTTGTAGTAAAACCCTATTTTCTTTATCAAGAACTATTACAGAAGTACCGTTTAATATTACAGGCTTATGCCCAATATATTCTCTTAAATATTTAACATAATTCATTACTTATCACATCCTAAGTTTTCGAAATTATAAATTAATAATGGTATTTCCATCTCATCTTTTGTAAGACCACCATGGGATCCCTTTAAGGATATCTCATACTTACCCTTCTCATACCACCATACTCCATATCCATCATAAGGGATAATAACAATATTACCTACCCTACTTAAGAAGGTTTCTGATGGATTTATAAATATGCCTTTATCTATTAAGTCCTTAACTAAATATATTTCCCCTTTATCTTTTAACTTTTCTTTTAAGAATTGGTACACATATGTTTCAAATTCCTCCTTTATATAAAGGAACATATCTCTATTATACCCAACAGGAACAATACTTTTTCCTTTAGAATCCTTAATCATATATTCTTCTATGTTAGGGATTAATTCATTTAAATAAATCTTATCTTTAATCTCCATTTGTCCATGATCAGCTGATAAAATAAAAGTCCCTTCATTTACACCTTCATCTAGAACATTATTATAAAAATTATCTAAAGCTTTAATAAAATTATTTATTTCAAAATAAGCCTTATAAGAACTCATTCCATATTCATGACCAATTGAATCTATTTGGGGATAATAAATATAATAAAAGTTTTTACCCTTATCCTTTTTAATCCCTTGAAGAAGTATATTAAACATCTCTTCTACTGATTCATAACCTTTTACCTTTCCATCTTTAAAAAGCTCTCTAGAATAATAGCTATTATTGATATAACTTGGTGTAATAATTGTGCTAGATACCCCATTTTCTTTAAGCTCTTTAAAAAGGTTATCCTTTGGCAAAATTTCTTCTTTACCCTCATAGTCAAACAAAAATGGTGTAAAAACCTCATCTATCTTAGAGTCATATGTAAACCACTCAAAAAATCCATGAGTAGAAACATCCTTCCCTGTAACTACTGATGTTACATGAGCTGTAGTAGTTGAGGGAAACTGAGATGTTATCTTTTCTTCTATTCCATGTTTTCTTATTTCCTTAAAGAACTTGGAGTCCTCTCTTACACCCTTATAAAACTTCCATCCAAAAGCATCAACTAAAATGAAAACAACCTTTTCCTTGTTTAAAAGTACTTTTTTTATCTTCTTATTTTCTAAAGTCATCCCATCATTTATGCCATAATTATGTTTAATTGAATTAATTATATTTATAAAATTTTTCCCATTATAATCTGGAAAAACAAAATCCTTAGTCATATTCAATACCTACCTTTAACTATTTATAACTCCTCCAAAATTTACATATTACTAATGTATTAAGTATATAATTTTTTTGATGTTAAATCAGTATTTTTATAATTAAAAAAGAGAAATTGCAAGCAATTTCTCCTCATAATCCCTATATATCTCTTATCTTTGTTATCTTTTTTATCTCTTTATCTCTCTTATCTTTTTTATCTTTCTTATCTTTTTTATTCTATTTTACTTCTTTTAACACAGCTTCAGCTACCTTCATAGCTACGCCTTCTTTAAATGGCTTTGGAATAATATTTTCTTCATTTAACTCATCATCAGAAATCTCATTTGCTATTGCATAAGCTGCTGCAAGCTTCATTTCAGTAGTAATCTTCTTAGCTCCTGCGTCCAAAGCTCCTCTAAAAATTCCAGGGAAAGCAAGGACGTTATTAATTTGATTAGGATAATCACTTCTTCCTGTACCTACAATTCTTGCTCCAGCTTCCTTAGCGTGGTTTGGATTTATTTCTGGTTCAGGATTTGCCATAGCAAAAACTATAGCATCCTTGTTCATAGATTCTATCATATCCTTCGAAACAATATTTCCTACAGAAACTCCAATAAATACATCTGCTTCTTTAATAACATTAGAAAGACTTCCCTTTTCATTGTTAGGGTTAGTTATGTTAGCTATTTCTTCTATAGAAGAGTTTTCATAATCCATTCCTCTATAAATTGCTCCATTTATATTACACATAACAAGATTTTTCACACCTGAATGTAATAAAAGCTTCCCTATAGCAATTCCAGCTGAACCAGAACCATTAATTACAACCTTTAAATCCTCTAGCTTCTTGTTAACTATTTTTAGAGCATTTATAAGTCCTGCTAAAACAACTATAGCTGTACCATGTTGATCATCATGAAATACTGGAATATCTAATTCCTCAATTAATCTTTTTTCAATTTCAAAACATCTTGGTGCAGATATATCTTCTAGATTAATTCCACCAAAGGAAGGTGCTATTCTTTTAACTGTTTCTACTATTTCATTAGGATCCTTAGTATCTAGCACTATTGGTACCGCATCTACATCTCCAAACTCTTTAAATAGTACGCACTTACCTTCCATAACTGGTAAGCTTGCTAAAGGACCAATATCCCCTAGTCCTAATACTGCTGTACCATCTGATATAACTGCAACTGTATTCCATTTTCTTGTATAGATATTGGCTTTAGTTGCATCCTTATGTATTTCTCTACAAGGCTCAGCTACACCTGGTGTGTATGCTAAACTTAAATCCCTTTCATTTTGGATCTTAACCCTTGAAGTTACTTCTACCTTACCTCTCTTTTCTTCATGAAACTTTAAAGCTTCTTCATATATATTCAAAATACCACCTCTAAATCTATACTACTTTTGTACCATGTATTTCTTTTGCACCTGTATATTCTAAGATATAGTCTCTATTTTCTTTGTTAACACCTTTACCTGGCATTATAATAATTCTATCATTTGCATATTCTACTAGCTTTTTAAGTGACTCCCTACCTGCTAATGCATTTTCACATCCACCTTTAGTTAGAATTCTATCTACACCTAATTCTACTAATTGATCTATTGCCTTAAACTTATCTTCTATTTCATCAAAAGCCATATGAAAGGTTATGCTTAAAGGCTTAGCTCTTTCCACTAACTTTTTAGTAACATCCATATTAATTTCTTTTCCATTTAACGCGCCTATTACAACTCCGTAAGCACCATTTTCTTTACATACCTCAATATCTTCAAGCATTATTTCTACTTCATCTTCTGAATACTCAAAGTTTCCTCCTCTGGGTCTTATAATTACCATAACAGGTATGTTTACATCCTTTATTGTCTTTTTAATTGTTCCAACACTTGGAGTTGTTCCATCCTCCATTAAATTGTCACAAAGTTCAATTCTATTAGCACCTCTTTTAAAAGCACTAATTGCCTCATTATAATTTCCTACACAAGCTTCATACATACTTTTCTACCTCTTTTAATCAAATGTTATAGGTGACTTTATTCTCTTTAGATATGCATCTAACCATTCCTCACTTGCAATCTCATAAGTAGTTTTTCCATCAACATTTTTACATACATATACTGTTGGTTCCATATCCTCTGTCACTACTGAGAATGAGAAGCCATCAATGTTAGTTGCAACACCAAATTCACCCTTGTTATTTAAGCACACAACAGATAAATCTCCAGCTTTACCTCTTCTTCTCTTTAATTCTGCATTTAAGTCTTCCACTGCCTTATCTGCTGCTTCTTGTGGATGATATCCTTCCTTCATTAATCTTACTATTTCATAAGATATACATCCCTTCATTAAATCCTCTCCAAGACCTGTAGCTGATGCTCCTCCAACTTCACTGTCAACATAGAAACCAGAACCTGAAAGTGGAGAATCTCCAACTCTTCCTCTTTTCTTCATAAATAAACCACTTGTAGATGTTCCAGCCACCATTTTCTTTTCACTATCTAAGGCTATCATACCTACAGTGTCATGTCCATCATAAGGGCTTAAACCTTTTTCTATTGTTTCTTTTCTTCTTTTTTGATAGTGCATCTTAGCTCTATCTGTTAACATGTTAACTCTTTCAAAACCTTCTTTATGAGCATAAGCTTCTGCTCCTGCACCAACTAAGAAGCAATTAAATCTCTCCTTGCTTAACTTTCTTGCAATTGAAATAGGATTTTTATAATCCTTTATACCAGCAACTGCCCCAATATCTAAAGTATCTCCATCCATATATGCTGCATCTAATTCAACTTCACAATCTTCGTTAGGTAATCCACCATAACCTACTGATTTATAAAAAGGATAATCTTCAACCATCTTTATTGCATTTTCAATAGCATCACCTGCTGTACCGCCCTTTTCTAGTATTTCCTTAGAGCTTGTTATTCCTTCTACTGCCATTCTCCATGTAGCTATCATTGCATATTTCATAAACCTCATCCTCCAAAATATTATTTTGATGTCTATTTTTATAGCAATTAACATGCCAACTATTATAAAGCATATAAATACTAGTTAAATTCATATTTTCATTGATAAGATGAATTAGTGTATTGTATAATTATGTTATAAATTATAGTGTGTTATTTTTTAATACAGTTTGTATTGGTTTTCATATATTTTATAATACATATCTATATATAAATTATACAAACACAAGAATTATAGGGGGAAGAATTTATGAAGAGAATAGATTTAGTCTACAATTCTTTAAAAGATTTAGATAAAGGTGAAGGTGTTTCTACTATAGAACTAAGTGAATACCTTAATTTAGAACGTTCTAATGTATCTAAAGATTTAAATAACCTAGTTAAAAATGGAATGGTCTTTAAAAATAATTCAAGACCTGTAAGATACTTTTTTAATAACCCAAACACTAATGACCTTACTCACAAATCCTCTTTGGACAATTTATGCTATTTATCCCCTTCACTTTCAGATGCTGTAAAGTTAGCTAAAACAGCTATCCTTTATCCACCTAACGGAATGGATTCCCTTATAATTGGTGATACTGGTGTAGGTAAGTCAATGTTAGCTAAACTTATGCATGAGTATTTTAACTCCTTAGATAATACAAAGGATATTCCATTTGTGCATTTTAACTGTTCAGATTATTCTAATAACCCTCAACTTTTAAGTTCACAATTATTTGGTGTTAAAAAAGGGACATACACTGGAGCAACTGAGGATAGAAAAGGAGTAATTGAAGAAGCTGATGGAGGGATACTATTTCTAGATGAAATACATAACTTACCAAAAGAAGGACAAGAAATGCTTTTTGTATACATGGATACAGGGTATTTCAGAAGATTTGGAGAGGTTTCTAAGAAAATAAAGTCTTCTGCAAGAATTATATGTGCTACCAATAAGGATATAAACGCCTCACTTTTAGATACTTTTATCAGAAGAATTCCAGTTAAAATTTATCTGCCAAGTCTAGAAGATAGATTTATTGAGGAAAGACTAACCTTAATTGAAAGGTTTATTAAAGATGAAAGTTTGAGATTAGACAAGCCCGTATTAGTATCAAAAAACTCCATGATAGCCTTATTATCATATAATTGTCCCTATAATGTTGGACAATTAAAAAGCGATATTAAACTTGCTGTAGCTAATGCTTATTCAGACTATTTTATACATCACAAAAAGCAAATTAAAATAAATAGTCCTGACTTGCAAAAGGATATTAAATCCTCTCTTCTTTCACCAAAAGAAGATGCTCTAAGACTTGTGGATTTAATGGCAGATACAGATGGTTATTTTATATATGATAAGAACTCGCAAATTACAAGTCATTCATTCTTAAAACAAAAACAAACCATTTTACTTAGCTACAAAGAATTTATGACAGCTATATCCATAAAGATAGCTAATAATAAGGAGCTTGATATTCATCAAATACGTGAAGATTTCACTAAATACTTTAAAGCAGTTATAGATAATGGTACAAGCTATAACTTCTACTTTCATCCATCTGCATATGAAGATTTAACTAATGGTATTTTTAAAGAAAATCCAGAACTAAAGTTTTCCTTTACAGATGATATCATAAAGAATTTCTTTAGTATTCACGTAGATATGATTTACGACAGAATTGATTTCATTCAATACTCTCCTACCAGCTCTATAAGTAAGCTAAAGATGAATTATCCTGAATATTATTCAATAGCCAATAATATAAAGGGACTAATTGAAAAATACTATAATGTTAATTTATCAGAAACAGAACTACTTTTCTTAATCATATTTATAATGTGTTGCTAAATACAAAAGGAGCTGTCGCATTAGCAGATAAAAATCCGCTAGCGATAACTCCTTTTTTTTAATTAATGATTTATAGATATTTTAGCCATTTCTCTTGTATTCAGTATTTTAGAAACCTCAGTTTCATTTATATCACACTCTTCAAGAACAACTTCCTTAACATACTTTCCTGTTTTCAAAGCTTTCTTTGCTATAGCAGCTGACTTTTCATAACCTAATATTGGTGCTAAGGCTGTAACTATTCCTATACTTCCATCAACTAAGTTGTTGCATCTCTTTTCATTAGCTTCGATGCCTTTAACACAGTTCTCTATAAATGTTTCTACACCATTAGTTAAAATAACAAGAGATTCATAAAGATTATGAATTACTATTGGATAGAAAGCATTTAATTCTAATTGACCACTTTGTGTAGCCATAGTAATTGTTAAATCATTACCCATGATCTGGAATGATATTTCTTTCATTACTTCTGGCATTACTGGATTAACCTTACCTGGCATTATTGAAGAACCATTTTGCCTTGCAGGTAATCTTATTTCTCCAAAGCCTGCCCTTGGTCCTGATGACATTAAAATTAAATCTCCAGCAATCTTGCTTATATTAACTGCACAAACCTTTAATTGTGATGATACCTCAGCATATTTATCTAAATTTTGTGTTCCATCAACAAGGTTTGATGATTGTATTATATGTTCATCAAATATATTGCTTAATTCTAAAACTACAGAAGCTATATACTTATCATTTGCTGTAATTCCAGTACCAACAGCTGTTCCCCCTAAATTCACTTCTAGTAATGAATCCTTAACTCTTTCTAATCTTTTAACATCCCTTCCTATTGCCATTGAAAAAGCCTTAAATTCTGACCCTAAACTTATAGGTACTGCATCTTGCATTTCAGTTCTACCCATTTTTATAACATCTGTAAATTCTTCTGCCTTTATATTAAATTCATAGGATAGCTTTATTAGTTTTTCAATACAGCCATTTAAAAGTTCATAAGCTGTAAGGCTTGCAGCAGTAGGAATTACGTCATTTGTAGACTGCCCCATATTTACATGATCATTTGGGTGTATTGGATAATACTCCCCTTTGTTAAATCCAAGAATCTCGTTTGCCCTATTTGCAATAACCTCATTTATATTCATATTTAATGATGTTCCAGCCCCACCTTGAATTGGATCTATAATAAATTCATTATCAAACTTACCACTATATACTTCTTCACAAGCTTTAACTATAGCCTCTTTATATTCTTCTTTAAGCTCTCCTACACTACAATTTGTAATAGCACAAGCTTTCTTAACAACAGAAAGATTTTTTATAAGTTGCTTATTAATTGTTTGACCACTAATTCTAAAGTTTTCATGCCCTCTTAAGCTTTGTACTCCATAATAAGCCTCATTAGGTACTTGTTTTTCTCCAATAGAATCTCTCTCTCTTCTAAATTCCATAACTATTCCTCCTAAGAAAATAAAGATTTTTCTTTCTGAAGATTTAAATAGCAAAACCTGTGCCAAAACACTATATATACCTATTTATCCTATTTTCTAAGTATTTTTTTGTAGTAATATAAAGGAGTGTATTAAAAACTTCTACTTTAGACTTTATAAAAACACACTAGTCATTAAAATAATACACTTTTTTTCACCACTAAAGCTCTGTACCCATAAGATTTTTCTACTTAAAAATTTTTATACCTAGTCTAGACATAAAAAAACTCCCCATAGGGAGTTTTCTTAATTTGCTAGTCCTATTATAGCTCTAACATATATCTTTGTAATATTTATAAGATCTTCAATTATCATATATTCATTAGAATTATGAGCAATTCCTTTTTGACCAGGGAAAGAAGGACCAAAAGCTACTATATTAGGCATTACCTTAGCATAGGTTCCACCTGTAGTAGTAACAGGGGTACCATCTTCTCCTGTTACCTCTTCATAAGCATCCTTCATAACCTTTAGCATTGGCGCAGTCTTATCAAAAAATACTGAATCCATTCTTCTATTTTCTATAATAGAATACTCTGATAATAAACTTATTATTTCCATTATATTTTTGTAGCTATATGACATTGGATATCTAAACACAACTGATAACTTAAGCATGCCATCCTCAAGCTTTAAAGAATAAGGGTTAGTTACTAGACTGCCTGATATTTCATCCCTACATTCTATACCTATCTTGCTTAAATCATAATTCTTGTGAAATACATTATATATGAAATTTAAAAACTCTCTTTCTTCTTTGCATAAAGAGGTTTCCTCTCTTAAGTTTTCACATAAACTTGTAATAGCATTAACACCACTTTCAGGCGCATTTCCTGGAGCTGTTTTACCCCTATTAGTAATAGATTTACCATCTTTAAAATCAACTTGAATAAAATCTGGAACCACATTACTTCTAAATTCACCATTAATTGATTTAATACCAGAATCACTTAGTTTTTTACTGCATATAGTCACATCTAAAATTCCCCTTTCGCCATAAACAGCAGGGAACTTACAATCAGGAGTAAAACCTGAAATTGGTGGTTCTTCATTACTAAGATAATATGGAATATCTTTAAAACCTGTCTCTTCATTTGAACCAAATATAATTCTTACTCTTTTAGAAAGTGGAATATTAAGATCTTTTACTATTTTTAATGCATATAGACAAGATATTATAGGACCTTTATTATCTAATACGCCTCTACCATAAAGCTTTCCATCTCTTATATCCATTTTAAAAGGTGGTGTTATCCAACCTTCTTCATTAGCAGGTACAACATCTACATGTCCAATTATACCTACGTAATCTTCTCCATCTCCATACTCTGCATACCCTATAGCATTTTGGACATTTTTAGTCTTAAAGCCCATCTCCTTAGATATATCTAAGGCTTCAAGTAAAGCTTTTTTGCTAAATTCTCCAAAAGGAGCATCTATACAAGATGCTCCTTCAATGCTAGGAATATTTACAAGTCTCTCAATGGATTTTATCATTTCATCCTTATACTCAAGGACTTTTTCATCAATCTTGTTCATAAATATCCCCTCTATACTAGGTCTACTAGAAGCAAACCTTATTTTTTAATTCATCTACATTTTCATTGTTAGCTAACTTAATAGCCATTTTACATATATTTTCAATAGATTCATTTAAGCCGATTCCACCCTTTTTAGGAGTTTTAACAACTATTACTCTATCTTTATACTTTTCAGTTCCTGGATTTTCTACAGACATAGCTGCAAATGCAGGAATACCACTATTATTATTAATTTCCTCAGCTAATCCTCCTGCCATTTCTCCAAAGTTTGGATAATGTAGAGCTGGTCCACATACAACTACATCAGGACTAAGCTTCTTAACCATTGCTACAAATTTCTTTTTAACTTCTTCTTCATTATCTCTATAGTATAAATCACCACAGTACAATGTTGCAATTATTTCCCCACCTAAATCAGTTAGGAATGGTTCCATCATTTTACCAGGGCCAATAGCTGTCTTCTTTCCTGCTGGTGGTATATGAGCGTTTTCATCGCTTCCCATACCTGCTTGTACATGATTTAAAATTAATAATACTTTCTTCATCTATAACATCTCCTAAGTTTATAAAGTTAGATCATCAAAATCTATATCATCATCTTCGTCATTTGCTGCATTTACTGCTTCTTCTTTTAAGTATTGCTTATCAAGCATCCTAATAAATGGAATATAAAGTATAACACCTAAAATTATTAATAGTAATTGTAATACTGAACCTTGCCATCCTGATACTAAGAAACCTGAAATTATTGGTGGAGTTGTCCATGGAATTTGTACACCATTTGTAAGAGGTACTAAACCAGCCGTCATTAAGAAATACGTAATAATTATATTAATTGTTGGTATTAAAGCAAATGGAATTAACATTAATGGATTTAACATAATTGGAAGACCAAATATGATAGGTTCATTTATACCAAATACACCTGGTAAAAATGATAATTTACCCATTTGTTTAATTCTTTGGCTTCTACAAACTATAAAAATAGCTATTATTAAGGATAAAGTTGAACCTGCGCCACCAAATGTTGCAAACATATCTTGGAATTGTCCTGTAATTATGTTTGGTATTTCTTGGCCTGCTTTGTATGCATCAAGATTTTCTACAGATAATGCCTTTAAAATTGGATTAAATACTGCACCAACAACACTTGAACCATTTATACCAAAGAACCAGAATCCATGCAAGAATAGATATGCTATTACCATTGCAGGTAAAGTATTACCTAACTTTAATAATGGAACTTGTAAAATATTAAATATGAAATTGTGTAAGTTTTCATAGCTTGTTAATGTAAATATCCAGTTAATTAAGAAGAACACTGTAATAACAATACCAGCTGGAATTAAAGCCTCAAAAGACTTAGCAACTGTTGGTGGAACTCCTGCTGGAAGTTTTATAACCCAACCTTTTTTAAGTATCTTAGCAAATATAGTAACAGCAACAAGTGCTACTATCATACCAAGGAATAATCCTTTTGAACCTACCCAATCTAGTGGTACGCAAGAAACATCATATGTTATATCGCTTCCCTTTGGCGTAAAGCTTCTTGAGAATGGAGTAACTATAAAGAATGCTACAAGACCTGTTACTGAAGCTTGTATAGCATCAATATCTAACTCTCTACCTAAACTATAACCAATACCAACAACTGCTAGTATAGTCATCAAATCGAAAGTTGCTGAAACGGGAACTGAAAGCTTTGCTGCCCAACCTTCACCTAAAAATCTTGCAATCATTTCATCCCATCCTGGTATTGGGAAGTTAGCAATAAGTAGGAATAGTGACCCTACTATTAATAAAGGTGTAGAAATTAAGAAACCATCTCTAATTGCTATTAGGTACTTATTCTTACCGATAACTTCTGCAAGTGGCATTAATACCTTTTCCATCTTTTTCATTATAGAATTCATTGATTTACCCTCCAGTTCTTTAGATACTATTAATTTTTACTTTGAATTACCTTTGATTAATCTTATTGCTTGTTTTAGCACCTTTTCTCCGTCCATTGCACCATAAGATGCTGGTTCAATTGGAGCTATTGGAATATTTAATGGTATGCAATCCTCTTCAATTTTTTTGAATAAGAATCTAACTTGTGGCCCAAGTAAAACACAATCTGGTCTCTTTTCAGTGATTAACACATGTGATTTTCCAGCTGGAAAAGCCTCAATATGAATATCAAGATTGTGCTTATTTGCAACTTCTTGCATTTTTGAAACCATTAAACTAGTTGACATTCCTGCTTCGCAGAATAAAAATATTTTTTTCATTTGTATAACCTCTCTTTCTTTTTACATTTAAATGTAATTCTTATACCCTTTAATAAAGCAAGAATGATGCCAACGTCCAATATTCAATTTTTAAGGTATTTTTTCAACTCACAAAACAATCTGTATCAAATTTTCAATACATTTAATAGTTCTTTCATTAGTTAAACAAGCATAGTGTATCGTTTTCGGAATTTAATGACACACTTTTTGTTCTATAAAACACTCTTTTTTAGCGATAACCTTTACAAAAATATTATATAATGCTTTCTTAAATATATAAAGAAAAAAACACTGCTAAGCAGTGCTTAAAATATGTAACTAAAAGCGTATTTATTCTTTGAACCTATCTAACATTTTTTCCGCAGCTACTTTAACATTTTCTTTTCCTAGTATACAAGACACAACTGCAATTCCATCAATATTACTTCCCTTAAGTTTAGTAACATTGCTTTCATTAATACCTCCTATAGCTACAACAGGGATATTCACCGATGCAGTAATGTTAGATAAAGTTTCATAAGATACATCTCTTGTATCTTTTTTAGTTGATGTGCTAAAAACAGCACCAACACCTAGGTAATCTGCACCATCCTTCTCAGCTTTTAGAGCTTCTTGTAAAGTAGCAGCAGATACTCCTAGTATTTTATCTTTGCCTAAGATCTTTCTAGCTACCGAAGCAGGTAAATCCTTTTGACCTATATGAAGACCATCAGCATCAATGGCTAGTGCAATATCTAATCTATCATTAATTATTAGGGGTACATTATACTTTGAAGTTACTTCTTTAACCTTAATAGCTATTTCATAGAATTCTCTAGAAGTAACATTCTTTTCTCTTAATTGAACTAAAGTTACACCACCTAAAATGCTATCCTCTATGCATTTTATTAAATCTCTTCCTCTTAAAACATCTCTATCTGTTACAAGATAAAGTGTATAATCAACATTCTTCATTTATTTTACCTCTTTTCTCAATTACTTCCTTTGATAAATTATAAATATTATCCATAAGCCTAACCTTAAAAGTACCTGTTCCTTCACCTTCTTTTAGACTTTCATAAGCTAATTCTCCAGAAATCCCCATAGAAACAACTCCACTTAAAGCTGCTAGAAGGTTGTCCTCATGAGTCCCTAAATATGAGCCAATAAGAGAGGAGCACATACACCCTGTACCTGTGATCTTAGACATTATCTTATGTCCATTTTCTACTGTATAAATTATATTTCCATCTGTAACAATATCAACTGCTCCTGTTATAGCTATTATTGAACCTACCCTTTTAGAGAACTCCTTTGCTAAAAGTTTACCTTTCTCTAGTTCATCCTTTATGGAAGTATCATCTAAGGAATCTACAACCCTAGTTTTTGTATTAATTCCATATAGAGTCTTTATCTCAGATAGATTTCCCCTTATTACAGCTAATTCAATATTATCCATTATAGTTTTTGCTACTTTTGTCCTGTATGGTGTTGCACCTGCACCAACTGGGTCTAAAATAACAGGAATTCCAAGCTCATTAGCCTTCTTTCCAGCCTTAAGCATACATTCTACCGTTCTAGAATTTAAGGTGCCTATATTTATTACAAGAGAAGATGCTATAGAAGTCATAGCGTCAACCTCATGTATATCATCTGCCATAACAGGTGATGCACCAATGCTTAAAGTTATATTAGCACAGTCATTCACAGTTACATAGTTAGTAATATGATGTACTAAAGGCGACCCCTCTCTCACCTTTTCCAATAAATCACCTATATAAACTTTTATATCCATTATTCTATCACACCACTTTTCTTATATAGTTCATAAAAATGATTTGTAGGTCCAACCCCCTTACCTATATCTAAAGAATGTTTAATTGCAACTGTAATATATCTCTTTGCTTCATTTATTGCTTCTTCCATAGATAATCCTCTTGCAAGATTTGCAGTTATTGTTGAGGATAAAGTACAACCTGTTCCATGAGTATTCTTTGTATGAATTCTTTCAGAAGTAAAATAGTTAAATTCTTCTCCATTAAAAAGCACATCTATAGCTTCACCATCTAGGTGGCCACCCTTTAGTAGAACATTCTTACATCCTAATTTAATTAGTTCCTTACAAGCCCCACACATATCTTCTTTTGTTTTTATATTTATAATTGATGATCCTATTTCTTTAAGAATTTCTTCAGCTTCAGGAATATTTGGTGTTATTAAATCTGCTAGTGGCAATAGGTTTTGAATTAAAGTCTTCTTAGACTCAGGTTTTAGTAGGGAAAACCCACTTTTAGAAATCATAACTGGATCTATTACTAAATTAGTTGGTTTATATTGCCTAAGTTTTTCTGCAATAGCATTTATAGTTTCTATCTTGGAAACCATACCAATCTTTACTCCATCTACCCGAATATCAGTGAATATTGCATCAATTTGATTCTTTATTATTTCATCATCAATATCTTGTACACTAAATACTCCTTGAGTATTTTGGGCAGTTACTGCAGTAATTACACTCATTCCATAAACATAATTTGCACTAAAAGCTTTTAAATCTGCTTGAATCCCTGCTCCTCCACAGCTATCAGACCCTGCAATTGTTAAACAATGTTTCATCATAAATTCCTCCTTAAAGTAAAAAAGTACAAGCAGAAAGATGCTTGTACCTTAAAATCAAATTACATTAACAACTTCCTACGCTGGTATTAACCAAACAGGTTCCTAGGGTTAGAAAGTATAAGGCTTTCAATCTCAGCTTACCAATTTAAGCACCCCTGTGTTTCTATTATCTAAAATAACTTTATCATAATATACCATTTTTCTCAAGTGTAGTCATATTTTAATAATTTATATATATTTATTAAAGTAATAGTACATAATCAATGTAAATGCATATACTTTTATTAAGTTTATAACGGAAAAGGAGAAAATGAAATGAAACAATATGTTTGTTCCATTTGTGGCTATATTTATGACCCCGAAATAGGTGATGAAGATAATGGAATTGAATCTGGAACACCATTTGAAGATTTACCTTATGAATGGACATGTCCAATTTGTAATGCTACAAAAGAAAGTTTTGAAGAAGTAATTGAATAATTAAATCCTTCCATAAAAGAAACTCCAATAGGGGTTTCTTTTTTTGAATAAATTTTGTATTTTTACATATACTAATTTATAAATTTTCAGTAGGAGGATATTATGCATAATAAATATAATGATTTATTTGATACATTAGTTAAATCTTATTATGAAGGTGACTTTGACACAACTTTAAACAGAATTATTACTTGTCATGAATCATCTCCACAGGAAACATTTGAAATTATAACATCTCTATGTGGAGTAAAAATAGAATTTGATAACAACTATTTATATAACTTAAAGAAAGCTATTACCCATTATACAGTTCAAAAAAAAGTTGTAGAAAAACTTCAATGTTGTAGTGACGATTCTTGCAAAGGTGATGATAACAAATATAACTGTCAAAGAGCCTGTCCTTTTGATGCAATATATTTTGATGAAGAAAAAGGAAGTACAGAAATAGATGAGGATAAGTGTTTAGGTTGTGGCATTTGTGTAGATTCATGTAAATCTGGAAGGATATTAGATAAGGTTCAATATATCCCGATAATTGACTTAATAAAAAATAATAAAACTGTTATTGCGGCTGTTGCCCCTGCTATAAGTGGTCAGTTTGGTGATGATGTAACAATGGATCAATTAAGAGCCGCCTTTATTCAAATGGGATTTACCGATATGGTTGAGGTGGCTTTTGCAGCAGATATTCTAAGTATAAAAGAAGCTGTTGAATTTAATAAACATGTGAAGAGTCCTAATGATTTAATGATTACATCCTGTTGTTGTCCTATGTGGGTTGGAATGCTTAAGAAGGTATATAATGAATTAATTGATGACCTTTCTCCTTCTGTTTCTCCAATGGTTGCAGCAGGTAGAGTTATTAAGAAATTAAATCCTGATGCAAAGGTTATTTTTGTTGGTCCTTGTATTGCTAAAAAAGCTGAAGCTAAAGAAAAGGATGTGGCTGGTGCCATAGATTTTGTACTTACTTTCCAAGAGGTTGATGAAATTTTTAACGCTATGGACATAAGACCAGGAGATTTAGAAGGAGTACCAACCAAGGAATATGCCTCTAAGGGTGGTAGATTATATGCAAGAACTGGTGGTGTATCAGTAGCTGTACATGATGTACTAAAGGAACTATATCCTGACCAAATAAAGAATTTTAAAGCTGTTCAAGCAAATGGCGTTGTTGAATGTAAGAAGATTTTAAATTCTGCCTTAAATGGAGAAATAAATGCTAGCTTCCTTGAAGGAATGGGCTGTGTTGGTGGCTGTGTTGGTGGTCCTAAAGCTAATATTCCTACTGCTAAAGGAAAGGAAGCTGTAGATAATTTTGCTAAAGAATCTGCAATTCAAGTTCCTGTTCACTCTGAAACCTTAGATAATGTATTAGGAAAACTAGGAATAGAGTCTTTAAGGGACTTTGAAGATATAGATAAAATTCAGCTCTTTGAAAGGGAATTTTAGTAGGTTTACTTTATAGTCAATCAAGATAATATAAAATAGGAGTAAACACTGTAATTATCAGTGTTTACTTCTTCTATTCATCAACTCTAATTATTTTATAGTTTTCATCATATTTTATTCCTAGTTCTTTAGATAACTTATCATTTACAAGGTTAAGCTTTTCGCTGTATTCTCTATATTCCTTACTTAAAACCTTAATATTAGGAATAAATACTTCATAATACCCACTTTCTTTGTAGAAGTTCATAAGTTTTTTCTTGAAATTAAAAAATGGATTCAAATATGGTAAAAGTGACCATTCTTTTTGTTTATCTACGTACCCTAACAGCTCTTTTTTATATTCTTCCAGTTCTTCTCCTTGGGCTTCTAATAATGCCTCCATCTTGCTTTTTGTAGCTTCGTATGTTTTCTTTCTAATTTCATCACTGGAGTTTTCTAACCCTATTTGTATGAACTTTGGTATTTTAAATTGTGGTATATTATCTAGAAACTCAACTATATTATGCCATGCTTTAATTTTTTCCATAGTATCTAATGGTTCATTTAAGTATGGTGAAAAGTGATATGCCATATATTCTCCAAATTCTTTTGGAAAAGCTCTTTTTAGCTCACGCTTTATAAATTCCCCACTCTTCTTTTCCTCTTGAATTATTTCATCATTTAACTTGGATATTTCATTAATTGACAAATCCCCCTCTATTAATCTTTCCAGATAAATCTTATCTATTTTTAGCCTAATCTCTTTTTGTTCTTTCTCTATTACTATTTTATTTAGTATCTCTTTTTTGTCATTAGACTTTAATATAGTCATAATATCCTTTACGGAAATATCTAGCTTTCTGTATAATGATATCTCTTGTAATATCTTTACATCTTCATTGCTATAGTCCCTATATCCATTACCAAGCTTACTTGGGGTTATAAACTTTTCCTTTTCATAATATAAAATAGCTTTTTTAGTTAAACCAGTACTTTTACATACCTCATTAATTAACATATACTCACCTCTTAAGATACATAATAGAGTACTCCCTAAGGGCATAGTCAACCATATTATTTAATCTTTTTATAATAATATATAATTTAATAAATCCAATGGATTATCTAAAAGGTAATCCCCTTGAATTTCTTCAATTGATGTTGCTCCCCATTTAGCTAGGGCAAAATCCATATTTGCTGCTTTTGTTGCTTTATAATCTGATAATGTATCCCCCATATATATGCATTCTTCCCCATTAATATCTAATGTATCACAAACCTTAAGCATTGGATCTGGATAAGGTTTATGTCTTTCTGTATCTTCTGCAAGTACTGTACAAGAAATGTATTCTTGAAGACCTGTTGGATAAAAATCTATTTCATACTGCTTTTTCATTTTTGAACTTGCAATTGCACATTTAATTCCTAATTCATTTAATCTAGGAATAAGTTCATTAAAACCTTCATAAAGAGTTGCTCCTTCTTCAAAGCTATTTACATATTCTACCCATTTAGCATAGGATTTTTCAATATCCTTAAATCCTAATTCTTCAATTGTCTTTTTTCCTGGATAAGCCATGTATTTAAGTAGCTCATTATAAGGAATAAGAATATTTAACTCTTCTTTTACTAACCTTTGCAAAGGTATCATATTCATTCGTTCTGTATTTAACACTGTACCATCTAAATCAAATATTACACATTTGTATCTCTTCATAAACTTCATCCTTCATATTTAAAATTATTTTAAGGTGTTAACAAGTACTCTTCTAGCCTTTGGTAACATCTCTGTTTTTATTAAAAAGTTCCATACCGGTTCAAACTTCTTCCATGCTCCTGCATATGTAAAATGCTTTAGTTTCATTTTTAATTCTTCATGATTTTTTGAATCCTTAAATATGTTACTCCATTTATAGAATTCTTCATAAGCTTCCTTATATCCTTTTTCCATTTCCTCTTTTGTTATATTTGGATGATTAAAAGTTAAATGTCTTGTATCATACTTTCTCCAATCTTCTGTAATTATCCTATTAGATTTTTTCATTTCTTCAAAAATTGGAGTTCCTGGATATGGAGTTAAGATATGATTTGTTACTGTTGTTATTCCATTATCTATTGCCCATTCTGTTGTTCTACTAAAAACATCATTTCTATCATCATCAAGTCCAAATATAAAGCTTCCGTTTATCATTATTCCTATTTCATCAAGTCTTTTTATAGCTTTTTGATAGTCTTGTCCCAAATTGCTAAGCTTGTTAGCACTTTTTAAGTTTATTTGATTAATGCTTTCAAAACCAATAAATGCACTTCTAAAACCTGCTTCATATGCTAGTTCTATAGTATCATCATTTAAAACTGAATCCACGGTTATTGCACCTTGGAACACCCTATTCATGCCCTTCATTTCTTTAAATAACTGCCTAACTAAATTCTTATTTGCAAAAATATTATCATCTAAAAAATAAAGATGACGACCTTTCATACTATCTATCTCTTCTAAGATTCTATCTATTTTATAAGAATAATATGATTTACCAGCTTTATAAAATGAACTTACATAACAAAAAGAACATTTATTAGGGCACCCTCTTGAAAACACCATAGAATTAGGAACTAGATACTTATCATTTTTAAACAAGTCCCTTCTAGGTAAAGGAATACTATCAAAGCATACATCACCTTGATTATATATCTTTTTATTACGTCCTTCTTTTAATTCCTTTAAAAACTTTGGAAAGCTACTTTCTCCAAGTCCTAGTAAAATCACATCACAATGTTTTTTAGCTTCATCTGGCAAGGAAGTTGCATGTAATCCTCCTAATGCCACAGTTACCCCTTTCTTTCTATAATGATCTGCTATTTCATAAGCCCTATATGAGTTAGTAATATATGTTTCGATGCAAACTAGGTCTGGAAAATCATCTAACTTTAGAGTTTCAACATGTTCATCAACTATTTCTATTTCATCTTCTTCACCGCAAAAAGAAGCAAGCGTAGCTAATCCAAGTGGAGGAAATAAAGAATACTTTATTGGCCTCCAGTATGGACTCTTAGCTTCTTCAAGTGCAGGTAAAATAAACTTAATTTTCACACTTATTACCCCTTATACCAATTTATTTATTACTATTTTAGGATGCAAAAATTACTTTTTAATATTCTAATTCTTACTTATTTCTTAAGCTATGAATTCTCCCTCTAAAATAGACATTAAAATAACATCATGGTATTCCTTTTTAAAGAATAATCCATCCCTTTGACGCCCTTCCTCTTTAAAACCAACCTTCTCGTAAGTCCTCTTAGCTCTTTTGTTATAATCAAATACTTCTAATTCAATTCTATGAAGCTTTAATTCTTCAAAGGCATATTTTATAGTTTCATATACTGACCTATACCCTATCCCCATACCAAAATACTCTTTATTAAATAAAGCTATTCTAAAGCCACATATTCTACTTTCAAAATCTATGTCCATTAATGAAGTTTCTCCAATAATCTTATCATCTCCTATAATTAAGAAATGTCTCCTTGCCTCATCATCAACAAGCTTATCTACAAACTTATCAATTATTTCAAAGTTAACTTTTTCAGTAGTAGCTGTATAATAAAGCATTTCTTCATCTGGCTTTTCAAAACCTGCCTTCCAGTACGCTTCTTTATCATTCTTTTCTATAAGTCTCAGTTTTATATTCATAACCCTCTCCATGTTCTATCTATGATAACTATATGCTATCATAGATAGAACATCATTGGCTATAATAAAAAAAACGCCTCGCCACTCAAAAATCTTTATAATTTCCTAGACGTAAAAAAAGAGCACCTTTATTATAAAGGTACTCAATTTTTGTAGAGAAAAGATTCGCGATGAAAAATTTTGTTTGTATGTATAAATTTATTATAGCTTCTATTTATGCTATTGGTGTAACCATAAATATTGTTGATTCATGTGTGTAATTAATTTAACTTTGAAGCTAATAAATAATTCATACTTCATTGAGAATGATTTTCATTCTGTGAGTATAATATATAATAAATTTGGATATATGTCAACACCTATCATAAAATTTTCCTATAAAAGATTAAAATCTCAGAGGATTCCCTCTGAGATTAAATTAATGACAACTACTACCACTCCTACTATGGTAAATAAAACTAATAGTTTAAAATTTTTAATAAACCTTCTATAAAGTCCACTTTCCCCCATTGTAGTCTTATTAATTTTCCTATGAATTAAATATAATTTTATAAATTCCACTATTACAACTATAGCTATTAATATTGCTATAATCGTTAAAGCATCTTTCAATTTTAACACCCCGCAAATTATACATATTACATATATATTTTACCATTAAAATTACAGGACATAACTTAATTTATTCTTAATTATTATTTTTATTATTCTGAGATTCACATCCTATTCTATGCAAATATTTACTTTGACTATCAAAATAAATATGCTATAATTTAATAAATTTTAATAAGGAGAAAAGTAATGAGTAAAGTAAAAAAGATAATAATTTGTATTGCAATAATAATTACAGTAATAATTGGGTTAGCTCTGGGTTTTGGAGGAAACTACTTATATAACTTGGCCTTAGATCCTACAACAGATAAATCAATAGTTTTTGGATCTGATGAAGAAAGTACCGAAGCTATATCTCAAACTGAAACAAGCGGTGAAGTTAACATTGACGCTGAAGCTTGGTTACTTAATGACAGTGGTTATGAATCTCTTTATAGGACATCTAAGGATGGACTAAAACTACATAATTATTTAATAAAGAATAACTCAAACAAATGGGTTATCACAGTGCATGGTTATACTTCGGAAGGAAAGCTTATGTCTAACTATGGAAAAAAGTTTTATGACATGGGATATAATGTTCTTATACCAGATTTAAGAGGACATGGAATGAGCGAAGGTGACTACATTGGAATGGGTTGGGATGAAAGGTTAGATATAATTGACCTAATTAATTATATAATAGATGTGGACAAGAATTCAGAAATAGTTTTATATGGGGTATCTATGGGTGCTGCAACTGTAATGAATGTTTCTGGTGAGGATTTACCTTCTAATGTTAAAGCTATAATTGAAGATTGTGGATATACATCAGCTTGGGACCAATTCTCTTACCAATTAGATGAACTTTTTGGATTACCACCTTTTCCAATGATGCATACAGCTAGTTTAATTGGAAAGTTTAGAGCTGGTTATTGGCTTAAGGATGCTTCCCCATTAGAACAAGTTAAAAACTCTAAAACTCCTACACTATTTATTCATGGAGATAAGGATGATTTTGTACCTTTTTCAATGCTTGACCAAGTGTATGATGCTTGTTCTGCACCAAAAGAAAAACTTGTAATAGAAGGAGCTGGACATGCTAAATCCATCAAAGTGAACCCTGATATGTATTGGAATGGTATATCTAAATTCCTAAGTAAATATATTTAATAAATAGTATTATAAAAGAGGATTCAATATAATAATTGGATCCTCCTTTTATAATTGTACTATCTCATAAATTTTATTTTTTTGCTATATAAATCCTATTTATGCTCTTTCCAATCTTCTTTATTAATTTTCCCTCTTAATCATATCTATTTGACTTTTTTCTTCACTAGGTACAAAACCAATGTCTGTATACAAATGAATTCCAGGATAATTACATTCATCAGCAGCAAGGAAGGCTCTAGCAGCATTATGCTTCTTACCATAGGCAAGAGCCCTAAGTATCAGCTTTCTACCTATTCCATTATTTTGAAACTTAGGAATAACTGCAATCTCTCTAATCCAAAGTATTGGATCTTTTTCAACTTCATGTCCATATGTGGCCACACATATAACACCTATTATTTCATTATTAATACCTCTCTCAATGATTACTCCATTGTTTCTTGTTCCTGTGTTACTCCCAGATATCTCCGTATTACTAATCCATTCCTTCATCCATTTAGATGTTTGTCCAGTAAAACCCCTACTTTGATTTTTGCACATCATAGTTACTTTTGAGGCTTGTTCACATTCTTCTATAGTTAAAAATTCAAAGTTATCTAAAGGCTCTATTTCATTAAGGTTATACTTAAAGTAGTCACGCCAAGCATTTCTAACTATTAGCCCTACCTCCTCTAGATTTTGAACCCATTCATGAGGTATAAAGGTTACTAAAAACTCCTTTTTATCTTTTAAACAATCTATTAGATACTGCACTGAATTTGTTGCCCAGTGATATTCATTTATTTTACCTTCATAATTAAATCCATATATTAACATTATATTATCATTTTCCACCTTAACTTCATAATTACATATATCCTTATAATCTATATAATTCATGGAAGAAAATTTAAACTTATTAAGTTTTGATTGTATTCTATTAAAGATTTCCTCTGTCATTATAATATCACCTTCAACTCCTTAACATTTTTAATCCAAATTAATTTATCTTCATAGGCTAATAGCATATTTTCATATATAATCACTTCACCCTTACTCATTAGTTTCTCTATAGTCTTTAGTTTTAAAATTTGTATAGTGTTGTCTTAAGTTTTCATTAAATAAATTGTTAGTTCCCTCTGTCTCAGAATAGGGAACTCTAAATGGTAGAATATAATGTGCATAATTAAATATATTTCCACCAAAACAAACATCTTCTTTTAAATCTAATTTATAAAAAACATATCCACGTTGTTTAGTTGAACCAAAAGGATAATTTACACTTCCAGTAATTGTCCAACTTTCAAGTAGGTTACCAAACCAATCATTTGATGTAATTAATTCATTTTTTAGTTTAGGTATTAAAGCTATTTTTTCTATCCCTTTTTCTTCATATAACAACCTTCCACTTATTAATTTTAATACTTCACTACAGCTTACAGAAAAATTATCTCTCCAATAAGCTTTACCATCTTTCCAATTAAAATATTGAACTGAATACATGCTATTATCCTCTAATTCAATATAGATACTAGTAGCTTCTAAATTATAACCATAATTCAATATTTCACTTGAAGAATCGACATATATCGGATTCTTTAATAGCATAATTTCATTATCTGATATGTCCTTAATAATATCCTTTGGAAATCCTTTTTCAACAAGTACTTCCCTCAGTTCTTGAGTATTTGAAGTTTTTAATTCAGTTTCCTCAAGTTCAATGTGATAAAAGGGTACACAGCAAATAGAAACTATTAATACACAAACTAGTCCATATCCAATGATTATCTTTTTACTTATGGTTTTTCCTGTTTCATCCATAGGTTCAAATGGAAGTTCTCCAAATTCTTCTGCTAATTTTCCTGATGAATAGATTGTGTAAAAATAAAATATCATTAAAGGAATAAGAACCCACCAAAGACCTCCAGCCCCTGTTATTACGCTGATAATCATTAGAATTTTCCACACTAATAACCCTAAAATAGGATCTCTTTTAAGTTTTATATTCCCTTTTTTCGCTAAAAGCTTCAAACCATGCCTAAATATAAAAATAAAACATAATTCAAAACCAGTTAAAACAAATAGAATAATATAAGCATTATCAAATTTTGTATTCAGTGGTGTACATGTATATATTAGTTTTGCTATATAAAGTAATGCATTTATTATAGAAAAAATCCATCCAGCATTAAGCCATTTATTCTCCTTGTGCAAAGCTCTAAAACCAAGATATAAAAGAGCCACACCAATAACAGGTAAAATATACTGGAGCCAAAAGAAATTAAATGTAATCACTGTAAACGCAAAGCCTATGGCTATACAGTTTATAGGTATACGCCAATTATTATCATTATTCATTATCCCTACCCCTTATTTTATTAAAGTACTAATAATTTAATTTCTATAAAAATTACAGTTGTCCCATTTCAAATTTAATTCACTAAAAATTGTGCTGTCATTAAAATTAAAACATTCATTGTATCATACTTCAATTAACTATTTAGGTAAATTATAACATAAAGGTATTAACAATATTCTATAGAATAATATATAATTTCTATTGATTATTTAAAGTTTTTTCATTATAATTGTTGTATATCAAACAGTTGCATATGCTACAATTTAGAAAGAAGGTTTTTTTAGTGAAAGATCGCAAGATTGGAATTGAACTTAGGGGCTTAAATAACATGATTAAAAGGTATATAGATAAGCATCTAAATAAAAAAGTTGTGGATCAAATAACAGGTACTAATGGTTGGATTATAACTTATTTATCACACAATTTAGATAGAGATGTATTTCAAAAAGACCTAGAAGAAGAATTTGGTGTTACTCGTTCTACTGCTTCTAAAGTTGTAAACTTAATGGTTCAAAAAGGACTTGTAGAAAGACATTCTGTTCCTTATGATGCTAGATTAAAAAAGTTGGTATTAACTCCTAAGGCTAGTAAAATATCAGAGCTTATTAATGAAGATAAGGAAACAATAGAAAAACTTTTAACTAAGGGATTTTCAGATGAAGAACTAGAAACTCTACAATCTTATATTGAAAGAATGAAAAACAACCTTCAATAAAAGTCGTAATTATCGACTTTTTTATTTGTAGATATTGTTGGATATCAAACATTGTTTCCATTAGAAACTATATGCAACAACTAATTAATACAGGAGGTAATCATATGATAAAAAAGTTAGCACAAAGCATTAGAGAATTTAAAAAAGATTCTATTTTATCTGCAATTTTTATGTGCTTTGAAGTAACTATGGAAGTTGTTATCCCTATCCTTATGGCTAATCTAATTGATTATGGAATAGATAAAGGAAATATGCCATTTATTCTAAAGATGGGTATAGCATTACTTATTTCTGCGGCTATTTCATTATTTTTCGGGATAATGTCTGGTCAAAAGGCTGCCATTGCTTCAGCTGGATTTGCAAAGAACCTTAGAAAGGATATGTACTATAAAGTACAGGATTATTCCTTCTCAAATATTGATAAATTCTCTACTGCAAGTATTGTAACAAGACTTACAACAGATGTAACTAATGTTCAAAATTCATATCAAATGATAATACGTACGGCAGTTAGAGCACCAATAATGCTTATACTTTCACTTTTTGCTGCATTTACTATAGATGTAAAGTTATCACTAATATTCTTAGTAACTGTACCAGTTTTAAGTGTGGGATTATGGTTTGTTATGACAAGGGTTCATCCTATTTTTAAAAGAGTTTTTAAAACTTATGATAAGTTAAACAGCATTGTACAAGAAAATCTACATGGAATAAGAGTTGTTAAATCCTTTGTACGTGAAGATTTTGAAATAGATAAGTTTGAAGATGTATCTAATGAAATATATAAAGATTTCTCTAAAGCCGAAAAAACAGTGGCTTATAATGCCCCACTTATGCAACTTTGCATGTATGCTACTACCATATTTATTTCATGGTTTGGAGCAAGGGCTATTGTAGCTTCTGGTGGTAATGCTAATCTAGGTTTAAGTACTGGTGAACTTATGAGCTTATTAAGCTATGCTACTCAAATTCTTTCAAGCCTTATGATGCTTTCAATGATTATAGTTATGATTACAATATCAAGGGCATCTGCAGAAAGAATTGTAGAAGTATTAGATGAAGAAGTAGATTTAAAGAACCCAACTTCACCTGTTATGACAGTAAATAATGGGGATATAGAATTTAAAAACGTTAATTTCTCTTACTCAAAAAATGCAGACAAGCTTTGTTTAAATAATATAAACATTAAGATAAATTCCGGTGATACAGTTGGTATTTTAGGTGGAACAGGTTCCTCTAAATCTTCTCTAATTCAACTTATACCGAGACTTTATGATGTAACTAGTGGCTCAGTTAAGGTTGGTGGAATTGATGTTAGAGATTATGACATTGAAACACTTAGAAATGAAGTTGCAGTTGTACTCCAAAAAAATGTGTTGTTTTCTGGAACCATTAAGGAGAACTTACGTTGGGGTAATGAAAATGCTGCAGATGAAGAGCTTATTCGTGCTTGTAAATTAGCAGAAGCTCATTCCTTTATTGAAACATTCCCTAATGGATATGATACTTATATTGAACAAGGTGGTACTAATGTGTCAGGTGGTCAAAAGCAACGTCTATGTATTGCACGTGCTTTGTTAAAGAAACCTAAAATATTAATTTTAGATGACTCTACTTCTGCTGTTGATACTAAGACAGATGCTTTAATTAGAAAAGCCTTCAAAGAAGAAATACCAAATACAACTAAGGTTATAATTGCTCAAAGAATTTCTTCTATACAAGATGCAGATAAGATTATTGTAATGGATGATGGTAATGTTACTGCAATTGGTACCCATGAAGAACTATTAAAAACAAGTGAAATTTACAAAGAAGTTTATGAATCACAAATGAAGGGAGGAAGTGACAATGAGTAAAAAAGCAGACTCAAAAACACTGAAAAGACTTCTTTCCTATATAAGTCAATATAGAATACAATTTATTTTTGTTTTAGTTAGTATATTACTAAGTGCTGTAGCAAGTGTTATGTCTACTTTATTCCTAAAGACACTTATAGATGACTATATCACTCCCCTTTTACTTGAGGCTGTGCCTGACTTTTCTGGACTAGCTAGGTTAATTCTTATAATGGCTGGAATTTATTTAATAGGTGTTATTGCCACCCTATTTTATAACAGAGTTATGGTTGTTATTGCACAGGGAGTACTTAAAGAAATAAGGGATGAAATGTTTGAAAAAATGCAAAAGCTTCCTATAAAGTATTTTGACACTCACTCTCATGGTGATATTATGAGTCACTACACAAATGATACTGACACCTTAAGACAAATGCTTACACAATCTATTCCTCAGCTATTCTCCTCTGTTGTAACTATTGTAGCTGTATTTGTTTCAATGCTTACATTAAGCCTTTGGTTAACTATCTTTGTTGTTCTATTTACCTTTATTATTCTTAAGGTCGTTGGAAATATTACTAGTAAATCTAGTAAATACTTTGTAAGCCAACAAAAATCTCTTGGGGATGTTAATGGTTATATTGAAGAAATGATAAATGGTCAAAAGGTTGTTAAAGTATTTTGCCATGAAGATAATGCAAAAGAACTCTTTAACCAAAAGAATGAAGAGCTATGTAAAAATGCTACTGAAGCTAACAGATTTGCAAATATGCTTGGACCTTTAATGAATAATATGGGCTATATTCTTTATGTTTCTATGGCTATTGTTGGAGGTGGACTTGCTATTCTAGGTGTTACTAATGTAAGTCTAAGTGGAGTTGGAACTTTAACTTTAGGTATGATTGCTTCATTCTTACAACTTTCAAGAAGCTTTATTATGCCTCTTAGCCAAGTTTCTCAGCAATTAAGTTCAATTGTAATGGCAATTGCAGGTGCTGGAAGAATATTTGAACTAATAGATGAAAAATGGGAAGAAGATGAAGGATACGTTACTTTAGTAAATGTAAACAAGGTGAATGGTGAGCTTATAGAAACTAAGGATCATAGTCATCATTGGGCTTGGAAACATCCTCATAGTGATGGAACTGTTACTTATACAGAGCTTAAAGGTGAAGTTAGATTCTTTGATGTAGACTTTGGATATAATGAAGAAAAGATAGTTCTTCACAATATTTCCCTATATGCAGAACCTGGGCAAAAAATAGCCTTTGTTGGTGCAACAGGTGCTGGTAAGACAACAATAACTAATTTAATTAATAGATTTTATGATATTGCTGATGGTAAAATTAGATATGATGGCATTAATATAAATAAGATTAAAAAGGATGACTTAAGAAGATCCTTAGGTATTGTTCTTCAAGATGTTAACCTATTTACAGGAACAGTTATGGAAAATATTCGTTATGGTAGACTTGATGCTACTGATAAAGAATGTATAGAAGCTGCTAAATTAGCTAATGCAGATGGATTTATAAGAATGTTACCTGATGGATATAACACTATAATATCTGGAGATGGAAGTGATTTATCCCAAGGTCAAAGACAACTTATTTCAATTGCACGTGCTGCTGTTGCTGATCCACCTGTTATGATTCTAGATGAAGCTACTTCTTCTATTGATACTCACACAGAGTCTATAGTTCAAAGGGGAATGGATTCACTTATGGAAGGAAGAACTGTTTTTGTTATTGCCCACAGACTTTCAACTGTTAAGAATTCAGATGTTATTATGGTTCTTGAAAAAGGAAGAATTATTGAACGAGGTAGTCATGAATCTTTAATTAAGGAAAAAGGAAAGTATTATCAACTTTATACTGGAGCTTTTGAATTAGAATAAAAACTGGCTTATGCCAGTTTTTTTGCTTAGAAGTAGCTTGATCCAAGCTATTTACAAGTTATATTATTAACTTTATAATTAAATAAAAACATATGGGGGATATTTATGAGAAAAGCTACTTTTTATCTATGGAAATTAGAGTATCTTAAGGGGGAAAAGCTACCAAAGGATGCCGACTCTGAAACTTTAAAGGCTGATGATACTTTATATGATGAATTATTTAATTCATATATTAAAATAGATGATAATAATCTAGATATAGAAGATATTAATTTATATTTAAAAGCTAAGAATTCCTATAATATAAATATAATAAAGAATTGTTTTATTACTATAACAGTAATTCTTAGTGTTCTATGCTTTATAATTCTAATGGGGCTTTACTAAAATTAAAAAGGGATTTAGCACAAAAAGTAAGCTAAATCCCTTCTTTTATTAGCGAAAAAATCAGAACTACATATGTTATACCACCAGTAATGATTATTGTATATAATAACATGATTTCTTATTTTATATACTTTTCAATCTTACATTGCTCTTGAACTTCTTTTCCTAGGATTGTAATTGCTTGCTTTGGACAATTACTAAAGCAACGGTAACACATTGTACACTTGCCTTTCCACTTAGCTTTATCATTATCTAATTCAATATTGCTCATTGGACATACTGCAGCACATTTACCACATCCAACACATCTTTCACTTTTAATTTTAAACTTATCTGTATAACTCCTAGTTTTATTATAAAACCATAATCTCTGTCCAAACAAACCAATTATATGATGTTTAAGACCTAGACCTTCCTTTAAAGGCACTCCAGTTTTAAATTTATTAGCACATTCTTTTATCTTTTCTTCAGCTTTTTTTACTATAGCTTTATTTTCTTCTAAGGATTTTTTCAATACCTTTTCATCACCAATACAATCAGGCATCTTTAAATGTACCCCACCTAGTATATTGGCTCCATATTTTTTAAATAAACGAGCTGAACATCCTGATCCATCACCACTAAATAATCCCATGGTTGATATAATAAAAATATTTTTTCCATTAAACTCTTTATCGTTTATTTCTATAAAATCTCTAACTATTTTCGGTAAATTACTAAAATATATTGGATATGCAAATACAATATCTTTATTTTCTCTAATGACATTTACTATATTTGAATCTTCAATAGAAAAACTCTTTCCTTCCCCCTGGTACTCACTTAAAAATTTCTCAAGACAGTATCTTGTATTTCCTGTTCCACTAAAATATACTCCAACCATAATTATTCACCTACCAATAAAGAAATAAACATATAAATATATAAATATGCACATGTATAATTATACCATATATTTTTCCATATAAATGATTAAAAGTAATTTTATTGATTTATATTCTAAATATTTTACTTTTATAATTCTTAATAGATTCTATCTTTTAAAATTATCTTTGAAATATTAAAAAGCTATGGAAAGATTATACTTTCCATAGCTTCTACAATTCCTTTATGATTTTAGCTGGATTTCCACCAATTACAACATTGTCTCCAAAGCTCTTGGTAACTACAGCTCCAGCAGCAACTACAACATTATTTCCTAAAGTAACTCCAGGCACTATTGTAGCGCTACCTCCTATCCAACAGTTGTCTCCTATTGTTATAGGTTTTCCCAATTCTGTTCCACTAATTCTTTCCTGAGCATCTAGAGGATGAGTTGCTGTATATATTCCAACCTGTGGAGCTATAAAACAATTATCTCCAATTCTTATTTCGCAAACATCTAAGAATACACAATTATAATTTGCATAAAAATTCTCTCCTACATGTATATTACATCCATAATCACAATTAAATGTAGGTTCAATATAAATTTTTTCACCTGTTGACCCAAATAATTTCTTTAATAGTTCACTTCTCTTTTCCTTATCTCTAATAGAGGTTTTGTTATATTCTTCTGTTAGTATTCTTGCATTAAATCTTAAGTCTTTTAGTTCCTTATCAGCAGGATTATAAATTTCTCCTGCAATCATTTTTTCTCTTTCTGTCATAATCATTATCTCCTTTTATCTAAAGTTTAATATTTTCAATTTACCTCAACTTAAAAAGATATCATCTATATTATTTTCAAACCACCTACATACTTCTGTGGACCAATGTGCATAGTGAAAAAGCGTATCTTTATTTTTATCATTAGAATTGAAATAATTCTTATAATAATCACTTACACCAAGTTGGTAATAATAAAGATAAGGCATCATTTTTATGTCATAATCATTTAAATTGCTTACCTTTAAGTATTCATTAACGTATTCTTTAAGATTCTTTACATCTATATTTCCATTTATGCATTTAGGATCTGCATAGGAATATGACCTTATTATCTCATAGCAAGCTGGATGAATACAGGCAGAGGTAAAATCTATTACTCCATTAATCCTATTGCCTTTACATATAATTTGACTTATAAAATAATCACCATGAGTATTTTTATAGGTGAATTTCTCCATATCCAAATCAATATTTTTCAACTTATTTAAAAGCTTAATTCTATATGTTAAATCATCCACTGCAACTACTTCATTTCTTTCCTTTGTAATTTTCAAAGACTTTTTATAGGATTCTAAAGCAGATTTAGGATTTACCAGCATAAAAAATCCCTTAGAAATCCCTTTATCTAAGGAATGTAAATCACTTAATCCATTATGAATTTCACCAAGGATTTTAGCACTCTCCTTCATAAACCAGTTAGGAGCAGTATTTACTTGTAATATTTCTCCTTCAATAAAGCTTTGAAGATGAAAGGTATGTCCATTATATTCCCCTACATAAAACCCATCACAGGTTACATAAAAGTTTGATACAGGTATCCCTATTAAGGACAATTCATTATTAATAAGAGGTTCTATATCTGGATGATTCATAAAATCCATTTCTATATCTTTTAGTATATATTCATTATTTTTTGCTATAATGTGAAAGCACTCAGAAGAAGCACCTGATTTTAAAGGAATAATCTCTTCAATATCAAATGATTTAATATTATAAAATATGTGTAAAATACGTTTTACCTCATTTATACTCCATGGTTTCTTAACCATTTCCCCCCACCTCTAAACTTTTTCTTTTATATTAATAAAAGCTATACTCTCCCTCTTTAGCTATAACCCAGGTATAATGCCTATAGCTATCTATTCTATCAATAGGAACATTTTCTTCATTTATCCAATATATATTTCCATCTTTAATTTCCATGGTTGCCCCCAAAATTATACAATCATAATCTTCTGATTCAGGTGCAAGATTTAATTTAATTAATTTATTAAACTTAATCTCTAAATTTCTTGGATTTTCTTGCCTTTGAAAAACCACCTTTAAAATTCTCTTATCATTAATGAGATTCATACTTAAATCTTCATTAACATATGCTCCACTTTCATAACTAATTTTAATTATACAACTATCATGAAAATAACTGTATTCCTCCATTAATTTTTCTATATCCTTCTTGTTATTTATTGAAAAATACTTTCTATTAATCATACTCTCCCCTCAAAATCAAATTATAGTTTAATTTTACACCACAATCCATATTATAACAATTTAATATTTACTCCTTTAATTCCTACATGGTAAAATATAACTATACATAAGGGGGTAAATTTATGCGTGCTTTAGTTTATGGTTTAATTGGTTTCTTTTTGTCTCTTTTCTTCTTAATTTCTTTTCCTTCATTTTATGAAGATTTTTTCATAATAGCTGTAATATGTATTTGTACTACTATGGCTGCTTGCACAGGTGCAATAGTAAATGCAATAAACAACTTAAAAGAGGACAATAATAACAAAAAAGATAATTAAAAATACTCTGCAATTATTTGCAGAGTATTTCTTTTATTCTTTATTCATTGAAGAAAGATTGTTGCCTTCTTCTCCATCAGGCTTAGTTCTTAAATATTCTTCACCGTTTCTTGAATGAGCTATAATAACTCCTTCAATTTCTCCATTTTTAGCTCTTTCTACTCCTACCTCTTTTGAAATAGTTTCACCATTGCTTAAAACATAATCTGAAATTTCGCCGCTTTTTTTTACTGTTTCAACTATTCTATTTGCCATATATATCACCTCAAGAATAGCATTTGCAATTTCACAAAAAATATTTCTTAATTTTGAACCTATAAAGATTTATTTTCTACTTCCTCATTTATCCTTAAAATTAATTCATCTAAATTGACTATTCCCTCATCACCATTTTTTCTACTACGAAGGGATATCTTATTTAAGTTTTCTTCCTTTTCACCTATTACAATCATGTATGGTACTCTTTCATTTCTTGCTTCCCTTATTTTATAACCTATCTTTTCATCTCTACCATCCAACTCAACTCTTATTCCAGCTTCATTTAATGTATCCCTTACTTTCTTTGAATAGTCCTCAAACTTATTTGATATAGGTAATACCTTAACTTGAACTGGAGCAAGCCAAGTTGGGAATTTTCCTGCAAAATGCTCAATTAAAATTCCTATAAATCTTTCAATACTTCCAAAAATAACTCTATGAATTACAATAGGTCTATGCTTTTCTCCATCTTGACCTATATAATCTAGACTAAATCTTTGAGGAAGTTGGAAATCTAATTGTATTGTTCCACATTGCCATGTTCTTCCTAGGCTATCTTCTAAATGGAAGTCAATTTTAGGACCATAAAAGGCCCCATCACCTTCGTTTATTACATAGTCTAGGTTTAACTCTTCTAATGCTCCCTTTAATGAATCTTCTGCTAAATTCCAATCCTCATCACTACCCATAGAATCCTCTGGCCTTGTAGATAGCTCAACCTTATAACTAAAGCCAAATTTAGAGTATACTTCATCTATAAGCTTTACTACGCCCTTGATTTCAGACTTTATTTGATTAGGTAACATAAATATATGAGCATCATCCTGTGTAAAGGCTCTTACTCTCATAAGACCATGTAATGCTCCTGAAAGTTCATGTCTGTGAACTCTTCCAAGCTCACCAACCCTAATTGGAAAATCTCTATAAGAATGCGCTTCAGATTTGTAAATTAACATTCCACCTGGACAATTCATTGGCTTAAGTGCAAACTCTTCTTCATCTATCATTGAAGTGTACATATTTTCTTTGTAATGATACCAATGTCCTGAAGTTTCCCATAACTGCTTATTTAACATAATAGGTGTTTCAACTTCCACATATCCTGCTTTTCTGTGAAGCTCTCTCCAAAACTCTATAAGAGTATTTTTTAAAACTACACCCTTTGGAAGGAAAAATGGGAAACCTGGTCCTTCTGGAACAAAAGTAAACAACTTCAATTCCTTACCTAGTTTTCTATGATCTCTTTTCTTAGCTTCTTCAATATTGGATAAATGCTTCTCTAATAATTCCTTATTTTTGAATGCTACCCCATAAATTCTTTGAAGCATTTTATTCTTTTCATTCCCTCTCCAATATGCACCATTAACACTTGTTAATTTATAAGCTTTTACATATTTAGTTGAAGGTATGTGTGGTCCTCTACAAAGGTCTACATATTCTCCTTGTCTATAAAGAGATATTTTTTCTCCTTGAGGCAAGTCATTAATAAGCTCTATTTTGTAGGATTCATTGTTTTCCTCCATAATCTTAAGAGCTTCTTCTCTTGAAACCTCAAACCTTTCAAATTGTAAATTTTCATTAATTATATTATTCATTTCATTTTCTATCTTTTGTAAATCTTCATTAGTTAAAGGCTCCTCTATATCGAAATCATAGTAAAAACCATTTTCTATTGATGGCCCTATTGCTAGTTTTACATCATTATACAACCTTTTTACTGCTTGTGCCATTATATGGGAGGTAGAATGTCTAATAACCTCAATTGCTTTATCATTATCTGCTGTTAGAATGTTTACCTCATCATTATCTTTTAGTATATAATTTAAATCTACTAGGGTGTTATTTACTTCACCTACAATTGCCTTTTTAGCAAGATTTCTGTTAATGCTTTCTGCTAAGTCTAAAAGAGTTAAGCTTTCTTCTACTTCTCTTATTGACCCATCATTTAACTTTACTTTAATACTCATTTTTCTACCTCCTCTTAATATTATATAAAAAAAAAAGCACTCATCCCTGCTTGGGACGAATGCTAATTATCCGTGGTTCCACCCAAATTGAATTAATAATTCAATTCTTCTCTTACATTTTATCGATTTTCACCGATGACATTTCGCTTTAAATAAGTTACTAAATCATAGCTCCTGGGTAGTTTTTCTTATAGTCATATTTAAAAATGCTTGCAGCCGGTGACATTTTCTCTCTTAAAACTGTATTCTATAATACTTTTCCCTATCGTAGCCTATAATATTTTGTTTAACTTGAATTATATTCCATTGATAATACTTTGTCAATACCTACTAATTCATCTTGCTTAACAAAGAATTTAGCTTTTCTATAGTTATATCTAATTCTATATTATTTATAATAAATTTTACTCCCTTAGCTTCACCTTTTAATAAGTTCTCTATGGTAGTATTAAAACTCGTCATATCTAAATCTATAGAAATACCATTAGTATGTCCTAATTTCTTTGAATAAGTACTACTTTCATTCTTGTTTATAAAAAATCTTACAGATCCCCCTTCTATTGCAGGAGCAAAATTATTAAATATTATATCATTAACTGTTGTCCCTACCTTTGGAACTACCCATAACTTTGCATTACCATACTTAATGCTATTTAGTATATTCATAACAAGATACTCTTTTCTTTCTAGTATAGGATCTTGTCCATTTTTTATTAAACATTGATTTACCAAATCATATAAGCTACAGGCTAAATATTCTCTTCCTTCGTCTACAATAAGCTTCCCAACACCTGAAAACATAGCTCTATAAGATTCTAATGATAGCTCTTCAAATGGTATTTTTTTAATTAAATATTCCCCGTCAAGCTTTAAATTATAATAATCAGCATACTCCTTTGCTATCTTTTCTTCAGAAAAAAGCCACATTGTAGGAATATTTTCATGGATACCATATCTTATATCCCCCCTACCACTTTTTATAAATTCTTCACTTGAATCCTTACTAACTAAAGTGTATATTTCATTAGAATCTAATAATATTCTAATTATTTCATCACATTTATCAAGATATTCCTTCGGATTATTTCTTACATTATTTAAACTTCTTATTTTTTCTTGCACCTTTCCTATACTCATTAGTGCTCCCCCTATTCATCTTTATTGCTTCTTCCTTAGTATACCTAATTTTTATAATATTTGTCTATAAATATACTTTATATAACTTTAAATAGATAATAAAGACTGTCTTTAAAATAAAAGGATATCTACAAAAAAATAATATTGTACACTTTTTATTTTTTTATCACCATTTACCTATTATCTACATAAGATAAATTATACGAATGGATAAAAAATAAATAACAAAAAGATGAAAAGGTGGATTTACTATGTGTGAAAATAATAATAATTATTCTGAAATAGCAGAAGCTTACCGTAACTATAGAGATAATTTTTATAACAATACCTCTTTCTTAAGTAGCGAATGTGAATGCAATAGAGATTGTGATAGGGATCGTGACAGGGATAGAGATAGAGATCGTGATAGGGATAGAGATGATGAACGTCTTTGTTGCGGAAGAAGATTTAATAATAATCCAATGGATGAAAGAACAGAAAGAGCATTAAGAGCTTTTGAAAATCAATTAAGAAACACTAATAATGCTATTAACTGCTTAAATAAATGCTTTAATAACTTAGATGATGTTTTATTTGAAAATCGTTGCTGCGTAAGTAATAGAATAAAGAATATCCTAAGATCTATTCAAAGCGATATTTGTGACTTACAAGACGATGTTAGAGATATAGCTGACGACACAAACTGCTTACGTCAAAGTTTATAATCTAACAATATTATTTTTGTTCCACTAATTATCTACTGTAATTAGTGGAACAGTGATGATAATATCTTTTTACATACCTTGTAATAAAAACCTAGTCAAAGTAAGACTAGGTTTTTTAGAGTTATTTATATTTTAAATTACTACAAGATGACTTACAGTTTTCACAACTACAACCACAGGAAGATTTACCAGACTTTTTTGATTTATGCCTATAAGCCATAGCTGACACAACTAAAATTAAGACAATGCCAACAACAATAAAATCAATCACATTATCTCCTCCTCTCCATCATTAACCTTCTTTATAACTATGGAGTCAATGTCATTAATATTTAACCCCTCTGCCTCATAAAGCCCTATTCTAATTATTCTCTTCCAATCTTCCTCAGAAAGTTTAAATGTTTTTTTATTCTTAAGAACTACAATACCTTCACCATTTAAAATATCAATTTCTTCACTTGATATTTTATAAAGATTCTTTCTATTTATAGCTCCTATTTCTTCAAGACTTTTTATTATTCTATATACAGTTGCTATTCCTATGGATGAATCCTTCTTAGATGCCTCCCAATATATTTCCTTACAGCTTGTACATTCTTTGTTGAAAATAATATCAATTATAAGTTTTCTCTGATTAGTAATTCTAAAACCATTTTCTCTTAATTTTAAAAAGATAGCTTCCTTCTCTATGTTGACCTTTTTAACTAGTAAGTAGTCACTCTCTTTTCTATTCATTTTCTAACCTATTAAACTTCCAAATATATTTATTAATAATGCTACAATATAGGCTGTCACCATTTGAACACTAATCGCCATACCTGTTAACTTCCAAGACTTTAACTCTCTCTTCATAGCACCAACTGCTGCAAAGCATGGCATACATAATAGATTAAATGCCATATATGCATAAGCTGCTGCTTTAGATGAAATGTCTTCTTTCATAGATGAAAGTGCATTTTCATCCTCTCCTTCAAACAAAATTCCTTCAGAGTATACATCTCTTGCTGCTTCATAGTCATATATACCACATTCAAATCCAAGCTCCTCAAGTTCTCCCTGTGTGTACTTACTAAAAAACTCTTCTAAGTATTCATCAGTTACATCATCATATAATTGTGCAAATGTAACAACAACATTTTCTTTAGCAACCCACCCAGTAACTACACCTACTGCTGGTTTCCACTCTCCAAATCCTAAAGGTTTAAATACTGGCGAAATTATGTTACCAGCAGATGCAAGAAAACTCTCTTCCATATCACACATTATACTTCCATCTTCATTATTCTCTTTATTCACTCCATTAAATGAATTTACATTAAAGTTTGAAAGTCCCCAAATTAAGATAGTAGAAATAAAAATTACTGTACCTGCCTTTACTGCAAAATCCTTTACTTTTTCCCATCCGTGAATACCTATAGATTTAGCAGTAGGAATTCTATATTGAGGTAATTCCATTACAAAATTAGATACTTCTGATTTATAAACAAACTTATTTAATAATAAAGAAACAATAATTGCTATAGCAATACTTAACATATATATAGAATAGGTTACTAAAGTCTTATTTCCATCTTTAAAGAATATTGAAACAAACATTGCAAAGATAGGTAATTTAGCCCCACATGGCATAAAACCTGTTATAATAGTGGTAATTTTTCTGTCTTTCTCTGAATCTAAAGTTCTAGTTGCCATTATCGCTGGCACCCCACAACCAAATCCCATAAGTAAAGGAATAAAGGAACGCCCTGACAAACCAAATCTACGGAAAATTCTATCCATAACAAAGGCTACTCGAGCCATATAACCACTATCTTCAAGAAATGAAATAAGTATATATAATATCAATACTAATGGTATAAATCCAATTACAGCACCAATACCGTTTAAAATCCCATCCATAACTAGCGAATAAACCCATGGAGATGAATTTACTATAAGTCCTTCAATTAAATTACTAAAGATTTCCCACCCTTTTTCTACCAAGCCTGCTAACCATACACCTGGGCTTGGAAATCCTTTAATAAACAAAAAATTCTCACTGAAAGTACAAGCAAATAGCAAGTACATAACTACTGCAAATATGGGTAGAGCCAAAAATCTATTAGTAAGAACCCTATCTATTTTATCTGATTTAGTTTCTTTAACTTTTCTTTCTCCCTTCTTAACAGATGCTCTAACTATCTTACCTATAAATTGATACCTTAGATCTGCTATTCTAGCCTCAGTATCACCATCAGCATTATTTTCTGCTACTTCTACAAATTTAAGTACTTTAGATTTTTCTTCTTCACTTAGAAGATCTGTTACAATTTCATCTCCCTCAACTAATTTTAAAGCTCTCCATTCCTTTTCTAATTCATCTTCACAAGATATTATATCTTTAATTTTATCTCTAGCTTCAAGTATATTATTATCGAAAATATCTAAACATTCTAATACACTCTTTTCTTTTCCTACTTTAGTAGCTATATTCATTAATTCACTAATACCTTTTCCGCTTCTAGCTATTATTGGAACTACAGGCACACCTAGATATTTTGATAGCTTATTAGTATCTATCTTGTCCCCATTTGATTCAACTTCATCCATCATATTTATAGCTATAACAGTTGGAACTCTAGTTTCTAAAATTTGAAGTGAAAGATAAAGATTTCTCTCTATGTTAGTACCATCTACTATATCTATTACCACATCTGGTTTATTAACAACAATATAATCTCTTGCTATTATCTCTTCAGCAGAATATGGCGATAAGGAATATGTTCCAGGTAAATCTACAATTTCTATAGAATTATCCTTTTTATACTTACCTTCTTTTTTATCAACTGTAACTCCTGGCCAGTTTCCTACATGTTGTTTTGAACCTGTTAACTCATTAAAAAGAGTAGTCTTACCACAGTTAGGATTACCTGCCAGTGCAATTCTTAATGACATTTAATCTCCCCCTTATTTGATTACTATAATTTGTTCAGCATCACTTTTTCTTAAACTAAGTGCATATCCCCTTATATTAACTTCTATAGGATCACCTAATGGTGCAATCTTAATTACTTTTATACTAACACCTTGAGTTACTCCCATATCCATAAGTCTTCTTCTCATAACTCCCTTTTCCCCAATTGACTTGACTGTACCAGATTCACCTGGTTTTAATTCTTTTAAAGTCATAATCAAAAACTCCTTTCAAAACTTAATTAACCACTATAAGTGAAGCAAGTCCACGATTCAAAGCAATTTTTACGCCTTTAACTAAAAGAATTAAACCACTTTGATTCTCTCCAACAACTTCAATTTTTTCTCCTTTTATAAAACCAAGATCTTGAAGATGACGCTTCATACTATCTTTTCCTCTAAACTCAATAATTCTTCCACTTTCACCAACAGACATCATTGATAATGACATAACTAATCCCCCTCTTTCAGTTGAATATGATTCTCATTGTCTTTTCATTAATTAGTATATACTAGAAAAAATTTCTAATCAATAATGTTATTGATAAAATTTATCAATAACATAAAAGATAAGTATTTTTTGCTCAAAATAATAAGACACCTGTAATTTAACAGGTGTCTCTTAACTATTTCCATCCTTAATTTATCAATCTTCTATACTATTTTATGTACCACAGTAGGTTTTATATCCTTTATCTATATTTTTAGGCAACTTTGTATATTCTTCATTAACACTTAAGTAATCATATGGATTTTTTAAAACTGCTATAAGATTTTCCATTACACTATAGTCATTTCTATTTACTGCTGCTTCTAGTGCTTCCTCTACCCTATGATTTCTTGGTATTACAGTTGGATTATTTTCTTCCATAAGTTTTTTGACTTCATCTTTGGATTGTTCTTGTCTACTTAATCTTTCACTCCATAAAGTATACCACCTTTTAAACTCATCCATATAGAAAATATCCATGCTAGTAAACTTTCCAATAGTTAAGTTATAGAAAGTATTTGTATAGTCTGCTTTATATTTTAGCATTATACTTAGAAGCCCTTCTATTAAATCCTTATCTACTTCCTCTTCATTAAATAGCCCAAGCTTTTTTCTCATGCCTAAATACCAATTATTTAAATATAATTGGTTATATTTATCTAAAGATCCATTTGCTACCTCAATTGCTTTATCCTTATCATCATCTAATAATGGTAACATAGCTTCTGCAAACCTTGCTAGATTCCACCCACCAATTCTAGGCTGATTTTCATAGGCATATCTACCATTTAAATCTATTGAACTAAATACAGTACTTGGATCATATATATCCATAAAAGCACAAGGACCATAATCAATAGTTTCTCCTGCTATAGACATATTGTCTGTATTCATCACTCCATGAATAAACCCCACAAGTTGCCACTTTGAAATTAATTCAGCTTGCTTTTTTACAACTTGATTTAAAAGATATTCATAAGGGTTCCCATTATAATTGCCATCAAAATGTCTCTTTAAAGTATAATCTGCTAATTCCTTCAAATATTTTTTATCTCCAAGTCTTGCAGCATACTCAAATGTTCCTACACGTATATGACTTTTTGCAATTCTTGTCAGTATTGCTCCAGGTAAGAAATCCTCTCTAAAAATATCTTCTCCTGTTGTTAATACAGCCAAACTTCTGGTAGTTGGTATCCCTAAAGCATACATTCCTTCACTTATGATGTATTCTCTAAGCATTGGCCCTAAGGATGCCTTTCCATCTCCACCTCTAGAATAAAGAGTTCTACCTGATCCTTTAAGCTGTATATCTACTCTTTCTCCATCTTTTGTTAAGTATTCCCCAAGAAGTACTGCTCTTCCATCACCTAAAATAGTAAAGTATCCAAACTGATGTCCTGCATAGGCTTGCGCAATTGGTGTTGACCCATCTAAAATTTTATTACCACTTAAAAAATTTGCTCCCTCTTCACTTTCCAGGAAGCTTACATCTATTCCTATGCTTTTGGCTAATGTTTTATTTAGCGCAACAACCTTTGGTTCTCTTACCTTTTCAGGATATTGAGTTGTGAAAAATTTACTTGGTAATTTAATATATGTATTTTCTAGCTTTATTGTCTTATCTTTTAAAATTCTATCCATCTTTTCTCCTTTGTTTTTATAGTTTTATTACAATTCATTGTTAGTTTTTACACATTTATATTTTATATGTTTATAAAATAAAAGCTGTTGAAAAATATTTCTCAACAGCTCTAATTGAATTCTGTTATTTTATATTCTTGAATCCTAAAAATTACAGCTAAATATCTATCTTACATTGTCCACCTTATCACGCTTATTTATACAATAAACTGAAATAATAAAGAATACAACTCCAAATAAACTCAACACTAATAAATTCATTACAATTACACCTATATCTGCTCCTTGCTGTGCATTATTAATAGCTTCCATTGCCCATCTTATAGGCGTAAAATATGATATTTTATTTATTGTACCACTTAAGTAGGATAAAGGCACAAAGCACCCACCCAGTGCTAGAAATGATATTGTAACAAAGTTACTTATTATGCTTGATAAATCTCTATCATTAGTTATGGTCATACAAAATGTTCCTACAGATACTGAAACTATTCCTAATATTAGTAATATTACTATAAGCATAAGGTTACTAACTCCAATTTCTATGGTTGAAACAAAATTTATTTCTATAACACTTATTGTAAATAAAATAGATAGCAAAATGGTTGTACTAATAATATTGCTTAAATAATATTGCCATGGCCTTACACTAGTCGTAAGAATTCGTGTATACATATTTTGTTCCTTATCTTCGCTAATTAATCCCGATCCACTCATAGCTCTATAAAAAGCAAACATGATTATAAATCCTATTAAGCTTTGACTTACACTATGGTCCTTTTTTACATCATTTAAATCTTTATATGAAACTTCAATCTTTTCCTTTTCTTTTCTTTCAACTGACAACTTATATTTTTCAAGGTCACCATCATTTACTTTTGCTAAATTTATCATATTGGATAATTCAATAGATAGTCCTTTATCTAAGATTTCATGAAGACTTTCCCCTTCTATCCCATATAAAATCACACCTGAATTATCACCCTTTAATATTTTTTCCTCAATATTTTTCTCAATCATTATACCTAAATAAATATCTCTAGTATTAAATTTTTGTTTTAAATCATCTTCGCTATTAACTTCAACTAGATTAATCATATCAATATCAGACAAATACTCATCTAATTTATTAGAAGAAAAAGATTTACTTTCATCACATATTCCCACATTTATTTCAGTAATAGATTGATCTATAATCTTTGGGGCAAATAGAAATATAATCAAAGGAAAAACTACTGTTAGTATTGTATACGCAGGTTTCTTTAATATCATTATCTTTAAATTATTCTTTACTAAGGCATATACACTTCTCATACTTCTCTCTTCTCCCTTCTAATACATATATAAAGACAACAAAATAAAATTATAGTTGCTGTAATACTTATTACTAAGCTTACATTTAGACAATAAAAGCTTCCTTCATAGGCAGCTTTAAATATTCCCTTATTTAACCATCTTAAAGGAGAAATATTTGTTACTAAATTGAATATTCCGTCCATTTCAAGAGGCAGTGATATATAAGATCCCCCTAGGAAAGAAAAGACTGGAATAATAAGTCCTTGTAAGAACAATGCTGCTCTATCTCTTTGCTTTACTGCGTAACCAACAAAAGTTCCTAAGGTAACCATCATTAAAGCAGCAGCTATTAAATACATAAAAGTTATGAGTGGATTGTCTCCCCAATTTGACTTTAATTTAAAGAGTGAAAATAGAAATCCTGGTGTAATTATAATTATGCTTAGAATTAAACTTGAAATAATTCTTCCAACAAAATATTTGAAATCAGATAATCCTGTTAAAATTATTCTATCCTTTATTCCAGATGATTTTTCTAATCCAAGTAATCCTATTGGAAATAATGTTACATAAAGCATCATCATAGTTACTTCAACTATTCCATAATACTGATAAGAATTAGGAGCATCCTCTTCTTTAATAAACTTTACATCTATACTATCATTCATAAATTCTTCACTACTAATAATTTCAGATGCCTTATCTACATCCACCATATATAATTCATTTATACTTGCATAGGTATCACTAAATGATTTTAAATAAGATAGGACAGTTGCACCTTCTGAGACTTTTTTCTCCGAATAATAAGTTTCTATAGATTCATCCTTAAGCAAAAGAAATATTTCTCTTTCATTTTCAACCTTAGCCTTTCCTTCTTCAACAGATGATACTTCTTTTATACTAAAATCCTCATAATTGAATACATTATCTTTTATTTCATTTATAATTTCTTCTTTTCCTGATTCATTGTAGTAACATATATTAATAACTTCATTTTCACTATTTATAGAGTTAGTATTAGATAACATTACTCCAAGGAGTACCATAAGAAAAATTGGAAATAATGCATTAAATATCACCCATTTTCTTTGCCTAAGATTAAACTTAAGTCCTTCAACAATAACATGAAACATAAAATCTCACCTACTCCCTCAAGCTTCTGCCGGTTAATGTCAGAAAAACTGTTTCTAAGGTAACTTCTCTATATCCAATATCACCAATACTAATTTCATTTCTTGTAAAATAATTAATTATTTTATCTAGGTTATTTACATTCTTAGAAGTGTTTATAGTTACTAAATTATCATTTTGATATACTGATAAAACTCCTTTGATAGATTTAATTTCTTCAATATTAATTTCTTCATAGGAATTAAGGGTAAGAGATAGGGTTTTCTTATCATCTACTATACTTTTTAGTTCATCCTTTGTTCCCTCTACTATAACTTTACCATGGTCTATAATAGCTATTTTGGTGCATATTGACTCTACCTCCTCCATATAATGTGAAGTATAAATTATTGTAGTACCCCCTTCATTTAATTTCTTAATGGAATCTAAAATATGATTTCTAGATTGAGCATCTATTCCTACAGTGGGTTCATCCATAATAATTATCTTGGGATTATGAACAATAGCACAAGCTATATTTAACCTTCTAAGCATTCCACCAGAATACTCTTTGGCCTTTTTATTCTTAACTTCTTTAAGCCCTACAAATTCTAATGACTTCTCTACTGCCTCTTTCAATTCTTTTCCCCTTAGTCCATATAGTTCACCAAAGAAACTAATATTTTCTTTAGCAGTAAAATCCTCATATATAGCTATTTTTTGCGGAACTAGTCCAATTTGTCGTTTGATATTTACATCATTTTTCTTAATACTAGTTCCCATTATTTTTATATCACCTGAATAAGGTCTTACTAAGCCGCATATAGTGCTAATAGTTGTACTTTTACCAGCTCCATTTGGGCCAAGAAGTCCATATATCTCTCCTTCATCTATGGATAATGAAATATTATCAATGGCAACAAAATCATCAAATTTTTTAACTAACTTATCTATTTCTATTACTTTCATTATTATTTCCCCCTTTACTTTCTAATTTTAGTATATAAAAAAAGACCTTCTACAAACTGTAGAAAAGGTCATATTCTCTATATGACAAAAGTCATATCCTCTCTCCTGTATAATAATAAACAGCTATTTGAGTTCTATGCTTTAAACCTGTTTTATTTAGTATAGAGGTAATATAGTTTTTAACTGTTCCTTCTGAGATAAATAGTTTTTTGCTTATTTCCTTATTACTTAACCCTTGGGAAATCCCTACAACCACCTCATATTCTCTATCCGTAAAAAGTGATTTATCTATTTTCCCCTTAGGAGTATTTTGTCCAATCTCCTTATATCTCTTTAATATATCTTCCTGAATTACTGATATACCATTGTAAACCATTTTTATAGTATCTATAATTTTATCTGGCGTAGTATTCTTTAACAAATATCCAATTGCTCCTTGGTTTAATGATTTTTCTATATATTCATCCTCATCAAAGGTTGTTAACACAATGACCTTTGTCTTCAAATCCCTTCTTCTTATTTCTGCCAATGTCTCTACACCATTTAAAATTGGCATTCTTATATCCATAAGAACTACATCCAAGTAGTTTCCTTCTAAATATTTTAATAGTTCTTGTCCATTTTTAAATGTTCCCTTAACATCAATGTCCTCATTAGACCCAACAATTATTTTTAAACTCTCCCTAATTAAATCATCATCATCTACAATAGCAACTTTAATGCACATTATAATTCCCCCTCTTCTTTAAATATCATAATTGCCGTAAACCCTCTACTTCCATCTAGAATTAAATTTCCTTGTAAATTTAGCATTCTTTCTTCTAATGATTGTAATCCCATTCCTTTTATAATTTTGTTAGAACCAATACCATCATCACTAACTTCCACTTTTATATATTTATTTAACACCTCTATATTAACCTTAATTTTATTACCTTTAGAATATTTTAGAGAATTAGTTGATAATTCTCTTATTCCTTCAATAATTATTTCCCACTGTCTCCTGGATATTAAATCTAGATTTCCTTCACTTGTTAGTATGTATTTAAATGAAGTGTCCTTTAACTTATTTTGAAGTAACAGCTTAATTTTATTAACTCCAAGTTCTTCTATTGGAGGTTTTATACTTCTTAATGTTGCTCTTATATCATCCATTCCATTTCTAAGCAAATTGGTTACATTTTTTATAATACCTACTGCTTTTTCATTTCCATCATTTTTCAAAATAATTCCTAAAGCTTCAAGTTGAAGTAACGCTCCTGCTAAAGTATGTCCTATCTTATCATGCATAGCACCAGAAATTTCATTTCTTTCTTGTAACTTTGCAGATATTTTTTCTTGCTCTATAAACTTCTCCCTAGATTTCATTTTTAAACTTAATTCTGAATTAATTCTTCTATTTTGATCCCACTCTTTTTCTAAGAATTCTAATCTTTCTTCTTGTTTTTTTCCGTAAATTAATGCATATACTGAAAGTGCAATGATTGAGGTTAATTCTACACATAGATTATTTTTATATGTAAACAGAATACTTGTTGGAATAATAAATAGGCAATTATAATAAACCTTTTTTTCTATAGATAAATACTCTGCTAATGTAAAAGCAAATAGAATTATAATAATTTTATTTATATATATTGTTACTACTGCTGAAAAGATTATATTTATAAAGTATATCTTCTTTCTTAATCTTTTTGGAAGTAAATAGCTTAACATTGATAATATAATTATAGATAAAATGATAGAAACATTTAGCCATGGCTTATCCATATTATTTAATGAATTCATTGCAACATAGCCAACTAAAATAGCTTTAATTACAATATTAAAATCTTTTACTATAAAAATCCCCCCAATTTTTCATTACCACTTCTAATATTAACTGTTCCATTAAAAGTGACTATCCTAGTTTATATGTATAACTTAAATATCATGATTTTATATTATTAAGTACAAACAATATTACAAGTCAATTATACCACTTTATTCTATATAGAAACCTTATAGATAAATTCACTATGTAACAAACTATACTTTACCAATAACATTAAATATGATTAACTTGTAATTCATATTAGTAACAAAAATCCCTATATTTAATTATAAATATAGGGATTTTTAAATCAAACTTTCTTAATATACTTTATTTAGTATTCTTAATTTTTATCCTTGTTATTTTTCAACCACATTATAGCACTATATGCATGTATAGCAGAACCTGTAGCTAATATTTCTTCATTAAATACTACTTTTTCGTTATGCATTGGTTCACCATATAGTAAATTTTCTTGCTTTGTTCCAGCACCTAACATCATATAGACACTTGGAACTTCATATGAATAGGAAGCAAAATCTTCCGATCCCATTCCTCCTCCTTCAAATAAATTAACTAAATTCTCTCCGATCAAATCTTTTACATATGATGTAATTTCTTTAGCTAAATCAGTATTATTAGTTAATGGTGGTACAGATGATAATTCTATTAATTCTGCTTCACCTCTAAACATTTTAGCAGTATTTACTGTTATATCATTTATTCTATTAAATATGAATTCTCCTATTTCTTTATCTAAACTTCTTATTGTTCCCTCCATAATTACTTCTCTAGGAATTATATTTGGAGCTTCTCCCCCTACAAACTTACCAATAGTTACAACTGCAGCTTTAGTAGCTGGTATTTCTCTAGCAATTAGTTCTTGTAAAGATATATATATATGTGCTGCTATATTAATAGGATCTACTCCAAGCTCTGGCATAGCTCCATGACATCCAGTTCCTTTTACGACTATTCTAAATCTATTACATCCTGCTATACTAGTACCTAAGCCGCATAATACCATATTAGAAGGAGTTCCTGAATGAACATGCATAGCCATTGCAGCATCTACATGCGGATTTTCTAATACACCTGCTGCTAACATTTTTTTAGCTCCAGTAAAGCCTTCTTCGTCTGGTTGAAACACTAACTTAACAGTTCCTTCTATATCATCTTGATTTTCCCTAAGTAGTTTTGCTGCACCTAATAGCATTGCAGTGTGCATATCATGTCCACATGCATGCATACTCCCATTAGTTGACTTAAAATCACATTCAGTTGCCTCAACTACTGGTAATGCATCCATATCAGCTCTTAACAAAAACGTTTTGCCTGGATTTTTACCACTAATTGTAGCAACTACACCACTTTCACATATTTCTTGTGGTTCATACCCAAATTCCTTTAACTTATCAATTACATAAGCTTTTGTTTTAGGTAACTTTGCACCAACTTCAGGGTTACTATGAATAGTCCTCCTAATAGTAATTAAATCATCATATATTAACTTTGCTTGACTCATAATTTTATTCATATGTATACCTCACTTTCCTTTATCTCATATTTATTTTAATTACTTTTTTATAATATATTCATTAAACTATTAAATCAAATAAGCTGTTATCTTTCTCACTCATTTTTATATAATATAACCTATTATGCTTATATTTTCTAACTTTTTCATATTAAATAATTATCCATATAAACTCAAAATCATAATTATGCTTAGAGCAATAAATTTCTTTAAGCCTCTTAAACATTGTTATTGCTTCATTCATTTTACGAAAATTGAGAATTAAATTTTTAACCATCCATAATAATTTTTATTTCTTTCATTACAAATTTGCTTTGGAATCTCTTTAGGTTAACTAAAACATAATAAATAAAGGCAACCATTTCACTATCATCTAATATTCTAGCTAAACCTAATAGCTCCCTTTCATTCCATGCAGCAAATACATTTGATGAGTTCATTATACCTTATTATGTAATTAGCTTATTAGTTACCTAAGCCCTATATAGAGTAAAATAGATTGCTTTTTTCTATAAACTACAATCTTTTTTATAAAAATATAAATATTCAATAACTACTCCAATTAAAATACCAATTGTATAACATATTAAGTCACTAAATAAAAATCCATGACCTAAAATTAATGCTCCTAGGGTTGTATCTCTTATTGAATTTATCCATTCCCCTTGGTAAAGTTGTGATATTTCTATTAAATAAGAAAATGTCATTGAAGCCAAAGCCACATTTCTTATTTTAGCTTTATTAAATAGAAAACCAAATCCCAAATACACCATTAAAGCCCACAAGGTATCTCCTGCATATTTGCTTATTATATTGGGTAAGTAGCTTCCATACCTTCTTGAAGCAATGCCTAAAATCATAACTATGATCACAAGCCCCATATATATAATTCTTTTTCTTTTCATCTTTCTACTCCCTATAATATTAGTAATCCCACACTTCAAAAGCTAAATAACCATGATGATAGTTATAACCTAATTTTTCAGCTAATGCAACAGAGGCTTTATTATGAGCATCCCAACTTGGATATAAACCTCTCTTAAGGCATTCTAAAATTAATTTTGCACCACAACAATATGCAAGACCTTTTCTTCTGTATTGCTCTTTAGTATCAATTTCTACTTCAATTCCATCTCTATACCTTGAATAAGCAGCTGCACCTGAAATAGGTTCATTATCTTTCATAACAACAACGCCTAATCCTAGATTCTTAAACATTTCATAATCAGAATATTGAGCTACAAAACTTTTACTCCAATCATTTAACCTACAGAAATTAAAAATCTCTTCATCTATCATTCTTAGTGCATACTCTTTCGGTAAAGAGTTTACAATAGCCATCAATTTATCCTTACCAAAAATATGCTCTTCTTTTTTTATGGCATATCTAGTAATTTTTTTTGCATTATTTCCGTAACACTCTTTAATTAATACTGACCACTCATTACTTTGAGGTACCATTATTATAAAATTCTCTTTATAGTAATCTGGTTTATATTCTACTAGCTCTTTATTAGCTACTCCCCCGAAGAAACAAAAGTCTCCAAGTACAGCCATTGCAGATTTGGGATTCTCTTCATCATCTACATAAATACTTCCCATTATGTTTTGAAGACATGACCATATAATTGTTTCTTCCCAATTACCAAATAAATCTTTAGCCTTTTCTGTATCCTTTAGCTTATAAATCATATAACGCTCCATTCTGTTCTCTGATATTCTTAATTATAATCTTAAATTTATTTTAACATATTTACAGGTGCTCATAATTATGCATATTTATATATTTATGTATTTATATGTTTAAAACAATATTTATTTTTTTATTTTTGCATATATAACTTTTAGAAATAAAATTGGAGGTTTGTTATGGCAAGAAGAAAAAAAGAATTTGTAATATCTAAGGATGATTTATGTTACGAAGAACCAATGGATGAAATATGTTTTACAGATTATGTACCACCATCAAAAGATGCTGTTGCTAGTTTTTGTTTTAGCGATGAAGCTACAGAAGAAAAATTAAGTTTTGATAATAGAAAAGAAGAAGCTAAACCTTTCACTGAAACAAAGTTTACTCCCCAATCTCATCAAAATAAAAAAGGTAAAGGACACCCTAATGGTATAACTCCTCCTGTAGACGGAGAAAAATTTGAATTTGTTAGAACCTATTGCTTTAGAAAGTCTACTTTAATAAAACTTAATAAACTTAAAGCTAATAATCCTGACTTTAATATTTATATTAGCACTATAATTGATGATGCTATATGTTCTTACTATAATAGTGCTATGAAATAAAGTTGAGAGCTTGTGCTCTCAACTTTCTATTAAATATTTGATCTATGAATCAAATTCATAATCATAGCTATTACCCAAGCTTCCCCCTAATCTAATAATGCTTGCACATCATATTCTTTTTTTGAAATATTATAGTATAAAATTGTAACCTCTTTATCATCTAAGAACTTTAACTTTACATCTCTTTTAAACTTATAGTTAAAACCGCACTTTTCATTTACCCTTTTAGATCTATTATTAAAATGGAAATGTCCACACCAGATTAAGTCTAAATCCATTTCATTAAATCCATAATTTATTAAACTTTTTACAGCTTCAGGAATATATTCTCTTCCCCAATATTTTGGATTTAGCACATATCCAATCTCCCTTTGTTTTAAATCTTTTAATGAACTATCTGGTCTGCTTATATGTAATCCTATTCCCCCAATAACCTTATCTTCTTCCTTTAAAACAATTGCATAGGAGTCATTACTCTTTATAAACATATTTATTATTTCTTTGCTTTCTTCTTCTGATTTATGTGGCCTCCACCCTGCATTGGGCCCAACTAATTCACTTTGAGCATATTCATACAAATCACTGCTATCGCTTAATTTCCAAGGTCTTATTATTAGTCTATCTGTAATTATTTCTTTCATTGCCCCCTCCTTTTATATCCCCGTAAACTATTATAATTTTCAAGAAATCTATAATCACACTTTTCTACATACATATATTGTAAAGCAAAATACTTACAAATAAAAGAAGAGGAACCATAATTTGCGATTCCTCTTCCTAAGCTACTCATTTTTTAGTTTTATTTTAGACATCATTATAGGAATGGTTGTTGCTACTACTAAGGCTATTAATAGTATTATTCCCATACCATTACTTGCTGCAAATCCAGTAGGAGTTTTTGGAGTTATTACTCCTGTAACCTGAAGTATTATTCCTAATAGTCCAATTATAGAGCCACCAGCAACAAGCCCTGAAGAAAGGCTTATTCCATTTGAAACTTTTACTTCTTTTTCCTGCTCATCTTTACTCATTTTTTCTACAAATACTCTTATTAAAGCACCTACTAATATTATAGAAGTTGTTGATATAGGTAAATAGAACCCTATAGCAATAGTCATTATAGGTAAATCTAATAAGAATAAGAAAAGTGCCATTACAATACCAACTATAATCATTGGCCATGGTAAATCGCCAGACATTATACCTGATGTTAAGGTTGACATTAAATTAGCTTGTGGAAGTGCAAATGGTGCTTCTGCTCCAGTAATTCTTAACTGGCTTGATAGAACAAGGATTGTTCCTGTTACTACTATAACACCAATAACACTTGATATAGCAAATGAATTTCTCATTTCACTTCTGCTACCACCTATTATGTAACTTACCTTTTGAGATTGGCTGTATCCACCAGCTACTGCTATTGCAACTACCATAAAGGCTGCAAATAAAAGTAATGATTTATTATCAGCTGGAGAAGTCCATCCCATTATAACGAAAACTAAAGTTAATATTACTAAAGATGCAATTGTCATACCTGATACTGGTAGGTTTGATGTACCTATTGTACCAGTTAAACGTCCTGCTACTATAACAAATAATAATGATAATATCATAGAAACTATTGCACCTATTATTGCCATCTTTATATTTTGAGAAATTATAAAGGCTGCAACAAAGGCTACTATAATTCCACCAAATAGCATAAGAATTCCACCTGAATTCTTTTCATTGCTTTCATCTTTGCTTGATTTTGCTTTAAATGTTTCCTTAAGAGAAACAACAATTGTTGGTATAAGCTTAATTGCACCAATAATACCACCACAAAGCATCATTCCAGCACCAATATACTTAACATAGCTTCCTGCTATTGTATTTACATCCATTTGATGAAGTAACACAGAAGCATCATTCCATGATTGAGCACCATGTTCTGCAAAATCAGTAAAGTAACCTATTAATGGAGTAATACCAAAGTTAGCTAAAACTGAACCTGCAAACATCATTAAAGATACTTCAAGACCAACTATAAATCCAATACCTAATAAAAGTGGATTTACTTCAGTTGAGAACTTCCATTTATAAAACTTACTGCCTACAAAAGTAATAGTATTGTTAATTAGATTCAAAAATGATCCTGTCAACACATTAATAATACCACTTATTCCAAATCCAATACCCATGTATTTTATAGCATCTCCACCTGCTTCAGATGCAACTAAAGTTTCAGAGATAGCCATTGATTCTGGATACATAAGAGTTCCATGTTCCTCTACTATTAAGAATTTATAAACTAATGAAAGACATCCAATACCAAATAGTGTGCCTCCTACTCCAACAGTAATTCCTTCTATAAGAGTAATATCACTTCCTATAAGAATAATTGCAGGTAAAACATAAATCATTCCACTTGCTATAGATTCTCCACCACTTGACATACCTTGAGTTATATTTTTCCCAAGGATACCTTTACTTTTGGCAAAAGCTCCAATAAGCATTGAACCTATAATAGCACCAGGAATCCCTGCTGCAACAGTTAATCCAGATTTCATTCCAGAATAAGCTGTAGATGCTGCAAACACAGCAGCTAAAATTGAACCTATTATGATTACTGCAAGATTTGTTCCACTTTTAGACTTGTCAGTTATGTATGGAACATAATCCTTACCATGAACACCACCATAGGCCTCTTTAGGTAATTTCTTTTTCATCTTTTGTCCCCTTTTCTTTTGTTTATTTATAAATTTATATTTAGTATATCCATTTTTCCTAATATAATAATTACCTCCTGTTTTATCACTTTAGTCTGATAAAACAAAAAAACATGATAAATATTATCATGTTTTTTTTAACAATACAAACCATAATTTGTATTACCTTTAACTTCTAATTATAAAGTATTAATAATTTAACTTATGATTTGAAAAAGTATAAATTTTATTATAATGATTTTTAAAAAGAATTATGAAATCACCTATATATAAATACTATTTTAATATTTTTATATATTACTATTAAATTTAGCAATTCCACTTAATTTTCGCAGGGTTTTCTTCGTTAGGTATAGCAACCTTTTCAAGTGACTCTAACATTTTTTCTAATTCTTTACTAGCTAATTCATCATATATTTTTGAACTCTCTGATAAACCACACTTATCATAGACAATTGCTGCTGCTCCATAAAAAGTAAAACCAAGAGCATTTGTTGGTGTATTAATTGTTCCACAAGCTGTTACTATAGCACGACAAGCTGCCTGAGCAACAGGGTTTTCTTCTAGACTTTTTGCAACTACATTTCCTTCCTTTATAAGTGGTTTAACCTCATTTAACTTTTTAGTTCCATTTAAATATTCCTTTGAAGCTGACAATATATTACGAAGTCTTAAATCATCACTATAGTTTTTTTCGTATATTTTAAGAAAATTGTCCTCTGCATATGTAATTGCCCAATTGGCTAATGTTGTTTTGCTTTGTGTTTCTATTAAACTCATTAATGATACTATATTGGGATCTTCCAAGCTTCCTAACATCTTCCTTAGTTTTGCCATATTTATTCCTACTTTCTTTTAACTAATTATTATTTCTTTTAGTTCCTCTACATTATTTACTAGATAGTCTGCACCTTCTTTAAGTAACTCTTCTCCTCCTCTAAATCCCCATGAAACACCTATAGATTTAACTCCAGCATTTCTTGCAGTTCTTATATCAACATTTGAATCACCAATATATATGCATTCCTCTTTACTTATGCCAAATTCATCAATTACTTCTAAAACTGATGTTGGATCAGGCTTAGCTTTATAGTTTTCTCTTAATCCTAAAACTATTTTAAATCTATCACAAAAATATTTATGTATTATCTCCAATGTAAAATCATGTTTCTTATTAGATACAACAGCTAGTCCAATTCCTTCATCTATTAGTTGGTCTAAAAGATCAATTATTCCATTATAAGGCCTAGTCATATCCATCATATGTTCATTATAGTATTTATTAAACACATCTAATACCATATTAACTGTTTCACTATCCCTATATTCAAGTGGAAGAGCTCTTTCCACAAGCTTGTACAATCCATTTCCAATAAAAGTTTTATACTTCTCAGACTCATGGGTTGGAAATGAGAATTTACTAAGAGCATAATTACATGCATTTGCTAAATCATCGATTGTATTTAGCAATGTACCATCTAAATCAAAAATAGCTACTTTAAACATTACTCTCTCCTATTTAACCTAATTTCTCATTCGATTATATCATATTTACCTTTTACATTGATAACAAATATAGTGAGAAATATACTTATCTTGAAGGAGTGATTATATATTCTTAAAAATACTATTGGATAACAAAAAACATTAATTTTATTAAAATAGCATTGAAAATTAGTATTTCAATGCTATTTGCTTTATGGAATAACTTTACATATAATTAACTTATGCTAATTATAATTAGAAGGGAGTATTAAACTTGAGCAATACATTTACCAAAGATTATACTATAAACATATACGATGTAGATTCTAATATGAATTGTAAATATTCATCTTTAATGAATTACTTATGGGATGTTGTAATATCTCAAACTGATACCCTAGGAGAAACTGATCATGGACTTGTACATAATTGTGTGTGGGTTCTATTAAAATATGATTTAAAAATTCTAGAATACCCCAAATTTAGAGATGTAATAACTGTTGAAACTGAAGCCATAGGTATTAAAAAGCTTTATGGTTACAGACGTTGCACAATAAAAAACTCAGAAGGCAAGATAATTTTATCTGGAATTTCTACTGCAATGTTAATTGACATTGAAAAAAGACGTCCAGCAAAGATTTCTCCTGAACAATTAAAACTTTATGGGGTAGAAAAAGAGTTGGATGAAATCATGCCATTAGATGATTTTATAAAGCTTGAAGCTTCTAGTATTACAAGAGATTATACTGTTAGACATAGTGATATTGATTCAAATAATCACGTTAATAATGTTAAGTATATTGAAATGGCAATTGATACTTTACCTAAGGAGCTTTTAGACCAATATGAACTATCAGGTATAAAAGTTCTATTTAAGAAAGAAGCTAGTGAAGGTTCAACTCTACACTTTAATACAGACATTTTAAGAAATGATGAGAATGAATTAATTACAGTTCATAGGGCTTTTAAGGATGAAATTCAAAAGCCAATTACAAAATTAGAATTTAAATGGAAAAAGAATAGCTAAATACTATTCTTTTTTGTTAATATAACTATTTAAGGTAATATCGTCTTCTATTCTTAGTTTTATTTTTATATTCAATAGCATATGTTGGGCATCCACAAATACATGCCATGCAATGAGTGCAATTATCCCCCCACTTTGGCTTACCATCTACTAGGATAATATTATTTAAAGGACATAACCCTTCACATTTACCACAACTTATACACTTATCTGTTGTATGAAATCCCTTTGGGTTTACATATATTTTATAAAACATTTTATTGATAGAATTACTTTTCATCCTATCAATAATAGTAGTTTTATGTTCCTCAAATTTTCTACCACTAACTATATACTTAACTATTTTATTAACTTCTTCCTCTGCATTTTCAATTCTACTTTCATTCTCTTCATCACTAGGAGTACTGTACATAACAATATAATTATCAGGCATAACCAAAGCTCTTAGCCCCATAAACTCAAGCCCTTTTTCCTCAGAGATATCCCTTAAAAATGAAGTAGCATCTCCTGTATCAGCTCCACATGTAAGAATAAAATACACCTTTTTATTTCCAGAAAGCTTAGTATTCTTAATAAACTTTTCTACTACCATAGGAATTCTCCATGCATAAGTAGGCGCTATAATGACAAATGGTTTATCTGATTTTATTTCATTATTACTACCACTCTTTATAAGTTCATTAATTGATATGACTTCATCATCTATTTCTTTACTTATTAACCTTGCAATATGACGACTATTTCCTGTTCCAGTAAAATATAATATCATTTATTCTCACTCCAATTTATAAAACCATATTACTGTTCAACAGATAACTTATCTGCTAAAGCATAAATATATTCCTTCGACTCCTTAAGACCAGCTCCTGTTGTCATTCTATATAGCTTAACTGCCTTTACTTTCTTCCCTTCTATTATTAATTTATTTAATTCATCATTTATCTTATTAAGCTCCTCATCTTCTATTCCTAAATGATTTATTATCCTATTCAATTTATTATTTAGGATTTTAATTTGATCTTTTTGATTACTAACATTCATCATTAGTACTATACTTACACCACAAAGAAATCCCATTATAGCATAATCCACTATATCTCCCCCTTTATTATTCTATATCACAATTATACATTAAATTCTTAATCAAATGTATATTTTTACATGTTAAAATATTACTATTAGGATATTTTAATTTATTTGCAACTTTTAATTTAGAATACTTGTCTAATAGATATAGCATTAATGCTTAAATTTTAGTAACTTAAGGAGATTAATATGGAGAAAGTATTTTCTTTACCTTTTAAAACAAAAGAAAAAGATTCATTAGAAATAACTCTTGTTAATAAAGCCAAAAAGGGTGACCCAGAATCATTTACAGAATTATATAAGATTTATAAAGTTTATCTTTACAAAATAGCATATAGCTATGTTAAGGATGAGAATAAAGCATTAGATATATTACAAGAATGTGCTTATAGAGGCTTCTTAAATATTGCTAAAATTAAAAAACCTATTTTTTTTAAGACTTGGATAACAAGGATTTTAATAAATGTAGCTATTGATTACCTAAAAAAAGACAGTAAAATTATATACTTAAACAATGATATCCCCATGGCATCTAGTAAAGAAAAAATATCTATAGAAGAAAAAATAGACTTATACAATGCTATTGATACGTTAAGAGAAAAATATAAAACTGTCATTATTCTAAAATACTTTAATAATATGAGCATTCAAGATATTTCATATATCATGGGTATACCAATAAATACAGTTAAAAGCCATTTAAGAAGAGCAAAAGAAGAATTAAATAATACTTTAAAGGAGGGATATTTAGATGAATTTTAATGGATATGATGATATTAAAATACCTGAAAATATTGATATAAAAATTCATAATGGTGTACAAAAAGCAGTTTTTGAAATTTCAGAAGCAAAAATCAATAAGAAGAAAAAACTAACCGGTGCTATTTGTGCTACTATAGCATTAATATTAGCTTTAGGTATAGCAAATCCTGCTTTAGCAGCTAAACTTCCTATAATAGGTAATGTATTTGAAGCTATCGAAAAAAATCTTTTCTTCCCCGGAAACTATTCTCAATATGCAACTTCTGTAAATGAAACAACCACTTCTAATGGAGTTGATATTACACTTTCTGAAATACTATGTGACGGTCAATCTTTATATGTAACATATATTGTTGAAAATAAAGATTCATTTAAATATACCTCTTGGGGAAATACAGGAAAAATGGATATGAATCAATTAATTACAGAAGAGTCTTATAATAAGGTTAATTTTAGCGATATTGAACTAGGCGGATCAGGTTTTGCAGGACTGGAAGGCAAATTTATAAATGAGAATACTTTTGTTGGAGTTAGAAAATATAACTTAGATTTATTAAATACTGAAATACCATCAGAGTTTATATTCCAATCCAAAATTATATATTTAGAGAATTACGGAATAAATACTACAGATAAAAGCTATAAAAAAGTTGGTTCTTGGGCATTTAAAGTGCCTGTTACAGTTAATAAGAACCTAAGAAAAAATATAGAATTTTCACAACAAAAAAATGATTTAGTAACTATTAATTCAATAAACTTAAGTCCTTTTGATATGATATTAGATATAAATTATAAATTAGAAGATAATTATCTTTATAAATTTTTCATTTATGATGAAAATGGAGATTTACTTATGATTTCTAATCAAACTTGGAATAGCAATAAAGATAATCATAAGATAACTACAAATGCACCTGATACTAAATCTAACTGTATTAGAATAGTAATAGAAAAGCAAAATGAAAGTACAAAAGAAACTGTCTACGATAGTATAATTTCACTAAAAAAGCAGTAAATTTAATTTTACTGCTTTTTTATAACCTTATTTATTTCGCTAACAACTTCCTCTAATTCTTTATTTGTTGTATCAATCTTAATTGTATTCATTTTCTCATATAATACTAGCCTTTCAAGACTTCTTCTTATATTATCTTCATCTCTTAAACCTTTAATAATATCTCCTTTAATTCTTGATACTAATGATTCCACAGAACACATTAAAGTGATCTTATAGATTTCTACATTAGAAGTATTAAGGCCTTTTAATATTTCCTCCATTATTTCATCTGTATGAATGACCCAATTAAATATTATATATTTGCTACTAGAATTTCTTATATAATTATTTAGAATATGAATTATATTATCTAAAACCATAGTCTTATTTTCTTCATTTACTGTAAATGGGTTCATCATCCAGTAATTATCCCCATCTAGCCAAAATGAATTATCTAATTCTTTATAAAGCATTCTACAAACTGAAGTTTTTCCAACTCCCATAACTCCATTTACAATAATTAACTTCTTTTTCACTTCTATCACCTATTCAATTTCTAATTATCTAAGTCTCCTTGATTTCTATAAATATAGGTAACAAAGGATCCTCTCTCATCTATTGTCTCATTATACTTAACCAATTCTAAGCTTTCATTTAACCCATCAAAATCTGATGGCTGTATTAAGTCTTCTTCTCTTATCTTTGAATCTGGCACATGTTTCTGTCAAAAACCACTAATGAATAAAACACCTTCTATTCTAAGATGTTTGTTTATACTACTTAATTGCTCCTTACTTAATCTATAATGATTTATAATTATATTATCAAATTCCTCTAAGTTATCTAAAGCATCAGCTTTACTTAAATCTATTTTCTTAGTATTAACTTTATAATTATTCCTTGCTGCAAATTTATGTAGCCTTTCAAGTGCTTTAATACTAAAATCTACTCCAGTAACATTAAATCCTTCCTGTAATAAAAAGAAACTATTTCTACCATCTCCACAAGCTAAGTCAAGAACAGTTCCACTTTTAAGATACTTTATGTTCTTAACTAAAGCTTCTTCTGGTTTTAAAGGATTCCCTCCCCTATTTTCAAACTTTTTATCCCAATAACTTTCGTTTCCCATGTATTCCATATTTCTTCTCCTATACGTTTATCAAATAATTCTTAAAATTTATAACTATAATTAAGATCAAGCAATCACCTAAAAAAATGAGTTTTAAAATTTGTACAATGTTGTCTTAGTCTATCACTAAACGTTAAATTTTGTTGTTCTGTTTCAACATAAGGGATTCTAAATGGACCTTTATAGTGTATATAATTAACTATATTTGATCCATTAAACATACCTTCATCAATATCTAGTCTATAAAATACATATCCTCTTTGTTTATCAGATCCAAAAGGATAGTTTACAGCTCCACTAATTTTATCATAAGCAATTTCATCACCAAACCAATCATTCTCTATAACATTTTTGTTCTTTAGTCTTGGTATTTCAGCAGAATAGTTTATACCCTTTTTTTCAAATAGTAATCTGCCACTTATTAACTCAAATTTCTGAGTATTACTAATTGAAAATCCGTCATGCCAGTATGATTTTCCATCTTTCCATTTGAAATATTCAATGACATACATTTCATTATTCTTTAATTCAGCGTAAATAGTCGTTGCCTCTAAATTATATTTACCTGGTATCTTGTTATACGTACGAACTCCTAAATCATCTTCAATAGTTTCCTCTTCATAATCAAACATCAACACTTCATTAGATGATTTTATAACTATTGCATCCTTTAACAAAGCTATCTCCTCATCTGATATATCTTTAATAATATCCCTGGGAAATCCCTTATCTATAAGCATTTCTCTAGTTTCTGAATTTTGAGGAGTAACAAACTCTATAGAATTTAATTTAATATGGTTAGACAGTAAACAACAAATAGACACTGCTACTACACATCCAATATAATATATACAAAGAAATTTCCTATTACTTATCTTTTTATTCACTTCTGATGGCTTATAGTTTATTGTATTAAAATAATTACCTAATTTGTAAAGAGAACAGAAATAATACAAATAACTTAAATTTAAAATAATAAATATCCACCAAAGGCTACCTAAACCAGATACTATGCAAATTACAATAATACCCCTCCAAATAATTATTCCTAAAATAGGATCTTTTCTTGGTTTAATATCTGCTTTCTCAAAAACTTGCTTTAAACCTTTACGAAATATTAAAAGAAAGCTTACTTGAAATATAGTTTCAAATAATACTTCAATTGTAATATTATTGAATCTTTCACCTAAGGGTGTATTAGTACATATTAAATTAAAAATATCAACTATAATATTTATTATAGAAAAAATCCAAGCTATATTAAGAGCTTTATTTTCCTTATGTATATCGCGTAAACCGATATATAAAAGTCCTACTCCTATTGTTGGTAATATATACTGTAATTTAAATATACTAAATGTAGCTAAAGTAAGAGCAAATCCCCATGCTATATTTTTTATTGCATTACTCAATATATTAGTATCATATTTACTATATGAATCTGTAGGTTTATTAATAATACTTCCCTCATTAAGATTATCTAATTTAAAATCATTGCCACTCATTATCCCCTATCCCCTTTTTTTACTTTTCTTTCATAGTAAATTATATAATTAAGTTTATATTTATTATTAAAATTACTTTTTTCATCATTTTCACACCATGTTTGCCATTATATGTAATTATATCATATATTATAAATTCATTGCTATTTTCTCCACTACTATTTAAAGCATAGAATATGTTTTTTCTAAATTTAATATAACTAAAAAATATCGCATACTATCACTAGCGATACGATATTCTAACATAAATAACTTCATTATTTTACTTTTCTATCTCTATTCTCTTATTGACTATCTTCTCAAATCTATTTTCATTTAAAATTTCATGGGTTACAAATTCTCCATTATAAAATAAAGCATATGTTGTAAATGGACATGGAGAATTCTGTGCCTCTTCATATGTTTCGAACAATACACTTTTAAACTTGATTCCTTTACTATTAGCTATCTCTTCAATTATAGGTACATACTTTGCAGTAAATGGGCATTGGTGGGTATAATAAAGTACAAATCCTTCATTTTCAATAGTAGGTTTCTTTACACTATCTTTAAAAGAAGGTTTACTTGAATCTTCATAAAAAGGTAGATACAAAAGTTCAAAATATGATTCTAAACTATCTGCCAATTTGAAACCTTTATACCTTAAAAATTCTGGATCAGAAAGGTATGGTTTCTTTTTCTTTGAAGATAAAACTACAAGTCCTTTTTTACCTTTTTCCTTACTATCTTTAATACACTCTTCTAATAGTACATTTGAATTCCCTTGCCCTTTGTATCTTCCAGATACCCAAAAACAATTAATAAACATATATTCCTCAGCTTTAATTGGACACCATGCCTTTTCAGCAGGAATATATTCTATAAAACACTTTCCTCTAACATCACCTTTCTTAAAAACAAGCCCATCATCAAACCTTTTTAAAAGCCAAGCTTTCTTTGAAGCTACTTGACAATCCTTATTGCTAGAAATTGCGCAACAAATATGCTCATTATCTAAATTTTCTTTATTAACAGTAATAATATCCATAACTTCTCCTCATTAAAACTATTTATCTTTTAAAATAAAATTGCTAAGTAAAGTCATAATAACCATATATACAAGTACAGCAATATCAATAATCTTACATTTTAAACCCTATAATAAACTAATTTAATATCTAAAAAGTTTCTTATATATATATTATAACATATTATTCCAGATAATCTTTTAACAAAAATACTGCATGTCCATCTATGAACAATGCAGTATCTCTAACTTATTATTTCTCTTCTAATATTATTTTACTTCTATAAAATCCATATCTTCTATAAAAATTTAATACATTTTCATTTCCATCAATAACAACTATAGTTTTAGATTTAGCACAATTTTTATTCAGCCACTCTATAGCCCTATTCATAAGCTCGTCCCCTAAATCACATCCCCTATAATCATTTTCAATAAATAGGGAATCAATTTCACCTAATAAATCTTCACTTAGGGATGAAATACAATAACCAATGTATTTATTATTTTCTTGATCCTTTATTAAATCAACATTTACCTTTATATTTCTATTCTCTATAAACTTACTTATTCTCAACTTAAAAGAATTGTTTTTATACTTATCAGAAAAGTTATTGGAATTAGACTCATGATGTTTATTTAATTTGTTCCACAATGGTTCTACAAGGTCTAACAATTCCTTTCCTCCATTTATAAACTCAAACTTTTTCATGCACACCTCACCATTTTATAAATTATAATATAAGGGTATAATAACTTAAAACACTTATAAAGTAAAACTATAAGCTCTTCACTACTTAAAATTATAATTTGGAAATTAAAGCATCAATAGAATTTCCTAATTATCTTGATTATCTTATTTTCCTCTTGTAAACATAAGATGAAATAAATGATGTAATTGGCACCGCTAATATTATTCCAATACTTCCTGATATACTCTGTGCAAACTCTATTGCAATAAAATCAGAACTCATTAGTTGATTAAATTGAGTATTATAGGAATACAAAGCAAGCATAGTACTTAATGAAGTGCCTGCAAATGCAAGAATTAGAGTATTAGACATTGTCCCAATCATATCTCTTCCTATATTAATTCCAGACTTAAAAATAGTTTTCATATCTAACTCACTATTTAATTCATTTATTTCATAAATTGAAGATGCTATAGACATTGCTACATCCATTACAGCTCCTAATGATGAAATTAATATTCCAGAAAATAGTATATCCCTAATTTTAAGTCCTGTATTTTGAGCTATAAGAATTAAAGATTCAGCCTCATCTAAATTAAACCCAGATATGTTCAAAAGATTTGATATAAGACAGAATATCACACCTGAAATTATTACACCTACACAGGTTGCTAGTGTGGCTACTATAGTCTTTTTACTCCATCCATTTAATAAAAACAATGTTACAATTGTAGAAATTATTGATACGATTATTGATAAAATAATTGGGGAGTATCCTCTGTATATAAAGGGAATCATAAAGAATATAATTGAATAAAAAGTAAACAATAGACCTATCATAGATCTAAATCCCTTACCCCTACCTATTAAAACCATAATTACAAAGAAAACAATAACTATAATATATATATAATTATTTCTACTGTAATTATATATACTAACCTTATAAAAATCTTCACTTGGTCTATCTACGCATACCATAATTTCTTTTCCTTCTTTGGCAACTACATTATGCTTTTGAGTTATATAATTTGTTACCTCTACTTTTTCTCCTTTGAGTTTCCCTGTTAAAAGCTCTACTTCTAATTCTTGAATACCAGAATATCTCCTATTAGATATTTGTTCTTCCTCTAAATTTTCCTTTATAACGCTTATTACCCTTGCCTTTTCATAACTTAAAGTACTATTATCATACTTCTTAAAATCATCTTTAAAGGTATTATTTAATAATGTTGTACAAAGTATAAATACACCTATTAACCACGTTATTACAATATCAGTTCTGCTTAACATTTTTAACATCTCTCTCTCCTAAATAGAAAGTTTAGCTCTGCATTTAAGCAAAGCTAAACTAATAATTTATATTCTAATTCTTACTTTCTTGTAAGTTCTTTTTCTTTAGTACTAGATAAAGAATTGAACCTGAAGCTAGCACCATTAACGGTATATATACAAATGGATTTTCTACTGTATCACCAGTTTTCACTGGATTAGAACTTTCAGTTTTATTTTCATCAGTTTTATCCGACTCTGGTTTAGTAGTTTCATTATCTCCTGGATTTTGTGTTTCTCCATTTTCTTCTCCTGTTGACCCATTATCCTCTTTATCTTCCTCAACATCTTTTACTATTGAATATTCATCAATAACTTCCATATTATCAGTTCTATAGGTTACAACTTTAAATGAGTTGTCTGTCATTTCAATATTTGAAATTGAAGGAACCTTACTTTGATCTTTTACCGCTGCATAAGTAAAATCTTCATTTTCTAAAATATTATAGTATTTACTACCACTTGCAGAGTTGGCTGTTAAATAAAGTGTTCCTTCTGGGTCTACTACATTACCTTCATTATCTAAAGTTTGATTCTTTAATTCTTTAAAACCTTCCATTTGATAAGATCTTGTATATACATGATCATGTCCCATTAAAACAACATCTATATCATTCTTATCAAAAATTGGAACTAAAGTTTCTCTTCTACTTAAAATTGAGTCCTCTAAAGAATGACTAGCAACACTATAAATCGAGTGATGGAAGGTAACTATTCTCCACTTTGCATCCTTATTTTTTTCAATTGTCTCTTGAATAAATTGTTCATGTTCAGCAGAACTTGTATTGTTTGAGTTTAATGATATAAATAATGCATTTCCATATCTAAAGGAATAATCTCCTCCAGCTGCATTACTTCCTAAAGTACTTAAATTCGGTACATTAAAATGTTGTGTATAGTTAATTCCAACATCATGATTACCTACATTAGTTGCAACTGGTAATGACTCTAATACTTCAGGACTTAAATATCCATCATATTCAGCTTCATTTCCTGCTTTGTTAACTTGATCTCCAGCACTAATAAGAAAACTTGCATCAGGGAACTTTGAAATAGCCTTGTTTAAAGTATCTGTCCATCCATTAATGTCAGATTCTATGCTACCAGAGCCTATTTGTGGGTCACCTGCCAATAAGAAATTAAACTTATTAGTATCTTTAGTTGATAAATTATTAACCTCAGACCATACCCCTTCTTTTCCTATTCTATAAACATAATCTGTATTTTCTTCTAAGTTTATAGCAGATGCCTTATTACTTCTATTTATATCATCTATCTTAGTAATTTCTCCCTTATAGCTTTTAGCTTTTTCTACTGGGAAAGTATCGCCATTCATATCTGATTTTTTAGCAACTTGAAGCTCAGTTTCTCCATCAAAGTTTGTATACCAAGTAAAATTTACTTCTGACTCATCTGCTCCTACAGTTAGTGAAATATCACTTACTTTTGGTTCTTCCTTTTCAATCTCTTCTGAACTTAAAATAAGTGAATTACATCCAAAATATATATCAGAGCTTGTCTCCCTATCTTGGTGAACCTCAACAGCTATAACATTTTTACCTTCCTTAAGCATTGATAAATCTGTTAGCTCAAATTCTTCTGTTATCGGACTTCCATTTCCATTTCCAGCATAAAACATATTATTTTCTTGCTTTTCTTCTGGCACTAAATATCTTTTAACTTCACTACCATTAATGTATACAACTATTGAATCATCAAAAGTAAAACTAGCTTTTATTTTCTTTACATCTTCTAAGTTGTCTACATTAAATTCAGTTCTAAAAAAATATGTTTCAATTGCTCTGTCCTTGCCAGAAGAAGTTTTTCCATTATAGTGCTGTAACACTGTATTTGCTCCGTTTATTGCTTCTCCATTTTTTGCTCCGTAAGGCCCTTTTGCTATCTTCCATGAAGTATCATCAAATCCAATGTTTTGGCCTTCATATTCAATATCTTTAGGAAGTGTCCAGGCGGATTTAATTTTAAAATTATCGAATAAATACGTTCCTACTGCTGGATCTGTTCCATTATCTAAATATCTCCAGCTTGTATCATTATTTATTACAGTCTTATCACTCTCAATTGTCTTAACATGTGCAATAGAATTATCAACGGCTTTTCCATTCTCAGCTCTTGCAGTAATTCCTACTCCAACAACTAGTGCAGAAACCAATGTCATTGATATTATCTTTTTCAACTTCTTACTTTTCATCTTAAACTCTCCTCTTATAATTTAATTGGACAACTTAAGAATATAAAACTTTTATTATATGCATATTAATTAAATGTAATAAAATGTAAAGATAAGATTAAAATTAATTTTACATACTTTCCTAATTATTTATAAAAAAAGAAACACCAGCCCTAGCAGTGTTTCTTTATTATTATTATTTCTTAATTATCTCCCATTACATATATCCCATATAAATCTTTCGAAATTATCCCTCTGACTATGTGTATTATTAGGATAAATCTCTAAAGAAGTTATTGCATCATTTAATGACTTTGGTGTTAAAGACTCCATATCCTCAAACTCCCACTCTTCATAAAGATCTCTTAAAGTTTCTCCAACCCTTAAAAGACTTTCATAATGCTTTCCTCTAGAGAAGCCTTTTATTCTTTTATTTTCTTTCTGATGATTATAAAAGAATGGTGACTTTGCTAACCATCCCTTCTTAACTTCATCTCCATTGGTAGTTTTAGTTAAAATATAATTAATTAACTCTGTAAACTCTGTAAATCTTCCTGACTTTATTTTTATACCTACTATTGGGTACCATAGTCCATTAATCTTTCCACCATTTGTTCCTGATGACCTATAAAATGCTAAAGTTACCCTCTCAATTCCATAATCATATCTTATGTCAACATCTATAAGTCCAATCATTCTAAAATAATTAATTGAATAGACATTAATCCTAAAACTATCTTCATATACGCCTAAAATTTCTATATAATTATTCATAGCCTCACCTTCATTATAATTAAAAACAGCCATGTGATATATGAATCACATGGCCTTTTTTATTACATACTTACGCTTTTAATTTTATCAAGTTGCTCTCTAATTTCTCTAATATTACTATAGCACTTTTTAATACCCATAAGCCTTTTTAAGAATATAAGCTCTTCGTTATTTAAATCAAGCTCTTTATACCATGGGAGTTCTTCTTCATTTTCAGGCTCATATGATGAATAATAAAGATGAAGTAGAAAATCACCTAAATACCAATAGTCTAACTCTTTTTCATAGTGTCTTTTATCTATTATCCTAGCAAGACCAAAATCTATTAAGGCTAATTCATTGTTTTCCTTTAATATTAAATTAGGAGGTCTAATATCACGGTGAACTATATGATTCTTATGCAAAGTTTCAATCATATCTATAATTTTACTGCAATATTCATATATTTCTTCCTTTGAAAACCTATGGTTATCCTCAAGTAATAGATCTTCAATTACCTTTCCTTCAATATATTCAAGGATATACCCTTCTCTATATTCATCTTTAAAGTTAGATATAAACTTTGGAAATCTAGGATCATCTAACATCTTTAATGTTTTCTTTTCATAGATGAGTTTTCTTTTTGTTTTTTTAATCATATCCAACTTTAATTGTTTTACTATGACCTTCTCATGATTCTCATTTTCTCCTAGATAAACAATTCCATATCTACCTTCGCCTAATTGCTTAATTACAGAATACCCATTTACCTTTTCTCCAAATTCGTATAACTTATCCATAGCAATATACTTATTTAAAACTATTTACTTTTAATAGTTTCTTCTGTGTGATTTTCTACATGACCACCTAGATCTACAATTTGATTTTCTAAATGATCTGCTAAATGATCTACTAAATGATCTACTTGCTGACCAACTAAAAGATCTACTCTTAGACCTACTAAATGATCTACTTCTTGATTTACTGAATGATTTGCTTCTTGATTTACTAAATGATTTGCTTCTTGATTTGCAAAATGACTTTCTTGATCTTTTACATTGTCTTTCTGATTCGCAAGATGATTTACTCCATCCTCTATAATAATTGTGACCCATATATGATCTTTCTCTAATACATTTCATTTTTAACACCCCTAAATTTATTTACTTACTGTACTTAATATATACTATTCAAAAATCCTAAAAGAGTTACATAATCTTTTAATTGTAAAAAAATAAAGAAGCTAAAAATTCAGCTTCTTTATTAATTAACAAATTATATTCCTATGATAGGTTGAGATAAATCCCTTTCGTAAATACCATATGCAGCTAACAAAGCATATAAGGTGCCTGATGTTCTAAGTATATTTGAAATATTAACATATATATCTGGTTCAAGAGAAAAGTCCACTTCTCCTTTCGCCTTTCTCTCTTTTAAATGGTCAAAACGAATAAATCCAAGTTGAGTATATATAAATCTTGAAATTACCAATAATTCAAGAGATTGAACAGCAGGTATATCAGGATTTGGAACATTTTCAGTTTCATTTGTATACCTACTATGAATTAGATTAATACTTTCAATAGTAGATATATATGAAAGTAAATCTCCTATAATTGAAATAATATCTGCTATATGCTGATAACTTAACAAGTTTAATTCTTCAATATCACGTTCACTAAAAGAACTATATTCTGATTCATTTCCAAATATATTATTAAAATCCGAATAATTATTTTTCATATTACCTCTAAAAATATTGGTATATATCTATTTTATACTTTTCTAATGATAAAGGTTCACTACTATTTCTCAAAGCCAAATGAGACTATCTAAAAACTATACTAAACTACAATTTAACCCTACTTACAAAACTCATCTTTTTCTTTTGTAAGTACAAGCATTAATTGAATAACAGTTATTATAACAGAACTTCCTTTCTTGTATGCTATATATCTATCTTCCCATCTTGTAGCATACTTCTCCTTAAATTTTTTAAGTCCTTTAAATGAATATACAAAATTACCATATACAAATATTTGGTAGGCTATCTTTTCTCTTAAAAAAGCATGCTTAGTTCTTCCTACATCTGCTAATGGTGCAAGTCCTAAATTAAAATATTTAAACCCATTTTCCTTTGCATACTCAAAAATATTTGCAAACATATAGTCCATAATTCCATTAAGCTCAATTTTCTTAAACCTCATAAGATCAACAGATAAGGTCTCACCATCATACATTGGCATTATTGTAGCAAAACCCTTAAGTTCTCCTTCAGAATTCCTTACAATAGCAACTTTATCCATTTCTATATAATCTCTATCTAAAAAACCTACGCAAAATCCTTTTTCTTTTTGTCCATTAAGCCATTCTTCTGAAACCTCTTTTATTTCATTAAATAGCTCATCATCATAAGGTGGACTAACAATTGAGAATTCATAGCCAGCCTTGGTTATTCTTCCTATAGCTTGTCTATTACTTTTATTCTTATTACCTACTAAAGAAAACTTATCCAATTCGATCCATGCATCCTGACCAAGCTTCATAAACTCATAACCTAAATCGTGAAGTTCGCCCATTACTTCAACATCAATTCCACTAAAAACTAAAGTATATCCATATAAATCAGCAAACTCTAAGAATTCCTGTATCCCCTCAAAAAAGTTCTCCTTATTACCTACTGGATTACCTAAAACTATAACTTTATCTCCAGATATATCATACTGAAAAAGCACATCTTCATTTTTATTTATGTATATATACTTATCTCCTAAAAATACATAGTGAATAAGTCTAGAGCCACCATAATTTTCAATAATTTTTTTAACCTTTTCTTTATCTAATTCTTTCTTTGGAAATTTATTTAATCTATTGAGTAATATTAAAAGCATAACTAATAATAAAGCTATTGTTGCTCCAATAAAAACGGAACTTACTAAATTATCTTTATAAAAGCTTTTTACTATTTCTTCTAAATTTAAAATAGGTATCTTTCTATGTATATAATGTACTACCTTTGAATAACTTGATACCAAATATACTGATAGGGTTAATAAAATAATTGCTATATCTTTAATTGCATTTTTCCATGTATAAATAAAACCTATTCTATAAAACATTTTCCTACTAAATAATATTAATATCCAAACAAGTCCTATAAATATACATTCATGAATATTATACTTGCTAAAGAATCCTCCCATAGTTATAACAGCAAATACAAAAACCATAAAATAATAAACTTCTTTAGTTTTTGTATGAAGTATAGTTGATAATACTATAAGAATAAATCCTATTATTATACTTAAAGATATAGATAACTCTACTATATCCATATTTAAGATTTCACTTTTATGAGGAAAATAACGTTTTAAGTATATATTATTACCAAATATTAACGATATTCCTGTAATAAATAACATTATTTTCAAAACACAATGAGCTAATTTCGAATTTAACCTTGATATAATTTCTCTTGCTTCTTCATTTATCTTCATGTACAAATCTGATAAATATAAAACTAGTCCTATTAACACAGGAATTATGTAATAGCTTAATCTATATAAGATTATAAGTAATAGAACTTGCTCTGAAGGTACATTGAACTCTTTAAGTCCTACTAGTAGTGTTAAATCAAAAGTACCAACACCACTAGGTACCATACTTATCATAGCTACTATTATAGCCATAACATATATAGGGAAGAATTGTGATAAAGTCACCTTTATTCCTAAAATTACAATCAATCCATATATTAAAAGTATAGTTGTTGCCCATTCTAAAATTGAAGTAAACATTATTTTTAATGTAATATAGTAATTTTCTTTATTTCCATTTTTAAATACCTTGTAGGTAGCCCCTATAAAAATAATAGGAATATATAGACCTATTAAAGCTGATATGAAGAATACATAATCAAAACTTCTTCCATTTACTAAGCTCCATAAAGAATATATTAAGCATACCAAAGAAAATCCTGATAGGTTTAATCCAACAACCTTAGATGTTTCTTTTATGAGTTTTGATGAATCATCCACGTATTTCTTATAAAAATGATTTTTTAAGAATATAGCTGAACTTCCACCAAATCCAACTAAGTTAGATATTGAACTTGCAATCCAAGAATACTTGTACACTTTTCTTGTACTTAGGTTTATTTGTACCTTCTTTTTTATTATTAAATCGTAAAATGATAATGGTAAATATGATATTATCCCTAATACTATAATTATCATTATATTAGTAACTGTTAACTTGTCAGAATACATATTGAATAGATTAACATCTATATCAACAAAAATATTATATAATTCCCTTAATGCAAAAAATAATATTACTACTATAATTGGAATTTGAATCATTTGCACTATTTTTTTATTTAGTTTTTTCTTCATATTTATCCCCTTCGTTTATAAGCTATGCTTTATATGTTAAAGAAATTATCTTAAAAGAACCTTAACTATTTCTTAATATCCTCTAAAAATAATTTGGCTATATATGATTCTTATCTATATATATCTGTATTTGACAACTATAGTTATTCGTATTAAACAAATCGTGATAAAGTTCAACTTCTATTAACTCAGTTATATTTATATTATTTTTCTCTATATATTTCATTATATTTTCTCTACACTCTAGTTGATTTTCTTTATTATAAACTAAGGTTAAATAATCTCCTTCAGGTAATACTCTTATGTTTTTTTCTTCTTCAACCTCATTCTTCAATCCAATAAATGCAAATTTTGATTTAACATCTCCACTTGAACTAATATCATAGATTATTCCCCTCTCTAAAGTTATTTCCATATTATTTTCCTTAATTATTTTATCTAATTTTGAGTAATAAATAAGTTCCTCTAACTCCTTAGAACTTTTAAATGGAGCAAAAACTATATATCTCTTATTAAAATGCTTTATTACAATTTCATCATTATCTACTATCTTTTTTGATGTTTTAATGCTTTCACTTAATATATTAATGTTGCTTATTACTTCATTCATTAATTTAATTTTTTCTTCTGCTTCCTTCTTTTTTATCTCTAGAAACTTTAAAAGTTTTTCTGTATTTGGATCTTTAAATATATCCTGTAGTTCTAAAATACTTGTTCCAAGAGTTCTACAGCCTTTAATTATATCTATATGAACAAATTGATCTATAGAATAATATCTATACCCTGTTTCTTCATCTATATATTTAGGTATCAAGATTCCCACTTTATGATAATATCTTAAAGCCTTTATTGTAATATCTTTTATTTTTGAGACTTCGCCTATTGAATAATACTCTTTCATTTAATCACATCCAACTTTCTAATACTTATTGACTCTCCTCTAAGAGGAGACATTAACATAATTATATACTAATTTTAAGATTTGAAAGGAAGAAATATTATGAATAATAAGGTTATGTACAGAGAATTACGCAAAGGAGATTATGAAATAATAAAAAAGTTAATAGGTGATGCTTTTGGATTTAGTGAATTTATAAAAGATCCCAACTTTTTAAACTTAATACTAAATTCTTATCTTCAAGAATGTATATTAGATAGTAGCTTTAGTAAAGTAGCTATTAAAAATGGTAAAGTTATTGGAATCATTTTAGGAAATGCTAATAAGGATAAAAATAAAATAAAAAGCTTTCATAATAGAATAAGTTTAATAAGCTCTTTAATTAAAATTATGTTTACAAAAAATGATAATAAAAAAGATTTAAAGGAATTCTCTAAAATTCAAAAGACTTATAAAGAAATTTTTAAGGGAAATGAAAATAATTTTCAAGGATGCATACAACTTTTCATTGTATCGAAAGAATCTAGGGGGTTAGGTGTAGGAAAATCTTTAATGAATTATCTTTTTGACTACATGAAATCGATGAAAGTAAAGTCTATGTACCTATATACCGATACAAGATGTAACTATCAATTTTATGATAAAAATAATTTTAAAAGATTAAATGAAAAGAAGATATATTTTAATAGAATAAATGAAAGTTTAAATATCTTCCTTTATGGATATAATTTTTAAAGAATCACCTTTTAGCCTAAATATTCTATTTTAAAAAGAGAATCTATTTTAAAGATTCTCTTTTTACTTATTCTCATGAACACTTCCTTCAAATAGTTTCCCCTTCTCTTTGGGAAGTTTATTTTTAACTAAAATATCATAAAATCCTGATATTATATAACTTATAGTCATAACTATGATAATAGCTACCATTTCTCCTCCACCAAAATATTCAAGGGCCATAGCCATTGATGTAATTGGAAGTGATGTTGCACTACAAAAAACTCCAATCATCCCTAATGCTGTGGAAGATTCTAACGGAAGATTTATTAACCCTGAAACAGAACTACCAAGTGTTGCTCCTACAAAGAACGTTGGATTTCCTCTTCCTCCTTGGAAAACTGACCCTAAAGCTACTGCTGTAAATAAGACCTTCCATATACTATCCATTATACTTACCCTATTATTAAAGGAGTCATTTATGAAAGATTGACCTAATCCATTATAGTTATCGCCAATGATTAAGAATAAGACTATTGTTATTATCCCTCCTAAAATTGCTTTTATATATGGATTTTTAGTAACTAAGTCATATAGCTTACTGCTATTATCTAATACTAAATTAAATATAAACCCAGCAATACCACATATTATCCCAAGTAAAATTAGCTTTAAAAGCAGTATAATACTTAATTCTCCTAAGTTTAATTGAGGATAGACTACTTCCTTATTACCTATAAGATTAGCTATTTCGTTTGAAAATACAGTTGTCAAAAATGCAGGTATTAAGGCTTGATAATGAAACTTTCCTTTTAACACTAACTCCATACCCAAAATTGCTCCAGCAAAAGGCACATCATATATTACACCAAAAGCACTTCCCACACCACAAATTACTAAGGTTCTTTGCTCATCATCAGATAAATTAAAGATTCTTGCCATAAAATCTCCTAATGTGCCCCCCATTGCAACAGCTGATCCCTCTTTTCCAGCAGAACCTCCACATAAGGTTGTTAAAAATGAACCTATAAATACTACAATAGACATAAAAAATGGAATATCTTTTGCAGCTGACTGAACTTCAGATTTTAATAAATTTTCTCCTGAATATGCATTTCTTCTTGTATGTAAATATAAAAAGGTTATAATCAATCCAGCAAAGGGTAATAGGTAAATCATAAATTCATGTTCTTTTCTGAAGTTATTTCCCCAGCTTAATAGGATATTAAATAAACCAACTATAACCCCTATGGGCACAGCCATTGCTATACTTAGTGCAATCCATTTTAGTACATTAAAAATTAATGAACTATACTGATTTTCCGCATTAGTTTTTAACTTTTCCATAACCTTCTCCTTCTATCTTTATCATAAATATAATTTCCTAAAGAACAAAAAAAATACTAGGAAGTAAATTCCTAGCATTTTCACTAAAACTCTTTTACAATTTTTTTTGCCTTAGCTTTTCCTTCTTCTACTTTTTCTTCTACATTAACACCAATTACATCTACATTTTCAATTGCTAAAGTAGTTATATCTTTTATACCAAAGAAGTTTAATATTGTTCTTATATACCTATCTCCCATTTCGTATGAAGCATTACTGTATTCACCACCTCTTGAAACTATGTGTATTGCTTTTTTATTATTTAGAAGACCAACAGGACCTTCAGCTGTATATTTAAATGTAATTCCTGTTACACTTATATAATCAATGTAAGCCTTTAGTATTGCAGGTATGCTTAAATTCCACATAGGTGCTGCTATAATATATTTATCTGCTTCTGCAAATTGATAAGCATATTTTAAAATTGGATGATTTCTACTTTCTTCTGTTTTAGGTCCAAAAATACCATTTAAATCATCAGGTCTTAGAAAATCTATATTTTCCTTATATAGGTCTAATTCTATTACTTCATCCCCTGGATTATTTTTCTTATATTCTTCTATAAAGTAATCAGAAACTTTAAAAGTTCTTGATTCTCCTTCTTTTTTTATATTTGCTTTAATATATAAAACTTTACTCATATTATAATCTCCTCTATAACTTTTATACTTTTCCTAACTATAACACTAATATATAAAAAAAGCAATTTAATTAATAATAATTATTTGTTAATTTCAATTAACATTTATCTTGAATTTTTTATGTCAATTATCTTCTAAGTTTAAGTATAAATTTCTTAATATATTAGAAAAGTCCATTCTAAATTAATAGAGTGGACTTTTCTTTATTACTTATGATTGGAATTAATTTAAGCTTTTTTGTAAATAAGTATATATAATCTAGTAAGGATAATATGGATAATATGGATACGGTGGTACTATAAATGGATACCTTAATAAGGCTAAAGCAGCTATTGCATTAATAGGAAATGGCCTTCTTCTAAATCTTCTATATCTATTTCTCATTGGTCCAAAAGGTTGTCTAGGTTGTCTTGTCATTTCATTAGCCTTCTCATCAGTCATTACATCTTCGCCAACTAACACAAAAATCATATTTCCATCTATCCCCTCTACAATTCCATCAAAGCTACTACCATCTTTCATTTGAATAATTGTATGGTAAGACATACACCTCTGGCACTGTTCATAAATAGACATATCATTTCTTTCATAATCAAATATTTCTAATGACAATTTATATCAACTCCTTTCTCCTATATGGTATTCATTTAATTCAATTCTAGTGACTTTATACATTTCTTATTAAGATTATTTTTTTAATAAGGGAAATAACTAAATGTGGATACACTAAATCTTATAAAATTGAAACATCTCAAGGATGAAATATCTTAAATTATCTAATAGTTTGAAATTTATCAGTTATTTAGGAATATTTCCCAGTTCCATAATATATATCTCTTTATTTTCCTTAACGTTAATTTATCACTACCTTTATTATCATTAAACTTTTTTATTTCACTTATTTTATGGAAGTATTATTTTACCTGCTTTGCTTTATTCCATAATCTGTCCTACAATGACATAAAGGAGGATGATGCATATGAGGATCTTTGCTCTTAGGCCCTTATTTTAGTTAGTTAAGTGTCTATCTTAGTTAAAGATCTCCTAACTTCTAAGGGCCTAATAAACTATTTAATATATTTAATTTATGAGGTGTTTATTATGTCTAATTTAACTTTTAATGTATGTAAGCGAGAGAATAATGAAAATAAGGTGAATTTAAGGAGAGTAGGTTTAACTCCAGGTATTATTTATGGTGAATTTCTAAAAAATCCAATTCCTATTAAAATTGATAGTTCTGATTTAAAAAGGTTATTAAAAACCAATAACAAGGGCTCTATAATCCCTATTTGCTTAGGCAAAAAAAAGCTTAACTGTGTTGTCAAAGATCTTCAAAAGAATTATCGTAATGAAATAATACATGTGGATTTTCAATATACAAAACCTAACGAAAGAATTAAAATGAAAATTCCTATAAAATTTAGTGGACAGGAAAACTTAGAATCAAAAAGATTGGTATTAGAAACACATATTACATCTATTGAACTACAAGGGGATGTTGAAAAAATTCCTGAGTCAATTGATATTGATGTTTCTAATATGAATTTTGATAATAGAATACTGCTTCAAGACATATCTATTCCAAAAGATATTTCTGTTTTAAGTGACCCTAAAGCTTTAGTAGCTATTATTACAAATTAATGTTCCCACTCAAAAAAAGCACTGTACTTTTATACAGTGCTTTTTATTATATCTTATATTTTTCCAATTCTTCTTTAAACATATTAGCTATCTTTTCAAAGTTTGATATATTTTCAGTCAGATTATTAATCTCCTGTGTATATTGAGTAACGCTAGCACTTCCTTCCTCTGAATATGCTGAGTTCTCTTCTGCAATTGATGATAAATTCTTTATGTTGTTAGACAATGATTCAATAGATTTTGATTGTTCATTTAAATCATTTATAGTGTTTATCATAGATGATGCAATATAATTAATAGATTTATTAGCATCAAAACTTAAATTTTCTACATCTTGAAGGTTTAATGTTTCTTTTTCCAATATAAAATATTGATTTTCTATTTGTTCCACTAGTGATTCAATATTACCTTTAAAATGTACTAAATTTGTATTTATTTCTTTAACTGATTCTTTTGATTGTTCTGATAGCTTCTTTATAGATTCTGCAACAACAGAAAATCCTTTTCCTTGTTCACCAGCTCTTGCAGCTTCAATTGATGCATTAAGTGCAAGTAAATTTGTTTGCTCTGCTATTCCTGCTACAATAGATACTATCTTTGTTATGTCATTTGCTCTTTTTTCTAAATCTTCACTTTTTACCTTAACATCATTAAAGCTTTCTAATGTCACTCCTATGTTTCTACTTGATTTTTCTACACCTGAATTGCTTTTATTAATTTTCTTTAATACTTCCTCTAAATTATTCTTATAACTATTTTCTACTTGAACTATTTTACCTAAAGCATTTATATTCTCTTCTAAAGACATTACTACCTCATCAGTTTGTCCAGCCTGCTCAACTGCACTATTAGCAACTTGTCCAACCACTTCATCTATACTTTCAGATGCTTGTTGCATTGATGCACTTATTAAATCTATTTTTTTAATAAATGTGCTCATTTCATCTGTTAATCCCTTAAAGCTTACAAAGTCTGATTGTATTATTTTTTTGTGTTCTTTAATTTTTTCATAAATATCCTCAAAAAAGTCATTAGTTTTAATGCTTTCATCTATGTTATATCTATTTTCCACTAATCTATTAAGCTCTTCTTTAAGCTGTGATAAGGGTGATAACATTAAATTTGTTCCTAAGTATGTTAATCCACCTGCTATTATACTAGCTATAATGGATTTAATTATATTGCTAACTCCCATTAAAGGTATTAAGATAACAAATAATGTAATTCCAGTAAATAATCCTGCCTTTACTCCAAAGTTTTTAATAAAACCTAAGGACATAAGTGTATTAAACTTATACTCTTTATTGTAATGAATATCCTGATTAAATATTAATTTTAATTCTAATGATGTCTTTGTTTTAGATATTTCTTCAACTTGAATTTTTTCATTAAAGTAATTTCCTACCCCCTCAAGCATTCCAAGAAAATATTCAAACATTCCCCTTGAAGAGTTATATGTAAATATAGCTTCTCTCCTAGAAATAGGTGTAATTGTTAATATAGGAGGTTTTGCCCCTATAAATTTCTTTGTCATGACTACATGCACATCATACATGGATTTTAAAAATGAGTATGCATTTTCATGCTTAAAAAATGCTGGATAATCCTTGCTGAAGGATATAATATTATCTTGTCCAATTTTTCTCCATAACTCTTTTGTAGTTATGTTCTTATTATCTGATATGTACTTTATATATTTATTGACCTTATCATCTTCCACATTTTCTATTGGTGAGAATATCTTATGTTCACCCCAACCAGCGTAAGACATTGCATTCTTAACTACATCATCACCAAATAATTTTCTAGTTGTATTAAGCCAAGTTGCAACAACTGTTCCCTTCATTCCCATTCCTCCCTTTTCATCTTTTGCACTATTTAGGCAATTTATATTAAATTATACTATAAATTTCATACTTTTCATGTTTATTAACAATATATTAATAACTTTTTATATTTATTTTTATTTATATATAAACTTTAAAATAAAATCTAAATATTGGGGTTGACTTTTCTTTTTATCCATAGTATAGTGTATTCAATTACAAAACACATGTTTCTTACATAAGGACATAATTAAAGGGGCTTAAACATATGAAAAAATTTTCACTAATAAATAAAATTATAATAGCTTTGATACTAGGGGTTAGCCTGGGGCTTATTTGTAAATCCCTTTCTATAGTATTTCCTATGAGAATATTAACTACCTTTAGTGGTTTATTTGGAAACTTCTTATCCTTTATTATTCCACTAATAATTATAGGATTTATAGTTCCTGGAGTTGCTTCTTTAGGGAACAAGTCTGGTAAAACTTTATTATTAACTATCGTACTAGCTTATACATCTACTTTAATTGCTGGATTTTTAGCATTTATTATTGGATTTAGTCTACTACCAAAGTTCATAAATGGGGGAATTTTACTTGAGCAAGGCACTGTAGACTTAACTCCTTATTTCACTATCGACATTCCACCAATGCTAAACATAATGTCAGCTTTAGTATTTGCATTTATACTAGGAGTTGGATTATCTCGCATAAAAAATAGTACTTTATTAAAAGTATTTGAAGAATTTAGTTCTATAGTAGAAATGGTAATAAAGAATGTATTAATACCTCTTGTTCCCTTTTATATATTTTCAATATTTGCAAAACTAAGCTTTAGTGGAGAGATATTTACTACCTTAAAAGCGTTTGGTATTGTTTATATAATATTGTTTACCTTACAAGTTGGGTATATTTTAATTCAATATTTAATTGCTGGTAGCTTTAAAAAACAAAATCCTTTAAAGCTTATTAAAAATATGATACCTGCATACTTTACAGCAGTTGGTACTCAATCTTCTGCTGCTACAATTCCTGTCACATTAGAATCTACAAAGAATAATAATGTAAGTGAAGAGATAGCAGATTTTGTTATACCTCTATGTGCAACAATCCATTTAGCAGGTGATACTATAGCATTAGTTTTAACATCTATGGGGGTAATGTATATGAATGGACAAACTCCTACCTTTAGTAGTTTTCTTCCTTTCATATTAATGTTAGGTATTACAATGGTAGCTGCACCTGGAGTACCTGGTGGTGGTGTAATGGCTGCACTTGGTATTTTAGAAATGATGTTAGGTTTTGGTTCTGTAGAAAAGTCTATAATGATTGCATTACATGCAGCTCAAGATAGCTTTGGTACTGCCACTAATATCACCGGAGACGGCGCTTTAGCAATAATAATAGATAAATTAGTGGGCAAAAAGAAAGAGCTAGTATAATAATGTACTAGCTCTTTTTTCTTGTATTTATTTCCAATTATTTCCTGAGAAATATTTTATTATTTCCTATTTTAAGACCATATACTACTATCTCTATAGTAATTAATTCCTAGGTTCTTCAATCTTTCTCCTTGCTTTTCTAATCTTATTTTATATTCACTCCAATTTCTATCTTTCTTTGGAGTCCAGCCAATTTCTCCATATCCTAATAATCTAGGATATATCATATAATCCATTTGCTGTTGATTCAAAATATTTTCTGTCCATAGTGGTGCTTCCACACCTAGTACAAGATCCTTTGGTGAATAATCTGTTGGATCCCAACTATATGCTGTTTCTATTGGTATGTAACCTGCCCAATCTAACCCATATGGAGTATCCTTATTATATTTCATATCTAAATATGCTTTACTAGAAATTGAAATATTCATTTTCATTTCTTTTTTTCTTGCTGCTTCATTTGAATCCTTCCAATTTTGTAGTATTACACTTGAGTTTATCTCTGGTGACGTATCGATTGGATCCCATCCTATTGGAGTTTTTCCTAAAGCTTCAACCATTTTAGCTACTCTTCCAACAAAATAATCATAATCCTCCTTCTTAGTGCTAAGGGCTTCATCGCCTCCTATATGAATGTATTTTGAAGGAGAAATAGCTGCTACTTCCTTAAATACATTATCTAAAAACTTATAAGTCTCTTCACTATGTGTCATAAAAGAACTAAAACCAATCTCTGTTCCTGTATACAAAGGCTTCCTTTTGCCATCTGGATTTAAAAATCCATAAGAAGCTAAGGCTGCATTACTATGACCAGGCATATCAAATTCAGGAATTATCTCTACATATCTATCTCTTGCATATTTTACTATATCTCTAAATTGCTCTTGAGTATAATATCCTCCTTTTCCCCCACCAACTTCCGTGCTACCACCTATTTTAGTTAAATCAGGATACTGTTTAATTTCTAAACGCCACCCTTGATCATCACTAAGATGTAAATGGATTCTATTTATTTTATATAAAGATGCATGATCTATTTGACGTTTAATTTCATCTACTGAGAAGAAATGCCTAGCTACATCAATCATTAATCCTCTATAACCATATTCAGGTTTATCCTTTATATTGGAAGCTGGCACACTCCATTCCACATTACTAACTAAACTATTTTTCTCTATATCTGGAGGTAATAACTGCCTTAAGCTTTGAATTCCTCTAGAAATACCCTCTGGCTTATACGCTATAATCTCTACTTTTTCTTTTGTTGTTATTAAATTATATCCTTCATTTCCTTCCGTTTCATTGCCTCCTACAGTAGTTAAGTAAATACTTCCTAATGGAGGATTATCCCCTTCAACCATTTTTAATTCATATCCTGTTGGACTTATTAACTTTTCTCTTAAAAACTCTGCTACTATTCGTATTTCCTCTGTTTCTTCTTTATTCTTTCCTTTTATATATATAGAAGATTCCTTATTTAAAATAAACTTTCCATTACCCTTTACATAACTTAAAGGTTTTGGAATAATATCATTACTTACATCTTCTAAAAAAGTTGATTGCACATCTTCTCTCTTTTGAAGGTTTATAAATATTGAGGTAGATAAAATTACTAAAGATAATAATATTATTGAAATACGATTTAAGCTCTTGTGATATATGTTATTCATTAGTTCACCGTCCTTAATTACATAATATCTATACTATTTTTTTACTAAAGTACACATTCTATACATGAAAAAGGTGGGGTAGATATTTATTTGTCTTGTTCCGTGGCGAGCTCAAGTCACAGAAAAATAAATATCTATTCCCTTCGTACTAAAGATAATGAAAAAGGAATGTATCTTTGATACATTCCCTCAGATTTCAAATATTACTTTGCACTTTGCTCCTTTAAGTATTTATCTATCTCTTCTTTACTTAATCTCTTTACTTCTCCTACTAAAGTATTATTAGATAAATTAGATTCATATATTAATACATATACATCTTTCACAAGTTGAACATATATATTGAATATGATTTTCTAAGCACTCCCTAGACCTCATTAATGGTGTAATTCTAGGATTATCACTATAACATTCTTTACACATCATCTTTTCTATTAATTTAAATTCCTTTCGTACATTTTATTTTTCTACTTATATTTTATTTTTATACTATTCCCCTCTACTGCAATTCCTTTTGACTTAGTTATAGGCAGCTTTTCCTTTTCTGAAAACCCTATTGTTTCTCCATCATTAAGTACTGCATTATACTCAAGAACATAGGATACTATATCATAGATAAATCCATATAACTCTGAAGGTGTAGTTTTTGAGTTAATAACCTCAATCTCATCTTTATCAAAATAGTCCATTCCACAAGTATAGGCTGAAAATCCTTTTTCACTTGGATAAATACCTATATATATCCAATTTAATACAGGCAGAACTTTTTCTTTTAAATCCTCGGCACATCTTATATAAAAATCAGAAGGTAAAACTGTTGGGTATTGATATATACCTATCGCATTTTTTAACTTCAATAGAGAAGAAACCACCATAGTAAATACAATACTATTTCCTATTGGATTTTCTCCTTTTGTAACTGACACAACTATATGAGCCTTATGCTTGGCAGTTTCCTCTTCCCCCTCTTTCCAAAGATAATTATTCATTGCATTTCCTTCTGCTTCTTTATTTGGAACAGGTGAGTTAATTAATGCACATACAACCTTAATATCACTTACTTCAAATATTAAAATGTCACTTTGCTCTTCTTCCTTAATCATAATTTCCCAATCTCTATATAAGTTTCTCTTAAACTCTTTTATATTAAAGCCTTCATCTGATAAAAGTACAAAACCAGTTCTTATCTTTTTATCTTTCATCTAATCCCCTTTTCCCTTCCATTTATTACAATTAAATTTTATCATACTTTTTATATAATTAAACAGTAAAAAAGGTGTGGCGGATATTTATTTCCCTTGTTCCGTCGCAAGCTCCAAGTCACATGGAAACAAATATCCACCCCACGCGTACTAAAGGTAAGGAAATTATAAAATCACTATCCTTTATTTTACATTTTTTAATATGAAAATGTAATAATACCTTTGATTTATAGCTAATTGAAATTTTATAATTTACTAGACAGTAAAAAAATCGTCAAGACGAGCTTGCCGAGTCGTCGATTTTTTTCAGCGCACTCTGGCTTTTGGAAACGCATGTGAGCAAAAGACCAGGCGCATATAATTTTATTTTTTATTCTTTAGGAAGAAATGAATGAGTGTATCGCTAAATTGTTGAGGTTATCCACAATTTAATAATAGATATAATTTCCTAAAGAATAAAAAAACTGCTGATATACTCAGCAGTTTTTAATAGTATTATTAATCTTTAATTACTGGCTTTATTGCATTTAATGCATTTAGCATTCTTGGAAATCCCATATAAGGCATAGCATGAAGTAATGCACAAATTATAGTTTCCTTACTATTTCCAACTTTTATAGCTCCAAGGGCATGGCTATAAACCTGTAAATCAGCACCGCCTAAAGCCGACAATGCAACTAAAATTAGAAGTTCCCTTAGTGTTCCATCCATGCCACCTCTAGTAGCAAAATCACCAAAACCAAGTTCTGTTAAAAACCTTGGTATAGCCTTTGCATATTCATCTGGAAGATATGAATACTTATCTAAAATTTCTGTACCGTAAATAGGCTCTTGAATCTTAAGACCTTCTGTATATCTATCCTCATCTTTTATAGTCTGCTGGCTTTCTAAAGGTAATGCTATATTATTTTCACTAAATACCTCATTCATTGTAGTAATGGCATTTAAAGTTTTAGGAAATCCAATAAAAGGAGCACATTGATATATTGCCTCACGAATTTCAACTGGTGTACATCCTACATCTAAAGCTGCCTTTGTATGAGCCTTCAACTGTGGTAATGTCTGATTAACAGTTAATACAACTATTGTAACAAGTTCTCTTACCTTATTATCTAAATCTCCTGTATAACATACTTCCCCAAAAATAAATCTCTGTAATATTCTCATAAATTCTGGATCATTACCCTCATTTATAACTGGATCTACTCCAAATAATTCATTAAATTTTTCCTTGCATTGCTCAATTCTCCCCATATTATTCCTCCTACCTTTATATTACTTTCCATATTTTCAAACTCCTTTCCTTAATGAAAAAAGATACCCTATTCTCAAGGATATCTTAATTCTAATACTCTTATTTTAAATTTCCTAATACTTTTTCCGCATGCTTAGAAATGCATTATAGGCATTTCTGAATATACTGAATAAATGCTTTTGTTGTTGTTGAGAACCCATGGTATTTCTTCCATACAAGAACACTCCCTGTTTCTAGTTGAGGTGAAAGCGGGCAAAAGACCAAATTTTCAAACCTATTTTCAAAATGAAAACAAAGTGCCACTCCTACATTATTTTCAACCATAATTGCTGCATTATAAGCAAGATTATATGTAGATGCAATTTCCATTTGATCATAATACTCACCAAACCAACTTGCTAATTCATTTTGTACTAATTGACGTTTTGATATAATGATAGGAGTTCCCACCAGGTCCTTTGGACAAATAACTCCTTTCATTGCTAAAAGAGAATCTTTTCTTACCAAAACACCCCACTTTTCCTTTTCTGGCATACGTATAAAATCATATTTACTAACGTCAACAGGTTCTGTTAATAAACCTATATCTAGAAAGCCCTTCTCCATTCTCTCTTTAATATCATTAGCCACTGAACTATACATATGAAAACTTACATCTGGATGCTCCTTTCTAAAGTTTGCCATAATACGTGCTAATACATGAACACTCTTTGTTTCTCCACTTCCAATAGCAACTTCCCCTGATAAATTCTCTGTAACATTAGATAACTCTTTTTCTGTTCTTTCTGTTAATTCAATAATTTCTTGAGCACGACGCTTAAGAAGCATTCCATCCTCTGTTAGAGTAATACTATGTTGTCCCCTTTTAAATAGCTTTATCCCTAACTCTTCCTCCAACTGTGCTAGCTTACGTGATAAAGTTGGCTGAGTAATATGTAAAAGCTCTGCAGACTTCGTAATGTTTTCCTCTCTTGCTACCATAAGAAAATATCTCAGTACTCGTAATTCCATTTGAATCATTTCCATTCCATAAGTTTTTGGTTATATATTATCATCTTTTAAAGTCATTTGAAATAAAATTTGTACATATTTATATAAACATATATTTATAACAATATTTAAATATTTATTTCTTCATATATATTTTATAAAAATTAAATTTTAAAATTGAGATTACTAATAATAAAATTTATAAATAGAATTTCCAACTCATTCTTCTTATCCTAAGCAAGTTTTCTCTGGCACATAGTAAACTTCTCCATTAACCTCTTCCATAATTCCACTTACCCCATAGACTTTCCTAATTAAATTCTCATTAATAATATCATTAGCTCTTCCTTCCTTAACTAATGCCCCATCCTTCATAACAGCTACATTATCACTATACTTAATAGCTTGGTTAATATCATGTAAAACCATAACTATTGTTGTTCCATGATCTTTATTTAATCTTTGAACCAACTCTAAAATTTCTATTTGATGATATATATCTAAATAAGTTGTTGGTTCATCAAGAAAAAGAATCTTTGGTTTTTGAACTAATGCCATTGCAATGAAAACCCTCTGCCTTTCCCCTCCAGACATGCTCATTACAAGCTTTTCCTCCATTCCTTCAAGTCCAGTTTCTTTTAATGCCCAATTAATTATTTTTTCATCATCCCTATTAATATGTTCAAATCTCTTCTTAAAAGGTAGTCTACCATAGCTTACTAAATCTCTTACAGTAATATCATTAGGCACAGAATTTTGCTGATGAACAGTTGCTACAATTTTAGCAATATCCTTATACTTAAGCTTTGTTATATCCTTCCCATCAATAAAAATGCTCCCTGATTTAGCCTTATTCAACCCACATAACAAAGAAAGCAAGGTAGATTTTCCACTTCCATTTGGCCCAAGTATTGTTGTGATTTTTCCATTCTCAAATTCAACTGATAAATCATTTATAAACTCTTCATTCTTATTATAAGAAAAATTTATTCCTTCAACTTTAATCATTATTTTATGTCACTCCTTCTTAGGATATATAGGAAGAAAGGAGCTCCTATTATAGCCATTATAATTCCAACTGGAACCTCATAAGGTTTCATAATTACTCTTCCTAAAGTGTCTGCAAGTAGCAATAGATTTGCTCCAACAAGTCCACTAAAAGGTATTAAATATTTATGGTCAGAACCTATTATCATTCTGCAGATATGCGGAACCACAAGACCAACAAAGGATATTACACCTCCAATTGATGTTGAGATACTTGATAAAAATACAGCAATACCTGTAATTATAATCATTTGTACATCACCATTTATCCCAAGGCTCTTTGCATTTTTATTTCCAAGCATAAGAATGTTACAGCTCCTACTTAAAAGTAAAGCTAGTAAAATTCCTATAATTGAATAAATTAATATTATGCTTACATCACTCCACTTAACAGCAGCTAAGCTTCCTTGAAGCCATCTTTGAATATTTGATGCACCCATTCCAAGACTTGTTGTCATCATAGATGTGAATCCACCAAATAGTGCATTAATAGCTGCACCTACAAGTACTATTCTAATTGGAGAAAGTTCTTTCTTATATGCAAATATATAAACTACTCCACAAGAAATCACACCTCCTAAGAAGCCTAAAATAGGTCTCATCATACCAATACTAGGCATAAATATCATAACAGCTACTGTTACCAGAGATGCTCCTGAAGAAATTCCTGTTACATAAGGATCTGCTAATGGATTTCTTATTACAGCTTGTAAAAGAACCCCTGCTATTGAAAGATTAGCTCCAATAAGTACAGCAATAAATACCCTTGGCATTCTTAAATCTCTAACTATTTCATAATTATTGCTTATATCGATTCCCAAAATACCTTCAAATAACTCTTTTACAGTAATATCTATACTTCCTTGTACAAGTGAAGTAAATAGTAGTATTGAAAGAATTATTAAGGATATTATTATATATAACTTCTTTTTCATAATGTCCTCTTTATTCAAATATTATTTTGCTAAGTTCGTCTAAAGCTTCAATAACATTTAAGTTTGCACTCATACCAAATTTGGAACTATCAAGATAAACTACCTTACCTTCCTTAATTGCTCCAATATTTTTCCAAGCTGTATCTGTCTTAATCATTTCTGCAAACTCTTTTTGTGTTTGCTCTGGAAGTGCATGAGTCATAACTAAAACCATATCTGGATTCATTTGTGATAAAGTTTCCTTATTATAAGTAACAAAAGGTCCTGTTGTATCTGAAATAATATTTTTAGCTCCAACCATTTCTACTAAGTTTCCAACATAACTTTCTCCAGTAGCTAACATACTTACTCCCCCTGGTGCTGCAAATGCTACCATTACATTCTTTTCACCCTTTTCACTTGCAACTTCCTTAAGAGATTTTTCCTTTTCATCTAATTCAGCTAATATTGTTTCACCATTTTCAATCTTATTAAACTTCTCAGCTAATGTTTTAATTGTTTCTCTAAGACCATCTACGCTATCTAAATTAACAAAAAGACTTGGTATATTATTTGATTTAAATAACTCTTCATAATCATCTCCTAAAGTATCTGTAGATATTACTACATCTGGGCTTAAAGACTTTATTATTTCCATATCAGGGCTCATAGGATTACCTACTTTAGTAGCATCCTTCGTAGATTCAGGTAAATCATATGATGATGTAGGTACACCTGCTACCTTTACTCCAAGCTTATCTAATATCTGTACAACTGCTACTGAAGTTCCTACTACTACCTCTGTTTGCTCTTCTACCACTGAAGTTTCTTTATTCTCTTTTGATGCTCCTGTATTTCCATCAGTTTTTGATCCACAAGACACTAAAGATAATCCTAATACTCCTACTACTGTTAATAATCCTAACTTCTTTAACTTCATTTTTATTCCTCCACTAAATTACCTTTTATGATTAATCTATCTTTTCCTCCATTAGTACATGTTACTATGGTAATTTCTTTTCTTCCCACAAAGCTATTTAAAACTGTTGTATCCTCTGGTTCTACAACAAAGCTTTCACTGACTTTATATATAAATTCACCATTTAGCGCAGTTACTATCATTTCATCTCCAACATTAATCTTGTACATATTGTTAAAAACATTGTTATAAATAGTACTACTATGACCAGCAATGGCAAAGTTTCCTTCCTCTCCTGGCATTGAAGTCCCATCAAAATGACCAATATTATGCTTTATCTCTTGATCACCAGTTCCTTCAACTATAATTCCTTCAATATTTAAAGATGGAACAGTAATTTTTCCTATTTCATCCCCTACTTTTATATCCTCATAAACATTTTCTTTATTTTCTACTTCTTCTAATTTATTAACTAAACTCTCTTCTGATTTTTTAACTTCATTTATGTTTATATATTTACTTCCTAGCGCTACTAAGATAAATACAATTCCTAAAACTATAAGAATATTAGAAATATACTTCTTCATAATTCTTACTCCTTTATTAAAAGGGGAAAGGGAGATAAATCCCCTCCCTTAAAAAACTATTTTTTCTTTCTCTTTAATAATCCTGCTGACCCTAACATTGCTATACCCATACCTAATAAAACATCACTACTTAAAGCTCCACCTGTTTGAGGTAGCTTTTCTACAGTAAATTCTTTTACAAATGCCTTAGTATCCTCCAATAAAGTTACATCAAAGTCTACATTTCTTCCCATTGGTGCAACATATGTGCTTACCTTTATGGTTACATCTAATGATGGAATTTTGAATCTATATTTTGTAGTCTTATTATCTATTTTAGTTGCCTTTGCAGATACCTCTTTTCCATTTATAATAAATTTATGGTTACTCATATAATCCATACCTGTAAAAGTTAGAGTTAAGTAATATTTTCCATCTATCTCTTCTAATGAAGATGATTCATTTAAATATTGTCTAGCCATAGCTTGTCCAGTTGGGTTAGAATGAGTTACCTTATTTTTAATTGTATAAAGCTTCCCCTCTATAATTACAACCTCATCATCTACCTTAGTTTCTGTAGTTGTACCTCCTGTAGTATTTCCAGTATTGCCCCCTGTAGCTCCTCCTGCTGTACTACCTGTAGAACCTCCTGTTGATCCACCAGTTGATGGACCTGTTACAGCATCATTCCCATTATTCTCTGATGAATCGCTTTTAACTAATGTATCTTGTAAAAGTATCGTTTCAAAATCTGTATATCTATTCATCATTGTTACAAATACACTTACATCTATCTTGCTATCTAATGAGTTGATTTCAAAAGATACCTTGGCATTTTCTCTGTCAATAACTGGATTAACCTCACTTCCATCTACCTTAATATTAATATCACCTATAAAACCAAAGGAACTTTCGTTAAAGTTTAAAGTTAAATTATACTTTCCATCCTTTACTGTTATATCACTTACATCTTTTAAAGTTTTTCTTGCTGATGCATTCCCTGTCTCTGCATTTCCTGTTCCTGTATACTTAACATCATTTTTTATTGTATAATTTCCGTTTTCAACCTTTTCAGCTGTTTCATATTCTTTTATTAACTTTAAGCTATCTAAGTTATTGCTTAAGTTAAAACTTACCTGTCTTCCCATTACAACAATAAACATCTCCATTAAAACCTTTGAATCTAATGAAGGTATTTCATAAGTTATTGACATACTTTTACTATCAACTTTTCCATTTAAGTCATTTCCATTTATACTAACCTTAAAGTTATTCATCATAGGGAAAAGATCTTCGCTAAAATATGTTGTTACTGATATAACGCCGTCTTTTACTATAACTTTGCTCTTCTCTTTTACAGCATTTCTAGCCATTGATTGACCTGTAGTATTGGATTCCTCTACATAATTTGTAACATTATTCACCTCATACTCACCATTTTTTAAGCTTTGAGATGCAAGTTCTACAAAACTCCCTTCTTGCGATACCACTGAAGCTTGTACAATGTTTCCTCCAACACTTATTGTTGCTGCTACTATTAAAGCAGCAGCTAAAAACTTTTTAACTTTATTTCTTACCATTATTTCTCCTCCTATATCTCTGTGTATTGACAAAACTTATTTTTTAATCAATAATAAATGAGAATCAATTTCAACTACGTTTATATTAACATAGATATAACTAAGAACTTTTCACTATATTTTCTATTTTTTTTAATATATTAAGTTTTATAGGTCAGGAGAAATTTTATATGTTTTTATTTGAAGATATAGCTAAAGACTTTTATTACTGTACTTCTATTCCAATACTTGTACTTAATAAAAACTTTGAGTTTATATTTAACTACAAACACACAAAAGAAACTTTAAGTATTTTTACAAAGGAAGAAATTATTCATAAATTAAAAGAGCTTAAAGAAAATAAACCAATTAATATAAAAGTGGAAAAAAACCTAATCTTTTCTGTAGTTACTCTATTTACTAGATGTCAAATACCACTTATTTTTATCTTTGGTCCTGTTACAACTAATAAGGATTTAAATAGAGATGGCATTATTTATATAAAGAATGAATGTTGCATAAATTATCTTAGGGATTTATTAATATTAATAGCTAAGGATAAATTTATGAGTATGCACTGTGAATACGCCTATTCACCATTTGTTCTAAACGCAATAAAGCATATTCATAATAACTACGATGAAGAAATAGACATGGAAAACTTATGCTCTAAGTTTAATATAAATAAAAGTTATTTTTGTAATGTCTTTAAAAAAGAAACTGGACTTACCTTTACCAACTTTTTAAATACATTTAGAGTTGAAAAATCTAAAGAGATGCTTAAACACACGCAATATTCACTTTTAGATATTGCTCTTGCTACTGGATTTAAAAATCAAAGTTACTATAGTACAACATTCAAAAAAATTACAGGAATATCTCCAATTGATTATAGAAAAAAAGAGGCATAAATGCCTCTTTTCTCTATTAAATAATAAAAAGTTCATTGCTCTTTCTAGTACTACATACCTTCTCTAGTTTTTGTATCAATAAAGATAACCTTTCTTTATCTAACATTCGTGCATTCTTAGGGCAAATAGATATACAACGCATACATGAAATACACTTTGATTCATCTAAAAATAGTGGATTATCTTTACATATTGCATTAGTAGGACAGTTTTTAATGCATAGTCCACATTTATTACATTCTTTACTAACCATCGGAATAAATGGAATAACCTTAAATTCTTTATATGGATTATTACCTGGAACCTGTACAACTTTTTCTTCACAATTTTCATTAAGGACTACTTTAATCTTTTTTACAAATCCCTTTAAATCTTTTTCATCTTGAACATCTGGTCTACCTTTGCCAAAATCATGCATAATTGAGTGTTCTGCATTAGCCGCAATAGCTGCAATACAATGAAAATTACATTGCTCTAATGTATCTTCAAGCTCTAATAAAGTATCTTCATATGCACGATTCCCATAAACAGCTACCAATATAGTATTTGCACTCCCACCAGACATTTGTTTAATTCTAGATAAAGCTACCTGAGGAGCACGTCCACCAAAAGAAGGAACTCCAACAATACAAATATCATCTCTTTCAAAACTATACTTAGAAAAAGTATTTTCTGCTAAAGATAAATCAATCTCTCTCTTATCACAATTCCATTCTTCACTAATAATATCTAAAACCTTTTTTGTTCCTCCTGTAGGACTAAAATAAATAAGATTAAGTTTCATATTTTATCCTCTCCCCTAATTTATTAATTACTTATTAAAAATTCAATAACTAACTTCAAATCCCATAATTTTCATTATATAACTCTTATTTCTCCACTTCAATATCAATTAGTTTTAATATAATTTTTATACTTTCTCCCCTAATATAAATACTTATTCTAATTTAAATAAAAAAAGTAGATGCTGAAAATTCAGCATCTACTAGGTAATAATTATAATATCTCTCCGTTTGATTTAATAACGTCTTTATACCAATAGAAAGATTTCTTTTTTCTTCTTTCAAGAGTGCCATTACCCTCATTATCTTTATCTACATAGATAAATCCGTAACGTTTTTTCATTTCGCCTGTACCAGCACTAATTAAGTCTATACATCCCCATGGAGTATACCCAATCATTTTTACCCCATCAATTGTAATAGCCTTCTTCATTTCAGATATATGTTGTCTTAAGTAATCAATTCTATAGTCATCATTAATAGAACCATCTTCCTCTATTGTATCAACAGCTCCAAATCCATTTTCTACACAAAATAATGGTATTTCATATCTGTTATAAAGATTGTTTAATGATATTCTAAATCCAACTGGATCTACTTGCCATCCCCAATCTGAAGCTTTAAGATAAGGATTTTTTATTCCCTTCATCATATTACCGCCAGTAAGCTTTTTGCCATTATTTTCTCCACTTACAACGAATGTCATATAGTAGCTAAATCCGATGAAGTCTACTTTTCCTTCTTTTAGTATTTCTTCATCTCCATCTTCCATTTTTATTTCAATATTATTTTTCTTGAAGTATTGCTTCATATATTGTGGATAATATCCTTTTGCTTGAACATCACTAAAGAAATAATGCTTATTCATAAAATTATTTGCAGCTAAAACATCATCTGGATTACAAGTTTCAGCATATGCTAGTGGATAAAGAATCATACATCCAATTTTGAAATCAGGATTTATTTCATGCCCTAGTTTAACAGCTTTTGCACTAGCAATAAATTGATGATGTGCTGCTTGGTAAACTACTTGTTCTTTATCTTCATTCTCTTTTATCTTAATTCCAGCTGACATAAATGGATGAAGTGTTACTACATTTATCTCATTAAAAGTCATCCAATGCTTAACTTTATTTTTATATCTATTAAATATTACATTGCAATAATTCACATAAAAATCAACTAATCTTCTATCTCTCCATGAACCATACTTTTCAACTAATCCAAAAGGCATTTCATAGTGAGAAATTGTTATTACAGGTTCTATTCCATTTTTTAGACATTCATCAAATAGATCATCATAATATTTTAGACCTTCTTCATTAGGCTCTAATTCATCACCTTGGGGGAATATTCTAGTCCAAGCTATTGATGTTCTAAAACACTTAAAACCCATTTCTGAAAATAATGCTATGTCTTCTTTGTATCTATTATAAAAATCTATGGCTTCATGTGATGGATAATATTTTCCTTCCACTATTCCATCTGTGAATTCTCTTGGTACTCCTAACGCACCAGCAGTAGTAACATCTGCAGTACTTATTCCTTTACCATGAACATTCCATGCACCTTCACATTGATTAGCTGCTACAGCTCCACCCCATAAAAAATTTTCTGGAAATTTATCAGAATTATTATACATTGTTAAATCCTCCCAATTCTATCTTACGTTTTAAAGTTACCTTTATAAAACATCCTATAAAATAGTTATAATCTCATCTCCAGCTTTAACAGAAGCTACATTGCTAGATATAATATCTAAATAATCTGTAGTATTTGTTATTATTATAGGAGTAATTGTGTCATAACCTGCTTTCTTTATTGCTTCAATATCAAATTCAAGTAATTTATCTCCAACTTTAACTGTATCTCCGCTCTTAACAAAACTATTAAAATGTTGTCCTCCTAAATTTACTGTATCTAATCCAACATGAATTAAGATTTCTACTCCATCTTCTGTCTGTAAGCCAATTGCATGTTTAGTATTAAACACCATTGCAACTGTACCATCTATAGGTGACACTACTTTACCTTCTTCTGGTATTATAGCGATACCTTTTCCCATGATTTCTTCAGCAAAAGTTAAATCATTTACTGAAGATAGTGGAACTGCTTCCCCATTTATAGGACTCTTTATAGAAACTTTATTTTTTAAAGGTGTAACTTCTGTATTTTCTTCCTTTTCATCTGTCTCTTCAACTTTATCTATTTCTTGAACTTCATCTTCAAAACCTAAAATCCAAGTTAATGTAAAAGTAGCAACAAAGCCTATAACAGAAGCAATTAATATATTAATAATATTAGAAATTTCAGGACCTATGTATGCTGGAACCCCTACTAAAGCAGCACCACCTGGAGTAAATACCTTTACTCCTGTTATACCTGCATAAAGACCTCCAATTGCCCCACCAGCTAACACTGCATAAAAAGGCTTTTTAAGTTTTAAATTGACACCATACATAGCAGGTTCAGTAATCCCAATTACAGCGGTTGCACCAGTTGATGCTGCTAATTGTTTAAGATCTGAATTTTTACTCTTTACGCTAACACATAATGCTGCTGCCCCTTGGCAAACATTTGCCACCAACATACCTGGAAAAATTGTTTGATATCCTGCAGTAGCTAATTGAGTAAATATAGCTGGATAAAGGCTATAATGCATACCTGTCATTACTAGTAATGGTGATAAGCCACCCATAATTAATGGCAGAGCCCAGTTTGCTTTACTATCAATAGTCATTATTACATTAGCTAATACGCCACCAATAATATCTCCTAAAGGTCCAATAGCAATTAATCCGATCGGTGCAGTAATAACAATAACTAAAAGTGGCACAAATACTACCCTTAAGGCCTTAGGTACTATCTTAGTTACAACCCTTTCAACATAAGACATTAACCAAACTATAAGTATTATCGGAATAACTGATGATCCATATTTAACAAGTCTAACTGGTAATCCTAAAAATACAACCGCATCTCCAGCACTTACTAATGCTGAAAAATTTGGATGTAATAATACTCCCCCCATAACCATTGCTAAGTATGGTGAAGCCTTAAATTTAACGGCCGCTGTATATGCTAATAACATTGGTAAAAAGAAGAATGCCGCATCTCCTATAAAGTTTAAAATATAATACGATTGTGTTTCTGTTGAAATCCATCCAAAGGCTACAAATAAGCTTAAGAATGCCTTTATCATAGCACAACCAGCAATAGCAGGTATGACTGGTGTAAATATTCCTGCTATAGTATCCATTGCAGATGTTACAATACCCTTTTTAGGACCTTTAACATCTTCATTTGTTGATTTAAACTTTCCTAACTTCATAAGCTCTTTGTAAACTTCTGATACATTATTTCCAATAATAACTTGGAACTGACCACCTTGATTTACATTTCCCATTACTCCCTTAATTTTCTTAATCTTGTCAACATTAGCTTTAGATTCATCTTTTAGATTAAATCTTAACCTTGTTACACAGTGGGTAACATGAGCAACATTAGCTTCTCCTCCAACGTTCTCCAATACTTCTTTTGCTATTCTTTCAAATTCCATTTTTCATTCCTCCAACATATTGTATAATTGAAGGTTTTGCCTGCATTACCAGTAACAATCCTGTTAGTATTTCTATTAGCTCCTGCCAATAGTCTATCAACTCCTTTTGTAGAATTTTATATTTTAATAATAATCCCTATTTTTTGTTTACTAACTTTTGAGTATGGATTATTAAATATAACATCTCTTCTTTAGTTAAGTTGTATTGGTGCTTTTCCAAAATAAACTTTTTAACCTTTAGTACGCATTTATATGCATCACTATACTTTTCCTTAACTATATCAAATAGTTCATTGTCTTTTTCATCATTTATAGTTTTATTATTAAATAGTCTTTGTGCAAAGAACTTTAGATGTGTTATAAATCTATAATAACTTAATGATTCTTCATCAAATTCTATATTAAAGTTATACTTAACTATATTAAGTATCTCTTGAATAGTCTTTGTTATATCCATTAATATTGGTATTTCCTCATTTAAATTAGCATTAACTATATGTAAAGCTATAAAAGCAGCCTCATCTTCTGGAAGTCTAATATCAAATTGATGGCTTATCATTTCTAATGCCTTAAGTCCTATTTTATATTCTTCTTTATATAACCTTTTAGTTTCCCATATCAGTCCATTTGTTACTATAATTCCACTCTTTTGTCTTTGTATAGCATTATAAATATGGTCTGTTAGTGATATATAAATACTTTCATTTAAAGTTTTATTTAGTTCTTTTCTTGCATAAGAAATTATTTTTTCTGATAAAACTGCATATTCTAAAGGAATTTTACTTATTAATTCTATAAATTTTCTATTCATATTAGGATTGGATAATACAAATACTTTTTCTATCTTATCCCTTATAACTATGTCGCCACACCTTTTATTAAAGGCAATTCCTTTTCCCATAATTATAACTTCTTCATTATTTTCATTTATAGATGTAATAACGTTATTATTAAGTATCTTATCGATTCTCATTTGTTAGTTAGACCTACCTTTCTAATAAAATAAGGCAAGCGAAACCTACAGCTTATTCAAAATCAATAAACTATAGGTTTTGCCTGCCTTACCAGTAACAATCCTTCAATATTCATATCAGTATAATTATATTATCACATGATTTTTAAATTGACAACTATATTTACAAAAAAAATGTATATGTTTACTTAATTTATAACTACCTTTTTATCCCTATATTCTATTACTCATCATCAAATAGTCCTCTTCACCATTTCCACCAATTAAAGGACTTATTCCAGAATTAATAAAAGTTGATCTAACAACTGATTTAGTTCCAAATCTACTTCTTAAAGAATCTAAAGTTTTATCTAGTGCTCTTTGCCTATCAATCCTTTCACCATCAAAAAGTGAAGTTTGAAAAAATTCATTAGAACATAAATCAGTAACCCTTACCCCTATCTGCCTAATAGGCTCCTTACTCCAAGCTTCATCAAAAGCCTTAACTATTTCTTTATAAATATCTATTGTACAATCTGTATAATTCTCCATCTTCCTTTGATGACTATATTTTTCAAAGGCATTACTTTTAATAGAAACTACAACCACTCTACATAAACTATCACACTTTCTAAGCCTTAAACTCATCATTTCTACAAGAGAAAGAATAATCCTTAGAGCCTCCTCTCTCTTTGTAACATCCCATGGAATGGTAGTTGAATTACCTAAACCTTTCATATTTATATAGCTTGTGCTTCTTATCTCTGAAGAATCTATTCCATTTGCATAATTATGAAGAACTATCCCAAAGCTTTTAAATATACTCTTTAAAATTTCAACATTATAAGTTGCAAGCTCACCTATAGTTTCTACATTTAACTTTTCAAGCTTTTTCTTTGTCGCCCTACCAACCATAAAAAGCTCCTCTACTGGTAAAGGCCACATCTTCTTTTCTATTTCCTTTTCAAAAAGTGTATGAATAGAATTCTTTGGGTTAAAATCACTTGCCATCTTTGCAAGTAGCTTATTAGTACTTATACCTATATTTACATTAAACCCAAGTTCATTCCTTATTCTACTTTGAATTTCTAATGCTTTTTCCATATAATTTTCTTTATAATGAGATACATCCATGAATACCTCATCTACAGAAAACCTTTGTATCTTAGGGGAATATTCACATAAAAGCTTATACATTGCATTAGAGCTTTGCATATATAGACCATAATCTGGAGGATATATTAAGAGCTTAGGACACTTTCTTAAAGCTTCATAAGTAGATTCTCCTGTCTTAATTTTGAATTTCTTAGCAGGTATTGATTTTGCTAATACTATTCCATGCCTCTCTTCTGTTTTTCCTCCTATTATTGAAGGTACTTCTCTAATATCTATTGTACTTTTCCCAAGTTGAAGAAGATTTACTGCAGTCCATGAAAGATAAGCTGAATTAACATCAATATGAAATATTATTCTATTACTCATATTAATTCACCTAAAACTTAAATAAAATCCACTTTTTAGTTAGTAGTTCATATTTAATTTCAAAAATTCTCTCTACTCCATTAACTGAAGCTATACATACAAACTTCTCCATTACATTTCCTGCAAGCTTTTCTATTTCCCTATTTACTACCCTATTTATCTTAATTACTTTTTCTTCCTCATCTTCACTTATTCTAAACCTTAAAGGCTTTACTCCCCCATCTTTTTCAAAGCACGCTATAACATCAATTGATTTTGATACTACTTTCATAACTTCCACTCCAATACAAACATCTGTTCGTACCTATTATATCAGAACATCTGTTCTTCTGTAAAGATATTCTTAAATAGAAAAAACTCCGATTTCTCAGAGCTTTTTATCCAACTACAGACTCCATATATTCAATTATTATCTTTGCGCTTTCATCATCTAACTTATAACACTTTTGTTCATTTGAATGTAATGTTATATAAACACTTTCATCTTTAACCCATAGCTTATATCTATATTGTGTTAAAATTTCTTCATTACTTTTTTTCTTATACATCATATCAATAGCATACCCTTTACTATTCCCTAATAGAACATTATCATTTTTCCTACTTCTATCCTTTAAAGCATTTAATATTTTTGCTATATTACCTTTGTCTTTATCCTTAAAATATTCTTCTATACTAAACATTGGAAAATGTTCTACCCCTTCAAACTTCATAACATCCATCTCTTCAATAGAATTTATACTTGGATCTAAATTTATTGCCTTATAAAGTGCATATCCCCCTATAGATAAAATAATCACTAATAGTATTATAAATACCTTCTTCCTCATAATCTATTCCCCCTTAAAAATTAATTCTACAGTCTTATTATACATTATTTTTCTGCAAAAAAATGGATATTCATTTTGCTTCTTCCGTAATAATAGCAAAACAAATATCCACTTCTCTCATTCTAAAGTAAGGAAATTATAAAATTATGTTACTTTCTATTTAAATTACTCTTTCTTTCTTCATATTCCTCAAAGCTTATTTCACCACTAGCATATCTTTCATTTAAAACATTAATAGCTTTATTATTACTGTTTCCTCCATTAAATAATTTAAATAGTAGATATATAATTAATCCAACTACAGCAACTCTAAAACCTAAATATAAAAGCCCAAATATTAATGAGCCACCTCCCATTGTTCCTACATTAGAAATACCGCATCCAAACATAAATTTTTCCACCTTTCTTAAATCTAATATGATTATAAAAAAGTCTTATGAAGAAATTATGAATTAATAGGCAACTCTATTATAAATTTACTCCCCTTGCCCAATTCACTCTTAACATAAACCATTCCATTATGAGCTTCAACTATTGCTAAAGTTATTGAAAGGCCTATACCTGCACCTCCTGTAACCCTTGCTCTTGACTCATCTGTTCTATAAAATCTTTCAAAAACATAAGGAATATCCTCTTTTGCTATGCCTATGCCAGTATCTTCTACTTCAATAAATAAGTGATCTTCTTTTACAAATGTTTTTATATTAATTGAGCCACCATTTTCAGTATATCTTAAAGCATTCGATATGAGATTTATAATTGCTCCACTAATTTTATCCTTATCAACTTCTATTTCGCATTTACTTAAGTGGAGCTGTCCATCTATATTTTTATTATGAAGTTCTTTTTCAAAATTTATAAATATATTCTCTATAAGCTCAGATATCTCCACTTTTTCCTTATGTAATGCCCCATTTTCTTCCTCAATCTTTGATAAACTATTTAATGAATTTGCTAACCTATCAATCCTTTGAATCTCTTCATAAATACCATTAAGTCTTTCCTCTGTTGGCTCCCATATTCCATCCTTAATAGCTTCAAGTTGTCCTAAAATTATGGTAATAGGCGTCCTTAATTCATGAGCTATATCCTTAGTTAATCTCTTTCTCATAGCATCTTGAGAGTCCAGTCTTTTTGCCATAATATTTATTGACTCTATCATATCTTGAATTTCTACTATACTACTGCTATTATCTACCCTTTCCTTATATTTTCCTTTTCCTAATAGCTTAACTGTATCTATAACCTTATAAATAGGTTTATTAATGGATTTAGAAAGTATTAAACTTATAATTAAGGATAAAATAGTTGCCATAATAGTTATGATAATTAAAACTTTGTTTAAAGTATCATAATAAATTGTATCAACCTCTCTATAGTAAAATTCATAATGACTTATATTTACACTTCCAATTTTCTCTCCATTCTTAATAATCTTAAAACTTCTACTCAGCATTCCATTGTTTAATTTATTACTAAAGGCATTTTTCATCATAGATTCACATTGTTCTTTATGCTCCTCATTAGTGCTCCAAATTAAATTATTTTTATTATCATAAATACTTATAATAAGTCCACCATCCAATGCTTTTAATGCCACATCTTCTATAACCCCCTTATTCCAACTACCGTTAGAATAAGCATAACTTAAGCTTGTTGCTACCTCATTCATTCTTTCAACATTGCAGTTTTCTATATAGGAGTTGAAGCTTCTATCTATAATATATTTAAATGTAAAGCTAATGGGAAATATGATTGCAAAGGAAATAATCATAAAAGATAGAAACATTCTTCTATTTAGTGTTTTCATTTTCCCCTCCAAATCTATATCCAACGCCATAAACTGTAACTATAAACTTTGGCTCTCTGCTATTCTCTTCTATCTTGGCCCTTAGGTTCTTTATGTGAGTATCTATCACTCTATCAAAAGCTCCTGATTCATCATTAAGTTTGCTTATTAATGCATTCCTAGTAAAAGTTATTTTAGGATTTGTAGCTAAAGTTTGTAATATTTTATATTCTGATTGAGTTAATGTAACAAGATTATCATTTTTAAAGACCTCTCCTGTCTTTAAATTAATCTTTAATTCTCCATCATTAAAGATTAGCTCACTCATATTATCTATTCCTAAAGTTCTTTTTAATACTGAATTAACTCTTGCAACTAACTCCTTAGGCCTAAAAGGCTTTACCACATAATCATCACATCCTAAAGAAAATCCATTTAAAATATCCTCTTCAGCTGATTTTGCTGTAAGCATTATTACAGGAGTATTAGAGGCCTTCTTTATTCTTTTGCATACTTCCTCTCCAGAAATATCAGGTAGCATTAAATCTAAAATAACAATATCAGGAGAAAATATTTCAAACTTTTCTAAAGCTTCTTCACCATCTACTGCTCTTATTGTATTAAATCCATCCTTTTTTAAATAAGCTTCTATTACATCTAAAATTTTTTCTTCATCCTCAACAATTAGTACATCTAAATACATGTCTTCCTCCTAAATGTTCTTCTTAATATTATTTGTAATCTTATCAATAACTTATGTATTTTTTATGGAGAATCTTCATATTTGCTCCATAAGCTTTCTATAGAATACCACAAAAAGTCTATAAGAATGTAGCTAAATAAACTACTATTCCTATAGACTTTATTCTATACTATTAAGTATTTCTTTAATGATATTAGGCTTCCTACAACCCCTATAGTTATTCCCATGAAGAAAAGTAATGGTAATAAAATAATCATTATGTTTCCTAAAGGTGTAATATAAAAACCTGGTATAAAACTAACTAGTATTTCAGACATATTAGTATTAACCAATGAATGAACTATGGATACCATTAAAGCACTAATTCCTGCTCCCAAAGCTCCTATTACTGCCCCCTCTATTATGAAAGGTAATCTAATATAGTTATCAGTTGCTCCAATATACTTCATAATTCCAATTTCTCTTTTTCTAACAAAAACTGAAACCTTTATTACATTAGATATTAATATAGTTGATGAAATAACTAATATTAGAATTAGTGCTATACCAAAAATCCTTACATATTTACTCATTGTTTTAAGAAAATCTGTGATTAAATTTCCATCAGAAACCTTATAAACATTTTCTAACTCTAATACTTTATTCATTACCTCTTCATTAATATTTATATTTTCTGTTTCTATTTCTAAGGTATCAGGAATTGGATTCTTTCCCTTATCTATTGCTTCCTCAACTATTCTCATCATATCATCGTCTTCTTCACTTACAATATCTCTCTTATAAGCTTCTAACCCTTCATCTGAAGGAACATATATAACACTTTCTACACCACTTAACTCTTCAATATCTTCTTTTATATTTAATACTTCTGATTCTTCAACATCCTCCTCTAAGAAAGCTACAACTCTTACTTCCTCTTGAAGTTTTATAATATTGTCATTAGTAATATCCATTATTGAATAAAATATTCCAAGTAAGGTAAATGATATTACTGAAGTTAAGATAGCTGCAAAAGCCAATAACTTATTACTTTTTATACTTCTCAAACCATCTTTAGATAGTGCTTTTATTGTCCAAGACTTCATCATTTCCCCTCCCACTATAAGTAGTTCATTGGATCTACAAAAGTTCCATTTTTCTTAACTTCAAAATGTAGGTGATTTCCTGTAGAATATCCTGTTGTTCCAACAGTTGAAATCTTCTGTCCCTTTGAAACCTTATCTCCAACCTTAACTAGTCTTTCTGTATTATGGGCATAGAAAGAAACAATTCCGCCACCATGATCAATTGCAACCATATTACCATAAGAGTTATCATATCTAGATATTATTACTGTTCCAGAATTTGCAGCCACTACAGGAGTTCCAGCTGGTGCAGGAATATCAATTCCAGTATGTAGCTTCTTTTCTCCTGAAATAGGATGTATTCTATATCCAAACTTTGACGAAAGAGTAGTATATCCTATTACTGGCCAAGCCATCTTACTTCCATTGTAACTTCCTCCACCTGAAGAAGAAACTATCTCATTATTTATTTCTTGTCCTCTAGACTCTAACTCTGATATTTCTTTCTCTGTAAGTTTAATCTGAGAAGATAACTCTCCCTGAAGTTTAATTAATTTTTTAACCTTAGCTTTATTTTCTTTATTTAATTTATCTAGTCTACCCTTTTCCTCTTCTACTATTATCTTATTTTTATTAATCTCATCCATTTGTTTAGTTAAAGTTTCTTTTTTGCTTTCTAACTCAACTTGAAGCTCTTTTATCTCTCTTATAGTTTCATCATTATTCTTTATTAAATTTGAAACTACCTCTAACCTTCTAAGGAAATTTCCAAAGTCCTTAGCCTCTAAAAGTATAGATAAATATCCCCCAACCTTTTGTTCATATTGAATTTTAATAATACTTCTTATTATCTCATAATTTTCCTCAAGAACTTTTTCTACCTCTAATATCTCTTCTTCTATATTCTTATTTTCTTTATTAAGGGTATTAATTTCCTCATTAAGCTTGTCCAATCTAGTCTTAACTAAATCTAGCTCATCTTGAAGCTTTGCACTTTCCTTTTCTATAACTTTTCTTTCATCCTTAGTATCTTCTAGCTTATTTTCTATATCCTCTTTCTTATCCTTCTTTTCCTGAAGTGTATCAGCATGTACTCTAATAGGACTTTCAATATAATTTATTGTAATGTTACAAATTAATAATATAGTCAAATATTTAATCATCTTCTTTTTCATCACTTAATCCTCCGCCTTGAATTAGCTTTAGATTATACACTAGACTTTTGAAGCAATTATGAAGATTAAAAAAGGTGGGGTAGATATTTATTTTGCTTGTTCCGTAGCAAGATCCAAGTCACAGAATGTAATCCCCCCTTTGATTTATAGCTAATTGAAATTTTATAATTTACTAGACAGTAAAAAAAGACTATAGTACTCCAATATAGTCTCTTTTACAATAATACCTATATAAGCTCTTTTGCTACTTTTCCAGTAACATGCTCAATCTTAATTTTAACTAAGTTTGTAGCTTTTAAGGCCTTTTCAATTTCCAATGCTCCTTCTTTTTCAAAGCCCTTAGAATACTTTTCTACTAAAGTCATAAGTATATCTTTGCATTCCTTTTCATCCTCAACTATTTTAGCTTTACCAAATACTATTACGCTTCTATAATGTGTAGTAAACTTCTCAGGAATAATTTCATCCTTATCTATTACACAAAAGCTAACCTTGTTATTTCTTGCTATAGAATCAAGCTTGTGTCCAATCTTTGCACAGTGAAAATATAGCTCATCTCCCTTAATAGAATAACTTAAAGGAACAGTATATGGGTAACTATCATCACCTTCTACAGCTAAAACTCCTGATGTGCATTTATTAAGTACACTTATGCATTCCTCATGTGATAGCTCTTGCTTTTTTCTTCTCATTTCTCTAAACATGTCTACACCTCATAATCTTTTAATTTACTGAGCCTTTCATCTATTCTTTTTAATTCCTTATTTGTGTTATCCATTTTTTAAAGGTACTACTGACCTTATTGGTAAATATTTATTCATTTATAAATCTCATCTCAATCTAACAAAAAGCATCACTTTTTAAACTTCCCCCTGTCTACTTAAAAGGTTACAGTTCACCTCTGTGATGCTTATACCTGGATATAAATAACTATAATTTAATCCTTATATATAACATATTAGAAACTTATCAATCCTTTGTATTGTTTTTTTTGACATCCTCTCTTTGTTTAGTTATAGTAGATGAGTATACCAACTCATCCTCATCTTGGAACCCTACAAACATTAATCTTTTTACATCTTCATGATTAAACATTACTAGTTCCTCTCCATTTAAGCCAAGTGGAGCCCTTACACCACAATAATCAAATACATTACTATCAATATCTTTTCTTACTAATCTACCTACTATTAATATTTTTTCACTTTTTTCTGTATCAATGATAACTACTGAACCTAATGGTAATAACTTCACCATTATCTTCCTCTCCTTTACACTAGTATTTTAAATTCTTTATATAATCATATTTACTGTATTTAAACATACCATAAACATAAAATCTTGTTAAAATCATAATTAATCCATATGCCAATATTAATAATAATGTATATGGCTTAGTTATATTTGCTATTAATACTAAAGTGTATATTAATCCTCCTGATATCGCTCCTGGATATATATATTTCTTTTTTTCTACTTTAAATTCTTTCATAAACTTCTTTGGTGCATCAAGTAATGTTAATATAGTTATTAATCCAATGCATACTAATACAAATCCCATATTTTTTAAATAATCTATTTGTGTAAAATCTTTAAATAAAAAATATTGATAAAAATATGAACTTAAAAAACATATACAAATAGTCTCTAGCAAAATAAAGTTAAGCATTAGCTCCATAGTTTTTTCATCTGAAAAATCACTACTCTTTGCCTTAAAATATAATATTAAAATAGTTATGCTACTTATAATTAAAGGAACTATATATATTAATTTTACTACTAATGAAACTTCATCTCCAATTACTAATGCACCTATTCCCAGAAATATTCCTATAATAACAAAAATAAAAGTTCCTGTTTTTTCTCTTAGAAATGGAGCATTTACATGAAATTTAATTTGTTTTTTATACTCATCTACTATTTTTCTAACTTCACTTCTTTTATTTTCTTTAATTAGTTTATCAATTTCTTGTTCTACCACCATAATGAATCCCACCAATCTCCTAAATCATTTAATTTATCTTCTACCCATTCGCCAACGGGCTCTACTACATTATCATATGCTGCTGTCAAAATTGGATCTACCACCGTGCTATATACTATATTAACAGTAGCACCTATAACAAACCCTCCAACTGTTCCAACTACTCCACCAACTACTGTTCCTACAGGGCCACCAACTGCAGTGCCAACTGCCCACAAATATATTGTCCTGCCGCTTGTCCCGCTGCTCCTGCTACTAAAATTCCACCTACATCTATTCCAACTGCTGCTACTATATCATCAATTTCTTCTCCATTTTTTGTAAATTGCTCATACTGCTCCAAAGACATAGTTACAACAGTATATACATTAGTAACTGTTCCTACAACCTTTCCTAATGTACCTGTTACTTTAGCAACCTTAGTTGATTTAGTTATTTTTGAATCTCTAATACTTTTTAATCTCTCTAAATCTACCTTCATCTTATCTACTTTTACTTTTCCCAACTGACTTGTATTTATCCTTTGGTTTAATTTATTTATTTGACCGTCTAAAGATTTTATATCTAATTTGTAATTATTAATATTTTTTCCAACATATTTGCTACTAAGCAAAGCTGAAACCGATCCAGTTGCAATTATATTATTCAAACTTCCTACTGCATCAAGATATCCACTTGCTTTATCTAATGATAGTAAATCAACTAATACTACTTCCTCTGGACTCTTAATCGCCTTATTTTTTATATCAATGACAGCCTTTTCTAATTCACATTCATCCATCTTAGATAATTCTTCTAACAATCTTCTTGTTTCAACATCAAATAGCAAAGATATCTTCATAGCTTCGGAATCTGATAAGCCATATTTTTTTAACGATTCATATAACTCTTCTTGACTATCATCTTCTTGATTATATTGTAATAATGTTATATAAGTCTCATAATTTTTATTATCTTCTACAAAATTAATTTGACTATCAATCATATATTCAAGACTTGAATCTAAATCTTCTATCTTTGAATAAAAATCACAAAATCCTTCTTTGAATCTTTTATACCTAGATATTTCTTCTTTAATATATTTATCTAATATTGCTTTTTCTGAGTAAAACTCTGAACTACTCCATAATGATGCTATACTTAAAGAACTTATATCTCTTTCTAAATCAATTAATAAATCTTGAATATATTCGAAATAATTTAGAAAACTTTGTGCCTCTCTTTTTGTGTCATCAGAATTACTATAATCAATTTGAAAAATATTATCTGACATATTACACCTCTAAAAATGTTGTAAGAGAATTTCTTTCACTAATTAAGCTTTCTCCTACTGCCTTAACTTCTTCTAAATATTGTTTAAGTTGAAGTAGTTTTGTAATTCCTTCTAAATAATCTAATTTCCAAGTTTCAAATTCAGTTTTAAATGAATCATAACTTTTCCCACTCCACATATCACTAGTTTCTATTATCTTGACTTCATTTATTAATTCTAAAAATAACTCTGTTAAATTTTCTATTTCTTTATTAAATGAATCTTTTAACATTTCTATTGTATCCAAATTAATATAAAGATTATCATTACTCCTAAGCATCTTTTTAACTCCTTTAATCTAATTGAGAATATAGATAATTTTTTCTTCTTTCTAATCTATCTATCTCATTATTTATGGCTACTGATGCTTCACTAACTTCTGAATGCATATTGTCATAAACATCTAATATATTCTTGTGATATAATTCTAATTTTTCTAATAGTGCTTCTTGTTGTCCTAATGCCTCTATACAGTTCTCACAAATTTTTTCTACTTGTTTTGTTTTTATATATTCTAATCCATTTGAAATAGAACTACATGTTCTCTTAGCTCTATCAACTGTAAAGATATATTCACTATATATACCTAATTTTCGATTTATATAATTAATTTCATTACAAATCTCTTGATTACTCATACACTTTCCCCCATTATTTTTCTAGGCATTGAATTATCTCTAATTCTTTTTTTTCCATATCTTTGCTTGTAACATTCATTATTTTTGCTATTTTTCTTACACCGTCTACAGCAACATCCTTAACTTCTTTAAATACCTCATCTTTTTTATCTTTAAAACCAGCCCTATATTTTCCTTTCATATCTTGATCTGCTACATCACAAACTTTTTCTAATCTATCTAAAGCTTCTTTCGTTTTTTCGCTTATATCTATTAATTTTGTATAAGAAACTTGAATATCTTCGTAATTGAATTTTATTGTGTCTCCACCTGCCATAAAAACACTCCATTCTAAATTATATTATCAATTATAATTTTATCACTTACTTTTTTATACATCAATTGAATTTTATAGAAAAAGAGTTGCTACTTCCTTCATTAGAAACATTAACTCTTTTATCAGATTTAAAAGTGAGAATCAAAATTTTATATTTTGCTCTTCTAACTTTCACTTTAGTATAATATATATCTATCATCTATTTTATAAATATTTCTATGCACGAAAAAAAGATTAATGCTCCATTTACTGAAACATTAACCTTTTAACTTCTTTCACTGCATTATTAAAATTATGCAATAAATTATTTTTATCTCTATTATAAAAATATTACTATTATTTCTTTATCTATTATTATGAATTTAATTATTATAATTTTTTGCAGTTATTATTCAATAATATTTGATAGATAATTTTTAATATCTTTTTGGTTTATTGTTATTTTTTGCCCTTTTAAATTACTAAATTTTAATATAGGCTTCTTAATTTCAATTAATGCATCTATTTCATCTAAAGATACATCTTTATCAAAAATAAATTGTTCTTTTTTTGTAAATCCATATTTTTTAGCAATATCAGAGTCACTTGTATAAATGGTTATATAATTTATATCTAAAGTTTGTGAATTTACTTTTAAGCATTTATATTCACTCCCTTTATATAAAACTCTATGCTCTATTGCATATATTATATCTACATCATTAATATCAATTTCTTTTATAAATATACCCTTATGAATATTACCTGCTAAATCAACTAATTCATTAAATCCTGGTTCTACAACCCTGGTTTTAAGTCTAACTTTTGACTGTCTAATATTAGCTAGATATATTTTATTTTTGTAAACAGCATATATCACTTTAATTTCCTCCTATCATAACCCATTTTATATCAGTATCCATATCATAAATAAATTGTTGTACAACTTTACCAGTATCACTATCTATAATCTTAATTATATCTCCATCAATGAATTTTCTGGTACCTTGGAAATATTCTGGTAAAATAATATCTGTACTCCCAGTAAATGCTTTTCCCGTATAAGGATAATCACCTGGTTTCGGTGCCCAATCAGGAATTGATATTTCACTAACATCATTTGCTTTATATTCTATTGTGCCATAGAACTTATCTGGTAAACCTACTGATTGTGAAACTCCATCTACACCAGTTGTAGTTTTAAATGCAGTATTATTGTAATCCAATCTTGCTCCATTATATTTATCAAGTAATGTATTTAAATTAGCTCCATGTTCACTTACCGCTGTAAAACCTCTTACTCCGTCATATTCATTATATAAATATTTATATATATCACTTTGTGGTATTACTTTACACATTAAAGTGTCTGCTGATGGTAATCCTATCTCTTTTCTTATAGAATCAACTAGAACTTTTTCTGAATCTGTTAACATTCTATCTGGATGTAATAACTTAGCAAAATCATCTACTGAATATCCTTTTCTATTAATAATGTTTTTAATACCTTCAGCAGTATTTATCTCAGCTTTACTTACCCCCTTGGGGCAGAGTCTGTCTTATTATCTTTTAGTTGTAGAGTCTACTGTTTTCAATCTCTCCCACTATTTTATCACTATAAAAGCAATGAACTAGCCTACTTATTTTTCAGCTAGTTCATTTAGTGCTTCTCTTACTACAGTATTAATATTATGCAGTATTAAATACGCTTACTCTTATTGATTTAACTAGATTATACATCTATTATTTTTTATGCAGTTAATCATCTATTTATTATGCAGTAAAAAGTATTATTTCAACTGTTAAAGCTGAATTGGTTTATATTCTAATGCTTTATCAACTATTTGTTCTGGAGTAAGTTCTTCATCATTCCAATATATTAAATCACTTATTTCTGGATGAGGTACATTTCTTTTTACAACCTCTATCATTTCATCAATTTCTTCTTCTGACCCTTCACACTCTACTATTCTATTTACTAGATTTATCAATTCTTCTCGTGTTAATTTTTTTAACATACATTTTCACTCCTTATTTATTAAAGTGGAATCCCTTATCTAATATTTCTTGATGCATTCGTGGCGATGATATTATTATATTATCTAAATCATATACTCCTCCACCATTATAAATTGGATTTTTATAATGAAGTACATAGCTAGAAATATTTTTATATTGTTGTGATGCTGGTGCTTTAGGTGCTAAACCTTGACTCATTCGCTTAATATTAGCTTTACTAAATTCACTTGCATAACTTGAAGTTGAATATTCTTGCCAGAAGGCATTCCTAAAATCATCAAAACTATTAAATTCTCTTCCGCGTAAGTTGTCTGCAACTTCTTTAGGCACTAATCCTATATTACCATTTGAGCCTCTCATAGATTTAATTGGATTAGATAAATTCTCTCCTCCAGTAGCAACTCCAGATATCTTTCTAGGGTTACTAACCCCCTCAGTACCTTTAAACAAAGTACTAGAATGGTTATTTATATTTTTACTTACATCAGCTATAGATAACTTTCCGCCATAAGGATTATTATATACTCCCTTTGCTACATCATCCCAATATTGATTATACCTTAAGGCATCATCTGCATCCATATATCCGAAAGCTGATGATTTAACTTTACCGCCTTTTAATTTTGATGCTAACTTACTTCCTACAACAAACTGTGCTACTTCACCTGCTCCATACCCAAAACAATATGCTATCCCTTCTTCTTCATATGCATCTGTAGATAATCAAGTAAACTTTGGTTCTGTGGAAGATTGTTTTTTATCAACTCATAAGAAGTCAGTCAAATCAAACTTTTGCAAAATAAACTCAAGAAAATGTCAGACAAATCCTTTTGTATTCCTAGTGGCAAATTTCGCTATAAGCTGTCCTTTCCCCTTTAGGTAAATGACAAAAAGCTATTATTAACCTCTGTATGTCACTCACTTCATGAACAGACAGAAATTAAAATAGCTTTTTGAGTTAGGGGTTTTGAAGTCCTAAAGTATAACCATAATTAAAAATAAATAATATTGATACTACTTATATTACTTCTGGCATCAAAATCTGATGAAATCTCACCCCAATTATATTTCATATGGGAATTAAGTCCTAATTCACTTAGTATTGTATCATGCAATTCCTTTCTTTTTTTCTCATCCTGTTCAGAAAATTCTTTATCACAACATATCAAAGACACCATATATATCTTTCTGTCCCTAAAGAACAAACTAACAATATAGTTTCTTCCATTAATGATTTGGTGTTCATTCAAATAAATAATTCTTACGCCGTCTTGATTGTCATAAAACTTTGTATTCTTAAACTGTTCAAATGAGAATCCCGGGAAAATCGTTAACTCATCTGATATATTAATATATCCATTACTATTATCAATCATATTTCATTTCTCCTTACTTGGTCAATTTGATGCTATCTACAGGAGTTAATATTCCCTTATCAATCAACTCCTGTACATTTGGAATATAGTACTGTGGCAATCCACCCTTTCCAAATTGAGGATTCGCATTTGTTATTCCATATGCACTGGCAATATCCTCATTAAAAACATACCCTTGCATTTCTCCTCTATAGCCATGTATTGGATTCTTTTCTACCTGTAAGCCCTCAAATACATTTGTTGCATCTCTTCCAGCATCTTCAATTGCATCTAAAGTAGTAAAGTACTCTGTTCCATTCGGCTCTCCTCTATATAATATAGTTCCCTTTGGTACAGTTGTGTCTATATAATCATCAATACCAATATACTTTCCTGTACCTTGCCAGCTTCGAGCCAGCTGTGATGGTGTTGCGTTTTCCCATACTACATTATCTGAACCATATGTCTCTCTAAAATATCTACACCATTCTTCTCCTGAGTATGTAGATGAACTTCCACCCTTTATAGCATTATTTATCGCATTTTCATTATGATAATCAAGAATTCTATTATTATATCTATCTAATCCTGGTTCATATTTCCAATTCTTTTGTGCTATTTTATCAAAGCCACATTGCATTCTTGATATTTCATCTAAAGATAACTTTCTGCCATAAGGATTATTATACAATCCCTTTGCTACATCATCCCAATATTGATTATACCTTAAGGCATCATCTGCATCCATATATCCGAAAGCTGATGATTTAACTTTACCGCCTT
>NZ_JADPAA010000003.1:0-9228 GCF_015669365.1 Clostridium sp. 1001283B150210_160208_E6 | reverse complement strand
TCATCCCAATATTGATTATACCTTAAGGCATCATCTGCATCCATATATCCGAAAGCTGATGATTTAACTTTACCGCCTTACCAATATCCTCCATATTCTATCAAATCTGTATATCCATAATTATTTTCTAAGCAACTCTATTCATCACCTAATGCGGTTCCCATCCAATCATTTGGATTCTGAGAAAATCTAATTGTTTAATACCATTCATATTATTCCAGTCCATATTTATTGCCGCACCTTCTCTCGAAGATAATGGTTGGAAGGTTTCATAAAGATACCTTCCTTTTTAATAATCTTTACATATCCTTCATACAATATTTGTTATTAAAAACTCATATAATGATTTATTAAATATTATCATTATATGGATTAGACTTTAGAATTTCTTGAATCTCATTACTCCTCTTTATATAAAACCTATTACCAATTATTCTTAACATTTCTAGCTGTTTTGCAAATAATATTCTTCTCCAATCTTTACCTTTTTCTCTATTAATCATTGCATACTTAGTTGCTTCTTTAAAAGTTATATCTCTATAAATTTCATAAAGTACTTCATCTACATTCTTTGATTCCTTACTTATTTCAATACCACCTCTATCACCTACTCCAACGTAATGATATAACCCATTATCTTCATACACATAATTTCCCGGTTCATATCCACCATCTCCATAATCGAAACGAATATTTTTCAGATTATTTCCAATTATTTCCTCATCAAATATTTTATTCAAATCATTTAAAACTATCTGTTGAATATTCATACCTATTCCTCCTTTTATTCTGGAATTAATATTCCTCGTTCTACATACCAATTAATTGGTTTTGGTAATTTATATTGAATTCCCAAACCTTTATCACCAACCCATGGTGCAACTACTGCTCTTTCAACTTTGCTAATTGAACCATTTATTTTATATCTTATATATTCATTTGGATTAGTATTAGGTGGTAATGCCAATCTATCAGCTGTTACACCTGTTTCTGTAACGTACGCACTCGAACTTCCTGGAGTCCCATATCTACCAACCTCAATTACTCCGTTATTTCCCAAACTTACCACTTCTTCTGTTCCTGGTATTGCCCCCCAATTGTCCGGATAATTCATTGAACCATCTACTTTATACCATCCATCAAATATAGAACCATTCTTAAACTGTCCTTTTTCTAATGCTTATTGATATTTCCAATAGCCATCATATCTTATTCCATCTTCTATTGGCATTTCTCCAAATGCGGAATATTTTCCAGTATTACTAACCCCCTTGGGACAGAGTCTGTATTTTATATCTACCTAGTGTTTTCAATGCTTTCCAATATTTTTTTAACTACTTTTACTTACTTACCATTTTTAATGTTATGTAGTTAGATTGTTAGCATTAATTTCCTTAAATCTATTAACCCTATTTTATCATGCTACTTCTTTTATTTCTATATTCAGCATTACAAGAAAAAAAGTTAATGCTCCATTTCTGAAACATTAACCTTTTTAACTTCTTTCACTGCATTATTTAAGTTATGCAGTATCAATTTTACTAATATTTCTATTATTTTTAATATATTTTTCTTAAACTTTTTTATGCAGCAACTTCTCCTACAATTTTGTAGTAACTATTAATCCTCATCATACGTTAAGTCGTCCATTTCTTGCATATCTCTTTCAATATCACCATACATATCTATTAAATTTATTAGAAAATCTATTGTAGTAACTCTATCATGCTCATATATTACCGCATCAACTCCTAAACTTGTAACTTCTTTATAAGCTTCTACTATACTTTTTATTCCATCTTCATCTGTGTATCCACAGACCATTACATATTCATTATTTATTATTTTAGCTTTAATTTCTCCTATTGATAAGTTTGTATATTTTCTTATAATACTAATGCATTTAGCTATTTTATCATTACTTTTTATTTTAATACCTATGTTATCCACTTATTTCCCTCCTACTTAGAAATCATTTATATCTATTATCGGCTCACCAGGTCTACTATTTTTAAAGTTTCCTCCATGCCATCCCTTTAAATGTTCATTTGGTGTAACTGGATATATTATTTCACCTTTATCAGCTAAATGAGGATATTTTGATGCACTATATGAATGATGTCCTTGAATAGGCTTAACATCATATTTAGGTGTTCTACCATTTAAAATATCTTGAATTTGTTCTGTTGTCCAATTACGTGTAGTACTTTCACCTTTTATTATTCTTTCTCTTTCTTGATTCCAGAATTGTTTAACACCCTCACGTCTTCTTGCTGAAAATCTTTTATTCCACTCATATGCTTCATATTCAGCTTTAGTTGCTATTCTATTATCTATTTTACTTTTAATCTCAGACATTTTCTTGGAACTTAACTGCTTATTTGTTAACTGATGTTCACTTAAATCTAATCCCTTAACCCTCTCAGAAATTATTTCTTTTGCATTAAGGTTACTTACCCCCTTGGGGCAGAGTCTGTCTTTTTATTTTAGTACCAATACCTTAGTATTTTCAACCCTTACCATAACTTTTTAACTACTTCTTATCACTTACCATTTTTAGTTTTATGTAGTTACTTTTTCTACCTTAATCTATTAACCTTATTTTATCATGCAACTTCTTTTTATTTCTACATTAGTTCTTACACATAATCAAAAAAATATCGTTGTAATTGAAGTATCGACATTTCAGTTACAACGATATTTTCTTTTATTTTGGGTTGAAAGGTGGCATAGGTGGTAAAGATTTTTAAGTGAATTTCTAAATTCTTGATTTAGCTAAATGAACTTATGCAATCCCTTAGGATTGTATTCCTTATAAATTTAGTTTCATCAACTATCAATTACTTTTTAATTTTATCTACCACTCTGCCCCCTTGCCCTCTATTCACTACATTATTTAAGTTATGCAGTATTAAATTTTCTTAATATTATTAATTTAACTCAATTTTTCTATTATTACTTTTTTATACAGTTACTTTATTAATTATTATGCATTCAATTATTTGCTGTAATCTACACAACCAATAAAATCTAATATATTGTTTTCATTTTTATAATTTATTTTATTAGAATCATATTCAAAATCATATAATAGTACTATTGAATTATACATATTCCCATCATAATTTTCTTTCAACTTAGGTATTATCTCATAATCATTAGAAAACCCTTCTAATAAAACTTCTAAGTCATTTGATTTTTCCTCCATATAATCTATTTCTGAAAAATCTATATCATAATAGTCTATCTTAAATTGTTTTTTAAATTTTGATGGTATAGAATCCCCATCATCAGTATATTTAATCTCCATAAATTCTCTAAAAGTCTTTTCATTATTAAAATTTCCTAGCCATAACGATACCTTGCCTTCTTTTTGCATACTTTTCTCTCCTCTAATTTATTTTAACTGTAGTCCCTTAGGTAAAGAGTCTATTCCTCCATCTAATCTATAATTCGCCCAATTATTTAACCTTCTTGTAAACGTATCATAATCTGTTGAACTATCTATTATCTTTAACAATTCATTATGAGCAGTTGTTGAGCCTCTACCTCCATGAACACCTTTAGGGTTTACGAATTTAACATCTGTAGTTAAACTTCTTAAGTCCTTAATTTGCTCCGCTGTCACATTCCAATTTTTAAACTGAGGAGTTCTCGAAACTAAATGCCATTCATGTAATCCACCTGGTTGTCTTAATCTATCCTCAATTGTTTGTCTCAGCTTAGGGTCTTTCCATATAGTATCTAATTCTTCTGAAGTTAGTGAATTAAAGAATTTATTAAATTCACCATTTCTTACAGATGGTATATCTTTGGATGTTAATCCATAAGGGTTACTTACCCCCTTGGGGCTGAGTCTGTCTTTTTATTTTTAGTGGTAGAGTTGAGTATTTTCAAGCCTTACCACGGTTTTAACACTACTTTTCTTCACCTACCATTTTTAGTGTTATGTAGCTATCATTTCAGCCTTAATTTTCCTTAATATGTTAACCTTATTTTATCATGCTACTTCTTTTATTTCTACATTCTTCATTGAATAAAAAAAGATTAATGCTCCAACTACTGAAACATTAACCTTTTATCTTCTTTCACTACATTATTTAAGTTATGCAGTATTTATTTTTCTCATCTTGATTGATTTTACTGTATTTTAATATTTACATTTTTTATGCATTCAGTTGCTTAATTATTATGCATTGAACTATACTACATTATTCAAATCCTCTAATTTTTAGTATATTATTGTTTTGCAGCTTAAATTTACTCTTCTGCTACTGCATGTTTATAAAACTTTTCTTGACTATCTCTAAGCTTTATATCGTCTTCAGTTGGCTCTAATTTTTCCTTAATTAAATTTCCTTTCTCATCCCATTCTTTCAATGTTAAACATACACCATATTCATATCTGCTTTCCGATTTTAATATACCATTATTATACCAATTCTTTTCAATGCCAAAAGTTCTTCCTCTTTGCATATACTGCATACTCTTTACTTTTCCATCATTGTAAAACTCAATAAAATCTCCATCCGAAAAACCATTTTTATAATAACAATAATACACTAAATTTCCATTTGGATAAGTTTCATAGGTTAATCCTGTAAATGGTTTTCCACCTGCTTCTTTTGAGTTATCTAAAATTCTATCACTTAAATATTCTTGTTCTAAAATATCATCATCATCAAAATCTATTCCATTCTTTAAGACATACTCTTTTGTCAATATCTTACTTTCCATACTTTAACACCTCCGGGAAATAACTTGCTCCATCTGTTATATATTCACAATGTGGGCATCTTGGCATAGGTAGTCCTCTAGGTTTTAACTTCTTTCCAGACCTAACTACGTACACCATAAAATCTTCTAATTTTGCATTAGGATTCGCTAACATTGCTTCATTTAAGGCATATACTTCTGCATGAGAACCAGCTCCTAATGTCCACTTTTCATAACTATTATAAGTTTCTAATGGCATGTTGTCTATTCTTTCTTTAATTATTGGATGAAGTTCTGTTGGTACCTTACCTTTAATATTATTTATTCCAAAATAGTATTTTCCTGTTTTGTGGTCTAAAACTCCTGCAACTGCTGGTCCTAATTCTTTCTTACTAATTCCTGATTTATATAATCTATCTATTTCATCATTAACTGCTCCACGTAAATTAATTCTATTATTAATTTGCTCAGAAGTTAATTTGTCATATTTATTTCTTAAATAATCAAGTCTATTTAGTTCAGGGTTACCTACCCCCTCAGTACCTTTAAACAAACTACTAGAATGGTTATCTATATCTTTACTCGTATCACTTACTATCTTTTTTATTTCATCTAGATTATTTGGATCTAATCCTCTAAACCTTGAATCAAAGTTCTTTATATATTCTTCAATGTTATTTCTTCCTGCTATACCATCTAACTTCTTTATAACATCTTCAAAATCACCTTTTATTTTAGTATTACTTATATTATCTCCAACTTGTTTAAATATCTGTCCTAAAGTTGCATTCTTACAGTCTATATTGTGAACCATAAGACCTAATTCTGTTATAAAGAATGTGTGGTAGTTTTCCACTATTAGGTTATATACTTCAATTTCATTATAACCCTTATATTCTATACTTTCTACTACCTCATACTCTTTTCTACTATTTAATACCTTTGATCCATCATGAAGTTCTCAAGCTTTTACCCATCCTTGATCTGTCATAAATGGGTGCTCAATTGTTGCATTAATAATTTGTCCTTTTATCTTTACACTTACTATTTCTTTGATCTTTTTTCTTATTAACTTTGCTACCTGATAGCTTTGCTCTCCAGTAGCTTCATTTTGAGATAATACCCTATAACTCTTTATTTAAATTCTTATTTTTCTTTAATCCCTTATGATTCTCCCCCAATTAAAATTTCTTAATCCCACTTTCCTATTTACAAGTTCCGTTATTTATATGTTTCATCTTTTCAAATTCTTTTTCTTTTTAAGTGAGACTCTAAATTTTACATTTAGCTAGTCAAACTTACACCTACGAATGCATATGAGTAGTGTGTTTCCTTTTATATCTTTTTATCCTACATATTTATTGTTATTAATTCCCCTTGATTTGAAGTGGAATTATTATGTCTATGATTTCCTTACCTGCACTCTGTGAAAGTGATTCACACCAAATCATAGATTTGGGCTCTCTACTTTTCAGCTTACAGTAGATTTCACTCCTAGTTATCTTAGATTTTATAAATATTTCAACATATGAAAAAAAGATTAATGCTCCATTACTGAAACATTAATCTTTTTAACTTCTTTCACTGCATTATTAGAATTATGCAGTATTAAATCTTGATATTTTTATTGATTTATCTGAGTTCTACTATTATTATTTTTTATGCAGTAAAACTCTCTATTAATTAAGCATTTAGTTATTCAAAAGTTATTACCAAGTGAGAATTTTTAGTTTTATCAGAAACTTTCTGTATAATTTCTTGCTTTAATTTTTCATCTATTATTTCATTTTCATATGGTGGTTCCCAATTTTTTATTGTATTCTTAAAAGCAATAAAGCCACCAATTACTTTTTCACCTTCGATTTTAACTGTTTTCCCCTCAATCTCAACCTTTATATATGACATTGTTCCTGTTATATTCATATCTAATCACCTTTCAAATATAATTTTTTCTATTCCTGTTTCTGGGTCTATAATCGTTATTTTGCTTACATTAGGGTTTTGTTTTAACCTTGGCAATTCAACATTTTCCCATATGTTACCTTCTCTCAACTCTTTTCCTACAACTGCTCTAATCTCTCCCGATACTTGCTTCGCATACTCTGCTGAAGCATCTTCCCACGCTTTAATTGAATCTAGATTATTAAAGTCCCATTCTGGCATTTTAATATTCTTATCAAAAATTGTAGACTCTAATGTTACTCCACCTTTTGTTTTTGCAATTTCTGCCGCCCTATCTGCACCACCAATCCCATTTGTTCTTCCAGACCAGAAAAATGCTGTATCTGGGTCTGTTTTTAACAACTTAGATATTTCTTCAATATCTATAGCTTTACTAACCCCCTTGGGGCAAAGTCTGTCTTATTATTTTTAGTGGTAGAGCCTAGCATTTTCAACCCTTACCACTATTTTATCATGCTACCTTCTCAATTTCCATAATTGGTAAAATGTATTCAGTTTTATTTTTCATCATTCCATAGATTATGTTATTAAGCCTTCTCATTACACACACTAATGCTTGTATCTTAGTCTATCCTTCTGAAATCTTTTTCTTGTAGTATTCTAAAAAAAAGAGTTAATGCTCCTTGATTAGAAACATTAACTCTGTTATCAGATTTATCATCTATTTTAAATTCAGTTGATTTAGCGTATATTTACAGCTTTTCAATCTGAATAGTATTCTTATTCACATTCTCATAAATCTCTCTTTTCTGATGCCTTATCGTTGGTTTTTGCTATATTTTTATTAGTTGATGTATGTATTCTCAGTTATTTATTCCATTGAATGATTTTATTATCTATTGATTGGTTATTTATTATAATTTCTTCATTGATTATTACTTCAGTTCTTATCTGATTAGATTTTCTTTTTTTCTATTATTATTTATTCTGAATAGATATTATTTCTATTACTCAATTTTTTATTCTTGTTAGTTGTTATTTATAATTAGGTTCTTGTTCCCCCCTATCCCCCCGTTCCTCTTTCCGAGTCCCGAGTTTCTATTTCCAAGTTCCATTATTTGTATGTTTTATCTTTTCAATTCTTTTTATTTTTTAGTGGAATTTATTTTTCTACTACATATTATATGTTCAGAGTTCCCCTCGATTTCAAGTGGAATTGTTGAACCTAGGATTTCCTTGCTTGCACTCTGTGAAAGTGATTCACTCCAAATCATAGATTTGGGTTCTCTACTTTTCAGCTTACGGTTGTTTTCAATCCTAGTTATCTTGGATTCTATAAATATTTCAGTGCATGAAAAAAAGATTAATGCTCCATTACTGAAACATTAACCTTTCTAAATCAGCTTACTACATTATAATAATTATGAATCTAATTATTTTTTTCTATTGTTAATTTTACTATACTTTTGAGTTTAATCTATTTATGCAGTTACTTTACTTTGAGTTTTGCAACTAGTTTTAAATAATACTGAACTTATACTTTTTTTCATAGTATTTGTTAAAATTCTCAATATTTTTTAAAGGGTTATTTTTTTTCATCCCATTTTCAAAGATTATCCATTGAGATAACTCATCTTTATTTTTATCAACTGCTTCTTTTATGTTCCTACCTAAGACTTCTTTATTGATAAAAAATGTTGCTTTTTTAATTTCTTCCTGAAAAATGCAAGCATCAAAATATAAAATAGCTATATATACATTACATGCACTACCTTTTAACATATGCTTCAAGTTATTTTCAAATAATTCATTTATTTTTTCTATATTATTATATTGCTTATAAAAGCAATTTACTAAAACTGAATTTATATCTGTAGGGAATACATCTGATGTAAATTTGGACACCTCTACTTCATATGGTTTTTTCCCACATAACAGGTTTTGAATTTCATCATTTTTAATAGCTTTACTTATCAAATCATCATAATTCATATTTTTCTTTTCTCCTAATCTACATTAATTCTACTTATTGTTGCTTGCTTCAATGGTATTATGTCAGAAATTGCCTCTGGCACATTTCCAGATGTATATCCTCCTGGAATCCATAATGAATTAGCACCAGTTTCGTTCCCACTTGGAAGTCTTAAGTTAAGCCCAGTAACATCATCAACATCAACTCTTACCAATCCACCGCCATCACTAAAATATCCCTTGGGGAAACCAAGTTCCTTTTCAATAATTGATATATCTCCATTTGCTCTAAGAACTACCCCATCACAATATTTTTTAGGTAATACAAATACAGTGTTATCATCTGGAACTCCTACGAAACCATTTATTTCTGAATACCTCCCGTATGCCCACTCTGTCTGAATAACTGATAGTCCATCATCGAATTGAGACAAATGCATATCCATATATTCTTTACTAAGATATGTTGCAGGGTCTGGTCTAGTTCCTTTAGGTATAGATACTATTTCATCTATCTTTATTTTATCTAGCCCAGCATTTTTCAATATATCAGCTTTACTAACCCCCTCAGTACCTTTAAACAAACTACTAGAATGGTTATCTATATCTTTACTCGCATCACTTATTATCTTTTTTATT
>NZ_JADPAA010000039.1:0-1784 GCF_015669365.1 Clostridium sp. 1001283B150210_160208_E6 | reverse complement strand
AAGGGGCTGTATCAAAATAAATTTTGATATTCGCTGATAGAAAAAGGAAGTTCGAATTTGAACTTCCTTTTTTGTGCATAATAATATCATGAAATCATTTAATAAAAATGTGATACCTATGCATCAAATAGGTTTCCCAATAGATACTAATTTTATACCAAAAGAAGATGATCCAGTAAGACTACTATTTAATGTTACGGAGGGATTAAATTATAAAAAATTATATGAAACATACTCTACATTAGGTAGAAATCCAGTAGTTGAACTTATCATCTTATTTAGAATAATTATATATGGTTATATTAATAAACTATATTCTAGTAGAGAAATTGAAAAAGCATGTAAGCGTGATATAAATTTCATCTGGCTTTTGCAGGGGCAAAAGGCTCCGGATCATAATACAATTGCAAGATTTAGAGTAAATCATCTAGAAAAATGTATTGATGATCTGTTTAATCAATTAGTAATAAAATTAGGTGAAATAAATGAAATAGAATATAAAAATATATTTATTGATGGTACTAAAATCGAAGCGAATGCCAATAAATATACTTTTGTATGGAAAAAGGCTACAGATAAATTTGAGAATAAGCTTCAAGAAAAGGTTAAAAATATCTTATTTGAGATATCATCAGAATTTAAAATTAATGTAGGTAAAATTAAAGAGAAAATATCTGTTAATCAAGTTACTAAAATATTAAATGAAATTGATGATATTAAAATATCTAATAATATTACATTTGTTCATGGAAAAGGTAAAAGAAAAAGTAAATTGCAAAAGTATATTGAAATTTTAAAAGAGTTTATTGAAAAACAAAGTAAATATGATGATTACAACAATATATTTAATGGGCGTAATAGTTTTTCAAAGACAGATAAAGACGCTACCTTCATGCATATGAAGGAAGATCATATGAAAAATGGTCAATTAAAACCAGGGTATAATATACAAATTGGTGTTGAAGGTGAATATATTGTTGGAGTTGATGTATCTAGTGAACGTTCAGATCAATTAACTTTAATCCCTTTTTTAGATAAATTAGAAAAAGGATTACCTATTAAGTTTGAAAATGTTATAGCTGACGCTGGATACGAAAGTGAAGAAAATTATAATTATTTATCAGAGAATAAACAAAATTCTTATATAAAGCCACAAACTTACGAAAAATCAAAGAATAAAAAATTTAAAAATGATATAAGTAAGAGAGAAAATATGACTTATATTAGTGAAGATGATTATTACATATGTGCTTTTGGAAAGAAATTAAAACCTGTTTCAACTAAATATAGAAAATCTAAGTCGGGTTATATATCAACAATTACAATATATGAATGTGAAAACTGCAATGGATGTACTTATAAAAATAAATGTACCAAAGCCAAAGGGAATAAAAGATTACATGTTTCCAAAGAGTTTATAAAATATCGTAAAAAATCATTAGAGAATATAACGACTCCCGAAGGAAAATTATTAAGATTGAATAGATCTATACAGGTCGAAGGAGCATTTGGTATATTAAAGCAAGATTACGGATTTAGAAGATTCTTACTTCGTGGAAAGAAAAATATAAGAACTGAATTTATGCTTCTTTGCTTTGCATACAATATCAAAAAGTTATTTAATAAAACAATCAAAAAAAGAAATGGGATATTATTGCATCAAATGAAAATAGCGTAAAGTTATAATTTTACAAATAGGAGGCACATAGACTACCTCCTATTTGTTGTGCTTTAAATAAGTGTATATGGTAGTTATTGGAGTAAATGTAATAAATAAATAAATA
>NZ_JADPAA010000038.1:0-1924 GCF_015669365.1 Clostridium sp. 1001283B150210_160208_E6 | reverse complement strand
ATCGAGTAGGAGCTAAATAATTATTTTATTTAGCGTCCTCTCACACCACCGTACGTACCGTTCGGTATACGGCGGTTCACTAGAATTTAATGTTTCATTTGATATGTTTGTGTAAGACTAACGAATCCTATTGATTCTAGATATTTATTATGAAGTGATTTACTTAGAATTGGGCTACCGGAGATTTTCCAGTGGCCTTTTCTTGTATTGGCATATTCCCATGCCTTCCAATTATCGATTCCTAATTTCACTAAATTTCTATATCTAGTTCTAATCTTCTTCCATTGCTTCCATATGCAAGCACGTAGTCTCCTTCTAATCCATTTATCTAGTTCCAACAGCTTCCGCTTAGCGTTAGCTATTCCAAAATAATTAATCCATCCTTTAATAGAATCATTTAGTTTAAGTAATCTTAAATCCATAGATATTCCTCTGTTTCTATTAGTTATGGACTTTACCTTCTCTTTAAATCTTTTAATTGATTTCTCATGTATTCTTATTTTGGCTACGCCTTTAACGAAATAAAATGAAAATCCTAAAAACTTTCTTTTACTTACAATATCAACTGCACTCTTATCTTTATTTACTTTTAATTTAAGTTCATTTTCAATAATTCTTGTTATAGAATCCATTACCCTCAAACCCGCTCTTTTACTCTTGACATATATGTTGCAATCATCAGCATATCTACAAAACTTATGCCCTCTTTTCTCAAGTTCCTTATCAACATCGTCTAGCATTATATTTGCTAACAATGGGCTAAGTGGCCCACCTTGTGGCGTTCCTTCTTCACTTGATACTTTAATTCCATTTATAAGAACTCCACTTTCTAGATATTTTCTTATAAGTTTCAGAAGTCTTTTATCTTTAATTTTCTTTTCAAGTTTCCCCATTAGTATGTTATGGTTCACTTTATCAAAGAATTTTTCTAAGTCCATATCGATAACCCACTTATATCCTTGATTTATATATGTTTCTGATTGTTTAATAGCATTCTTTGCACCTCTATTAGGTCTGAATCCGAAACTACTTTCAGAGAAAGTAGGCTCGTATAATTTACTAAGTACTTGTGCAATGGCTTGTTGAATCATTCTATCCTGTACTGTTGGTATTCCAAGTGATCTTACTCCTCCATCAGGCTTTGGAATTTCTACTCTCCTTACTGGAGATGGATTATATTTTCCCTCTAGCAGTTTAGTTTTAACTGTAGCCCAAGTCTTTTTGACATGCTCTCGAAGTTCATCGGTTTTCATGCCATCAATTCCATAGCTACCTTTATTTCTAATTACTCTATACATTGCTTCAAGCATATTATTTCTTTCAAGCACATCTTCAAGTAACCTACTAGTATCAAATAACTCATCGTTTACGCTTTCTCTATTTAATAAATCTACGATTTTACTCTGCACCTTCTGTTTATCTCGAACTTCCATTTCTACCTCCACAGTCAGATTCCTTATGGGAATTTCTGCTTTCTTCATAATTCTTAGATTTATCAAAGTTGTAAACCTTCTAATGTTCAGTCCTTCCCTTCGCTATCGCGATTAGCGAAAGTACTATGACGTCTGCTGACTTCTGATAATTCAGCTATATATCACTATATAGGTTATCAATTTCGAAATTTCATCTACTTATTGATGTATTATCAGACCTCCCCAGGTAAGAACGTACACTTTCCCTTCATCTATCTGCCACATCTACTTAATCAGTTTTCGGATAGTTATTGGGCTTTGCTTTGTTAAGCAAGCTTACCCACTAAATTAAGCCTCATGTGATTCGTGTTCCTCAGACCAAAGGTTTGCCGCCGACTTCCTTCAGATTCTACCTCACGATAGACACCCTTGTCTTAAGCTATACGGTTGGCACTATCAGCCCCCGTTACGGACTTTCACCGATTAGTGTACGCCCATGCTGGGCGCACTTA
>NZ_JADPAA010000037.1:0-1932 GCF_015669365.1 Clostridium sp. 1001283B150210_160208_E6 | reverse complement strand
TGCGGAAGTGGCTCAATGGTAGAGCGCCACCTTGCCAAGGTGGATGTTGCGGGTTCGAGTCCCGTCTTCCGCTCCATAATGTGCGGGTATCGTATATCGGTAATACTCCAGCCTTCCAAGCTGGAAAGGTGGGTTCGATTCCCACTACCCGCTCCATAACATGCAGGTATCGTATATCGGTAATACTCCAGCCTTCCAAGCTGGAAAGGTGGGTTCGATTCCCACTACCTGCTCCATAACATGCGGGTATCGTATATCGGTAATACTCCAGCCTTCCAAGCTGGAAAGGTGGGTTCGATTCCCACTACCCGCTCCATTAAAAAATATGCGTCTTTAGCTCAGCTGGATAGAGCAACGCCCTTCTAAGGCGTGGGCCAGGAGTTCGAATCTCTTAAGACGCACCATTTATGCGCTATTAGCTCAGTTGGTAGAGCACCTGACTCTTAATCAGGGTGTCCCGGGTTCGAATCCCTGATGGCGCACCATTTTGTGGTGAATGTAGTTCAGTTGGTAGAGCGCTAGTTTGTGGCACTGGTTGTCGTGGGTTCGAGTCCCATCGTTCACCCCATACGTAGGGATATCGCCAAGCGGTAAGGCACCACACTTTGACTGTGGCATTCGTAGGTTCAAATCCTGCTATCCCTGCCATGTGGTTTACTAGCTCAGTCGGTAGAGCACTTGACTTTTAATCAAGGTGTCCGGGGTTCGATTCCCCGGTAAGCCACCAAAATGCAGATGTGGCGGAATTGGCAGACGCACTAGACTTAGGATCTAGCGCCTTTGGCGTGGGGGTTCGACTCCCTTCATCTGCACCATATGCGGGTATCGTATATCGGTAATACTCCAGCCTTCCAAGCTGGAAAGGTGGGTTCGATTCCCACTACCCGCTCCAAAGAAAAGCAACTTAAATAAGTTGCTTTTTTTGTTTTGTTCTGAAATATAGTTGTTTACTATTGTTATATTCTATTGGTAATATATAATTATAAGGTAAATAATATAATAAAGATAAAATATGCTCCTATAACTCAGGTGGATAGAGTGCAGGACTTCGAATCCTGATGCCCCCGTTCAAATCGGGGTAGGAGTACCAAAGGGCTGTTGCACTAAATAATTAGTGGATAGCTCTTTTTTTGTTCTTATTGTGGATAACTTCAATATTTTAATGTTACTAAAGTTTATTTGTTCCTAAAGAATAAAAAATAAAATATATACCGCTGAAAGATCTTTCTCAGATAAGCTTCAGAGGCTGTAATGAGGAAGTTCTATTTACTGAATTAAAATTTGGAATATAACTTATGCAGATGGGCGAAAAAATACTAGAATTCAATTATCTTATTTTAGATATAGAAGAAAGTGATATATCATCAATAAATATAATTAAAGTTATGTTTGCGTTAAGAAAGCTTATTTATATGAAAAATTCTAAGTGAATATAAAAGGAAGCTTTCGTATGAACTTTTACTAGAAGGTGCAATTGCACCTTTTTATATTATATAAGAAATTAATATTGTTAGATATGTGTAAGTAGCATTGGAGGGAATAAGTTTATAGTAGCCTAAGGTAAAAATGCAAATATATAATGTTATAAAATTTAAATACTATTTGGTATATTATAAGGAAAATAAATATAAACTATGCCAAGTGTATCATTAATAGAAAATGATTATAAAAAAGAGAATTTTAAAGAAATCAATAATTAATTAAATATAATTACATATAATACTTATGTAAAGAGATAAAGCTGTGATAGAATAGTCCTTGTCCTTCGGGAAAGCAGTCAAAAAAACTTGAAAAAAGTTGTTGACAGTTAAAACGAAGAGTGATAAGATAAAAAAGTCGCTGAAAGGCGCAGAGATCTTTGAAAATTGAACAGAATATAAAGTTAAAAACCAGCAATTCTTTTTTACGAGTAAACTTGAGAAATCAAGTTGT
>NZ_JADPAA010000036.1:0-1954 GCF_015669365.1 Clostridium sp. 1001283B150210_160208_E6 | reverse complement strand
AAGCGGAAAATACGGAAGCGGAAAATACGGAAGCGGAAAATACGGAAGCGGAAAATACGGAAGCGGAAAATACGGAAACGCGCGGGAACATACAAAATATACCTTTCTCACACAAGAAATATATGCTACTTGCAAAATATCATACCAAAAAACTTTTCACAACCGAAACCAAAACCAACGGATATCATACATTACACTACCACCATTCAAACTTTACTACTATCCTCCCTTCAGTTTCCCTTTTTCTGCCTTTTTCGGTGACGGAAATACGCTTCAGAGACCCTAAAGGGAAATCCATGCCATAACAGGAAAGTAACATCCCAATGCGGACTATACCACCCCACCACACTCCTACCAATAATGGTAACTATTCTATGTTTTCTTACTCCTATGTCTATTCATCTTTCATCTAACTACCTAATACTATGCAAAAATGTAAAATTATCACACAAAACATAAACAATCAAAATCAGCCATTTCCGCACCTTTTCCTCTGTCCACTTTCAACCGTCCCTCCAAATGTAAAATGGCCTATCGGAATACATTTCCTACATCCTAACTACTATAAAACAACCTTTAGACTTACGTTTGCTACTCTCATGGTCTCAATACTGCCGCCGAAATTCTGTCCCACATACTAAATCTCTTCCCGTCATTATCGCCCGCATCCGGTGCCGTAAATGCAAAACAAATACCATCTATGTCTTCCACACCATCATTTTACTATGCCTGCCACCATCCATTTGTCTTTTGCACCATATCTTCATAACCTGTCACCTTGAAACTACCTCTGCATGCCACCTACCGACCAACTTTCATGTTCTGTTTCGACCTACCTCTTGTAAATGACAAATCACCTTTTTCATCGTATGCACCTTATTCTCCACATCACAATGCACTATTGCTTTTGCTTTTTCACCTCTCATATCCTATTGCTATTAGATGAAATATAATAAAAATTGTCCTCCACCCATAACACCTCTCACTCCCACCTACTGAACATGTCTGGACCCTGCCCTCATATCACCTGCGTTTCCGTTAAACTATCGGTTGCGGCCATATCTACCAGAAAGCACCGTTTCCCGTCCGATCAACTGTAGTTAAGCTGGTAAGAGCCTGACCGAGTAGTGTAGTGGGTGACCATACGCGAAACTCAGGTGCTGCAATCTTTATTTCTTTTTTTTTTTTTTTTTTTTTTCTAGTTTCTTGGCTTCCTATGCTAAATCCCATAACTAACCTACCATTCGATTCAGAAAAATTCGCACTATCCAGCTGCACTCTTCTTCTGAAGAGTTAAGCACTCCATTATGCTCATTGGGTTGCTACTACTTGATATGTACAAACAATATTCTCCTCCGATATTCCTACAAAAAAAAAAAAAAACACTCCGGTTTTGTTCTCTTCCCTCCATTTCCCTCTCTTCTACGGTTAATCCTTTCCTCTTCGTCTTTTTCTACACCCTCGTTTAGTTGCTTCTTTTTCCTTCCCGCTTTCCTGCACTAACATTTTGCCGCAGTACACTATACGATCGTAGTACATCTTACAACTCCGCATACCGCGTCGCCAAAAATTTACTTCGCCAACCATTCCATATCTGTTAAGTATACATGTATATATATTGCACTGGCTATTCATCTTGCACTTTTCCTCTTTCTTCTTCCCAGTAGCCTCATCCTTTCACGCTGCCTCTCTGGAACTTGCCATCATCATTCCCTAGAAACTGCCATTTACTTAAAAAAAAAAAAAATGTCCCCACCATCACTGTTCACTTGTCTCTTACATCTTTCTTGGTAAAATCGTAGTTCGTAGTATTTTTTTTCATATCAAAGGCATGTCCTGTTAACTATAGGAAATGAGCTTTTCTCAATTCTCTAAACTTATAAAAGCACTCATGTTTGCCGCTCTGATGGTGCGGAAAAAACTGCTCCATGAAGCAAACTGTCCGGGCAAATCC
>NZ_JADPAA010000035.1:0-2335 GCF_015669365.1 Clostridium sp. 1001283B150210_160208_E6 | reverse complement strand
AATAAAAAAGATAATAAGTGATGCGAGTAAAGATATAGATAACCATTCTAGTAGTTTGTTTAAAGGTACTGAGGGGGCGGCTGATGCTGATATTATTGCTGATAGAGTAAGTGGTTTTGATTTAACACCTAAAGAAAAACCTTATAATATTCTAGGAAGTAAGAAGATGTCAGAATTAAAAGGTAAAATTGATAATAGGACAATTACTAAAGATGAATGGAATCTCTATGATTGGAATAAGAGATTTAAAAATAGAAGAGATGCGGGAGTAGATGCATTCTGGGAACAAGAAAGACAAAGAATATTAAATGGAGAGAGGACTACTAGAAATTGGTCTAATGAGCAAATTGAGGAGGTATTAAATAATAATGTACCTAAATATAATGGTAAAGCAATTACAGGACATCATAGTTATAGTGCAAGTAAATATCCACACTTAGCTGATAAGGGTGAGGTTATTTATCCAGCTACATTTAATGAGCATTTAAATAAATGGCATGGAAGAAATTATAGAAATAGTAATCCGGGAAGTCCAATAAATCCATTATATCCAGATGATTTTTAAAGTGGAGGGAATAACAAGATATGAATATTTCAATTATTATTAAAAAAGATGATAATAGCTCTAAATATATAGTAATTATTAGAAAATTTACTGGTAAATCTATAGCGGAAATAAAGAGTGCTATAGAAAATGAAAAGCCAGTTCTTAAATGTGAATTATTTAAAAATAATGACTGTAAAGAATTGGTTGAAACAGTAGTAAAAGAACTAATAAATCAAGGCGCAAAATTAGCAATAATAAAAGAGGAAAATGATAAAACAGAAGAAGTAACAGTAAATTACTTATTAAGTAGAATAAATAGATTTAGAGAAATTTCACAACAAAATCAAGAATTAGATGACCTAATGTATGGAGATGAATAGTAAGTGAATTCATAATAAGGAATTGAGTAGCTGCAAAAAAATAAATAAAGTAGAATGTAGTTAAATCAATAGAAGTAGAAAAATTTAATACTGCATAATCTAAATAATGTAGTGAAAGAAGTTAAAAAGATTAATGTTTCAGTAAGGGGCATTAATCTTTTTTTTTATTGAAATATTTATAAAAGCCAAGATAACTAGAGGTGGAAGATACTGTAAGTTGAAAGCTAAAGAAATCCTAGGCTCAATAATTCCACTTGAAATCGAGGGGAACTATGAACATATAATATGTAGTAGAAAAAGATATAGGAAACACACTACTCATATGCATTCGTAGGTGTAAGTTCGACTAGCTAAATGTAAAATTTAGAGTCTCACTTAAAAAATAAAAAGGATTGAGAAGATGAAACATATAAATAATTGAACTTGGAAATAGGAACTTGGGAAGAGGAACTGGGGGATAGTGGGAACAAGAACCTAAATAAAGATAATAACTAAGAAGAATAAATAATTGATAATAAAGAATTGAGTAATAGAAATAATATCTATTCAGAATAAATAATAAACTAATAAAAGAAAATCTAATCAGATAAGACCTAAAGTAATAATCAATGATGAAATTATAGTAAAATAATAAAATCATTCAATGAAATGAATGAAAATACAATTCATCAATCAATAGAACTATAGTAAAAAACAACTGATAAGGCATCAGAAAAGTAGAGAACCCAAATCTATGATTTGGTGTGAATCACTTTCACAGAGTGCAAGAGAGATTTCATAAAGTGTGAACAAGAATACCATTCAGACTGAAAAGCTGTAAATAATGGCTAAATCAACTGAATTTAAAATAGATGATAAATATATATTATACTAAAGTGAAAGTTCGAAGAGCAAAATATAAAATTTTGATTCTCACTTTTAATAATGATAAGAGTCAATGTTTCTAAGGAAAGAAGCATTGACTCTTTTTCTATGTAAAAAATTCAAGTAGGGAAAGTATATGTGTAAAATAATTGAGGAAAAGCAGATAGTCCAAATCTCCGATTTTGAGGTAGTAGCTTTCACAGAGTGATTCAAGATAAGCCTAATTGAAGATGGAAAGAGTTCTAAAACAATTGGAAGCTATGTTAGTGACTAAAGATTTTATAAAATTTCTAGGAAGTAAAGAAGTTAGAATAAGTGAATTATGTATCATTAAAATTAGGAATATTGATTTATTATAAACTATTAATGCAACAATTGAGCACCCATTTATGACAGATCAAGGATGGGTAAAAGCTGGAGAACTTCATGATGGATCAAAGGTATTAAATAGTAGAAAAGAGTATGAGGTAGTAGAAAGTATAGAATATAAGGGTTATAATGAAATTGAAGTATATAACCTAATAGTGGAAAACCACCACACATT
>NZ_JADPAA010000034.1:0-2925 GCF_015669365.1 Clostridium sp. 1001283B150210_160208_E6 | reverse complement strand
AGGTCAAGCTACAAAGGGCGCATGGTGAATGCCTTGGCATCAGGAGCCGATGAAGGACGTGATAAGCTGCGATAAGCTTCGGGTAGGCGCACATAGCCAGAGATCCGAAGATTTCCGAATGAGGAAACTCACATGGGAAACCCCATGTATCCATAAGTGAATACATAGCTTATGGAAGGTAAACCCAGGGAACTGAAACATCTAAGTACCTGGAGGAAGAGAAAGAAAAATCGATTTTCTTAGTAGCGGCGAGCGAAAGGGAAAGAGCCCAAACCGGAAATTTATTTCCGGGGTTGCGGACAGAACATTAACGAGAAGTTATGGATAATTGAAGATGACTGGAAAGTCAAGCCATAGAGTGTAATAGCCACGTAAGTGAAATTCATAATAATCAAGTTCTGATCCAGAGTACCACGAGACACGTGAAACCTTGTGGGAAGCAGGGAGGACCACCTCCCAAGGCTAAATACTACCTGATGACCGATAGTGAAGCAGTACCGTGAGGGAAAGGTGAAAAGAACCCCGGGAGGGGAGTGAAATAGAACCTGAAACCGTGTGCCTACAACCGGTCAAAGCCCCTTATGAGGGTGATGACGTGCTTTTTGTAGAACGAGCCAACGAGTTACGGTATGTAGCAAGGTTAAGTACTTAAGGTACGGAGCCGAAGGGAAACCGAGTCTTAATAGGGCGACTAGTTGCATGCCGTAGACCCGAAACCGGGTGACCTATCCATGGCCAGGTTGAAGCGGGGGTAAAACCCCGTGGAGGACCGAACCACGTTGCTGTTGAAAAAGCATGGGATGAGCTGTGGATAGCGGAGAAATTCCAATCGAACTCGGAGATAGCTGGTTCTCCTCGAAATAGCTTTAGGGCTAGCGTCGGATATGAGTAGTGGAGGTAGAGCACTGAATGGGCTAGGGGGCATAGCGCTTACCGAACCTTATCAAACTCCGAATGCCACATACTATTAGTCCGGCAGTCAGACTGCGAAAGATAAGTTCCGTAGTCAAAAGGGAAACAGCCCAGATCGTCAGCTAAGGTCCCAAAGTGTAAGTTAAGTGGAAAAGGATGTGGGATTTCTAAGACAACTAGGATGTTGGCTTAGAAGCAGCCACTCATTAAAAGAGTGCGTAATAGCTCACTAGTCGAGAGATCCTGCGCCGAAGATGTCCGGGGCTCAAACTTACCACCGAAGCTACGGGTTCACACTTATGTGTGAGCGGTAGAGGAGCGTCGTAATCGGGCTGAAGTCGTACCGTAAGGAGCGGTGGACTGATTACGAGTGAGAATGTTGGCATTAGTAGCGAGATGTGGGTGAGAATCCCACAGGCCGAATATCTAAGGTTTCCTCAGGAAGGTTCGTCCGCTGAGGGTTAGTCGGGACCTAAGCCGAGGCCGAAAGGCGTAGGCGATGGACAATCGGTTGATATTCCGATACCACTACTGATCGTTATTATCGATGGTGTGACGGAGAAGGATAGAGTGTGCTAGCTATTGGATGCTAGTCTAAGCGTTTAGGGAGTTAGGAAAGGCAAATCCGTCCTAACAATTCTGAGGCGTGATGGGGAAGGTTCTACGGAACCGAAGTACTTGATTCCATGCTTCCAAGAAAAGCATCTAGAGAGAGATGTAGTGCCCGTACCGCAAACCGACACAGGTAGATGAGGAGAGAATCCTAAGGCCGGCGGAAGAATCACAGTTAAGGAACTAGGCAAATTGACCCCGTAACTTAGGGAGAAGGGGTGCCTGCGAGAGCAGGCCGCAGAGAATAGGCCCAAGCAACTGTTTAGCAAAAACACAGGTCTCTGCTAAAGCGAAAGCTGATGTATAGGGGCTGACGCCTGCCCGGTGCTGGAAGGTTAAGGGGAACACTTAGCGCAAGCGAAGGTGTGAACTTAAGCCCCAGTAAACGGCGGCCGTAACTATAACGGTCCTAAGGTAGCGAAATTCCTTGTCAGGTAAGTTCTGACCCGCACGAATGGCGTAATGACTTGGGCACTGTCTCAACTGTGAATCCGGCGAAGTTGTAGTGCGAGTGAAGATGCTCGCTACCCGCGATTGGACGGAAAGACCCCGTAGAGCTTTACTGTAGCTTAGCATTGAATTTCGGTATTGTCTGTACAGGATAGGTGGGAGACTGGGAAATCAGGGCGTCAGCCTTGATGGAGTCGTCCTTGGGATACCACCCTGACAGTACTGAGGTTCTAACTGGATGCCATGAATCTGGTGACAGGACATTGTTAGGTGGGCAGTTTGACTGGGGCGGTCGCCTCCTAAAAAGTAACGGAGGCGCCCAAAGGTTCCCTCAGAACGGTCGGAAATCGTTCGAAGAGTGCAAAGGCAGAAGGGAGCCTGACTGCGACACCCACAAGTGGAGCAGGGACGAAAGTCGGGCTTAGTGATCCGGTGGTACCTCGTGGGAGGGCCATCGCTCAACGGATAAAAGCTACCTCGGGGATAACAGGCTGATCTCCCCCAAGAGTCCACATCGACGGGGAGGTTTGGCACCTCGATGTCGGCTCGTCGCATCCTGGGGCTGAAGTAGGTCCCAAGGGTTGGGCTGTTCGCCCATTAAAGCGGCACGCGAGCTGGGTTCAGAACGTCGTGAGACAGTTCGGTCCCTATCCGTCGCGGGCGTAGGAAATTTGAGAGGAGCTGTCCTTAGTACGAGAGGACCGGGATGGACTGACCTCTGGTGCACCAGTTGTTCCGCCAGGAGCACAGCTGGGTAGCTAAGTCGGGAAGGGATAAACGCTGAAAGCATCTAAGCGTGAAGCCCACCTCAAGATGAGATTTCCCATAGCATAAGCTAGTAAGACCCCTTGAAGAACACGAGGTTGATAGGTCAGAGGTGTAAGTGCAGTAATGTATGTAGCTGACTGATACTAATAGGTCGAGGGCTTGACCAAGTTAAAGATATTTCAA
>NZ_JADPAA010000033.1:0-3858 GCF_015669365.1 Clostridium sp. 1001283B150210_160208_E6 | reverse complement strand
ACAACTTGATTTCTCAAGTTTACTCGTAAAAAAGAATTGCTGGTTTTTAACTTTATATTCTGTTCAATTTTCAAAGACCAATTTGTGTGTCGCACTCAAGCGACTTTTTTATCTTATCACCTTGTCGAAATCTTGTCAACAACTTTTTTTCATTTTTTGTTGTTTACATATTTCGCATCAGCGACGTGTTTTATATTATCATATTCTTTTTATCCTTATTATCACTTTACTGCTATTATACTAATATATTTCTTATTTTCTACTTAATTCTCAGTAATTCAAAATTCTACATATGTAGATACACTTGGTCTAGTTTACTATATAAACCTCATAATCTTCATATTATGTATTTAAATATATAGCTAATTAGCAAGTTATGATAATCTTAATCTATAGAACTTCCTAAGGCTATGACTTTATTATCCCTTGCTCCTTTGTTAATGATGGTAAGATAATATTTTTTAAGTATACATGTAAACTATTCTTAGATTCTTCAATAATATTAATGTCCTAAAAAATAAAAAAGATGCATTAATGCATCTTTTTCCCCTCATATGTTAGTTATTATTTTTGCGTCCTAATGATTCTAATATTATAAGTGCAGTATCCTCTATTGCTCTTTGTGTTACATCTATTGTTTTACATCCTATCCTCTTAATTATTCTATCTGCAAAATCAAATTCTTCTAATACTCTTGCATCCCCTGCATATTCGATATCAGCGGAAATTCTATGAAACTTATCTAGTCTTCGTTTTCTTATCTCTATTAACTGTAGCGGATTTATAGTAAGACCAAATATTTTCTTTTTGTCTATTTCAAATAACTCATCTGGCACACCTACTTCAGGTACTAATGGAATATTAATAGCTTTTAACCCTTTGTTAGCTAAATAAATACATAAAGGTGTTTTTGATGTTCTGGATAACCCTACAAGAACTACATCAGCATTCTTTAGTCCTCTATAATCCTTACTATCATCATATTGCATAGCAAATTCCATTGCTTCTATTCTCTTAAAGTATTCTTCATCAGTATTCCACATAGCCCCAGGATTATAATTTGGAACTTCATTTAATAAAGTAGATGCCACATTTATTATAGGTCCTAATACATTGATTACAAATATATTTTTTGCAATAGCTTTCTCTGTTAAATATTCTCTTACATTAACAGTAATTACTGTAGATATTATCATTGCCTTTTCACATTCTGAAACTGAACTAATAACATCTTCTACGTCCTCTAATGTTTTTACATATGGAATCCTTCTTACCTCTACCTCTTTTCCAAATTGACTTGCAGCTGCTACAGCTACTTGATTAGCTGTTTCGCCAATTGAATCTGAAACTGCAAAAATTGTTAACATTCTCATTCCCTCTTTCGTAGTTTTCTTTTATACTCCAATTCAATTATACCTTAAAAACCATTTATAGTGAATTTTCTAACTCCTTATGTTAAACTTTAAATATACTTGAATACTTAAAACTTGGAGGTCTAAATGAAAAACTTAAAATATCTTACTATTAGTATTCTTCCATTAATGTGGAGTGTATACTTTTTATTTGAAATACTAACTGGTAGAGTAACAGATTTACCTACCATACTTGGGAATATAGCTCTTATTATTCTATTTGCTTTAGTAGGTTTCTATTTCCATAAACTTAGTCAAAAATATCCTCAAGGATTTAAATGTAAAACAATAATCATTATCTTTTCTATATTAATGGTAATAGACCAAGGGATTAAATTAATAATAAAGTTTTTCTTCTTTGAAGATTATATAGATATAATTAAAGGCTTTTTAAGCTTTAATCCCATTATTAATACTGATGGCTCTTGGCTAAATGCAAGATTTGGTACTGGCATAAGCTTTCCTCTACTTATCTTTGTAAACTTTATTGCTATCCTTTTATTTTTTGAATTATATAGATATTATCTTTCTAAGGGGAATAATAGTTTTTACGGAGATATGTGTTTTCTATTTATATTCAGTGGATCTTTATGCTCTTTAATAGATAAAATCTTCTATGGAGGAAGTTTAGACTTTATTGGTATTAGCAATCTATTTATTGCAGATATAAAAGATATTTATATTAATCTTGGTATATTGTTCTTCATAATATCAATTGTAATAAGTGGATATTTAACTGAAGACGATAATACCTCTTTTAAGGAAGACCTTGCTAGTATAAAGAGATTTCTTATTTTCTCAAAAAATGATATTGTATCACTATTTAAAAAGTAATTAATAAAAAAAAAGGATTTTACAAATGTAAAATCCTTTTTATATATAATGCTAAGCAAGTTCTTATTAGAGAATACTTCATCGTGAAGTGACCCTTTGGTGACCTACCGGGGAATCGAACCCCGGACACCTTGATTAAAAGTCAAGTGCTCTACCGACTGAGCTAGTAGATCATATTACCTGGCAACGTCCTACTCTCCCACACAGTCTCCCATGCAGTACCATTGGCGCTATAGAGCTTAACTTTCCTGTTCGGTATGGGAAGGAGTGTTTCCTCTATGCCATCATCACCAGATTTCTTTAAGCAATAATTCTTGCCTCAACAAGTCCTAATTATATATGGGTTAGTTAAGTAAGTCAACAACTTTTTATATAAAATTTAAAAATAGTATAGTAATAACCCTAGTTATTACCATACTTTGTCTGTTTATGATTATTTTAGTTTAGAAATGTATTCTCTTATTACATCACATGAATCAATAAACTTATCATATTCTCTATCTGTCATATCTATTTCTACAATTTCTTTTATTCCTGATTTATTTAATATAGCCGGTACCCCAGCATATATATCTTTCTGATTGTATTCTCCATCTAAAAACGCTGATACAGGCATTATCTTATTCTCATCGTTTAATATAGCCTTTATAATAGCTACTATAGCCGTTGCGATGCCGTAATAAGTAGTGCCTTTTCTATTATATACTTCCCATCCTGCTCTTGCAGTATCTAAAACTAGCTTATCTAAGTCTATATCTCCAAACCTTTGCTTATTATCTTCAACTACCTTTAAAAATGGTTTTCCCCCTATATATACATGAGACCAAGGCACTATTTGAGAATCTCCATGTTCCCCCATTGAATATGCTTGAACGCTTCTAGGATCTACATTAAATAAATCTCCAATAAAGTTTTTTAATCTTGCAGAATCTACGGATGTTCCAGTTCCTATAACATGACTTTTATCTAATCCAGATAGTTTGTAAACATAATAAGCTATTATATCTGCTGGGTTTGATGCTACAACAAAGTGTCCCTTAAAACCACTCTTCATTATAGGATTAACTATAGATTCTACTATTTTAGCTGAAAGTTCTAATGTATCTAATCTTGTTTGCCCCTTTTTAGGAGGTGCTCCTGCTGTTATGACCACAACATCAACATCGCTACACATATCATAGCTGCCTACTTCAATCTTTGTATTCTTATTTAAGTATTCTATACAATGTTGTAGGTCCATTACTTCGCCTTTTGCTTTTTCTTCATTAATGTCTATCATTAAAATATTATCACACACACCTTGAGTTATGAGACTAAAAGCTGTACTTGACCCAACTAATCCAGTTCCAACAATTGCTACTTTCTTGTTTTTAAAAGACATGTTTATCCCTCACTTCTCATTTGTTATTTATTAATTTATTATACAAAAAAACCTTAGAATAATATTCTAAGGTTTTTGGTGCGCCATCAGGGATTCGAACCCGGGACACCCTGATTAAGAGTCAGGTGCTCTACCAACTGAGCTAATAGCGCATATTACTTGGCAACGTCCTACTCTCCCACACAGTCTCCCATGCAGTACCATCGGCGCTATAGAGCTTAACTTTCCTGT
>NZ_JADPAA010000032.1:0-4836 GCF_015669365.1 Clostridium sp. 1001283B150210_160208_E6 | reverse complement strand
ATGGTATAAAGTCTTTTTTTTTATTATTATTCAGAACTAGCCATAGGCTATTTTTTCATACAAAACTTTACACTATCTATTTTGCTTATATAATTATTATATAAAAAAATACATATAAAATATATATGATATACCTTTGGTATTGACATATAAAACTCTTTTGATAAAATGAATATATAATTAAATAGGCATGTTGATAGAGAAGAGTAGTATGATGCTTTATTTTAGAGAGGTGATGTTTGGTGAGAATCACTATGGGTATTTTATGAAAGGAACTCTTGAGTGTGAGGTTGTGAAAGTAGGGCTTATTGCCAAGAAGGGTGGAACCGCGGAAAATGTTTTTTCGTCCCTTTATGGTTGATATAGCTTTTTTTATTTACAAAAAAATAAATTAGGAGGTATAAAGATGACAGTAGAAAAGACTATGGAAAAAATAGTTTCTTTATGTAAAAGTAGAGGATTCATATTCCCAGGCTCAGAAATATACGGAGGATTAGCAAATGCATGGGATTATGGTCCATTAGGTGTAGAGTTTAAAAATAATGTAAAGAAAGCTTGGTGGAAGAAGTTCATACAAGAAAGTCCATATAATGTTGGAGTTGATTGCGCTATATTAATGAATAAAGAAGTGTGGGTGGCATCAGGGCATGTTGGTGGATTTTCAGATCCATTAATGGATTGTAAAGAGTGTAAAGCTAGGTTTAGAGCAGATAAGTTAGTTGAAGATCATATGACAGAACAAGGGGTAGAGGTAGCATCTGCAGATGGTTGGTCAAATGAGCAATTAAAAGAATATATAGAAAAGAACAATATAGTATGTCCTAAGTGCGGAAAGTTAAATTATACTGATATCAGAAAGTTTAATTTAATGTTTAAAACTTTCGCTGGAGTTACTGAAGATGCAAAAAATGAAATATACTTAAGACCTGAAACAGCTCAAGGTATTTTTGTTAACTTTAAGTCTGTTCAAAGAACTTCAAGAAAGAAAGTGCCATTTGGTATAGGACAAATAGGTAAGTCCTTCAGAAATGAAATTACTCCAGGTAACTTTACATTTAGAACAAGAGAATTCGAACAAATGGAATTAGAATTCTTCTGTAAGCCAGGAACAGATTTAGAATGGTTTGGATATTGGAGAGATTATTGTTGGAAGTTCTTATTAAACTTAGGTATAAAAGAAGAATATATAAGAATGAGAGATCATGCACAAGAAGAATTATCATTTTATTCTAAAGCTACTTCTGATATAGAATATTTATTCCCATTTGGATGGGGGGAATTATGGGGAATAGCAGACAGAACTGACTATGATTTAAAGAAACATCAAGAACATTCAGGTCAAGACATGTCCTATTTGGACCCTCAAACAAATGAGAAATATGTACCTTATGTTATAGAACCATCATTAGGTGCAGATAGAGTTGCTTTAGCTTTCTTAGTTGATGCTTATGATGAAGAAGATTTATCAACTGAAGATAAGCAAGATTCAAGAGTTGTAATGCACTTCCATCCAGCGTTAGCTCCATTTAAGGCGGCTATATTACCTTTATCAAAGAAACTTTCTGATAAAGCTCTAGAAGTTTATGGGGAGTTAAGTAAGTACTTTAACGTTGATTTTGATGAAGCAGGAAGTATAGGAAAGAGATATAGAAGACAAGATGAAATAGGTACACCATATTGTATAACTATAGACTTTGATACATTAGAAGATGGTGCTGTAACTGTAAGAGATAGAGATAGCATGGAACAAGAAAGAATCAAGATAAGCGATTTACAAAGTTATATAGCAAAAAGTTTAGAGTTTTAATTTAAGGTGGAGTTATTATATAACTCCACTTTTTATATTCATTAGAAGAAGTGAGTATAAAAAGTGGAGTGATTAAAGAAACTTTATGCTTGTAGAACAAAATAATTAGAAGTGTTATAATTAGAAAGAAATGGGACAGACTTAAATAAGAATAATATATTAGATAATATAAAAGTTGATGTTTTGTGGAGGATTTAGGATGAAGAAGGATTTTAGTGAATTTAAAGAATTTATAAAAAATAAGAAGGTTGCAGTAGTAGGAATAGGTGTTTCTAACATCCCTTTAATTAAGTTCTTAGTTAAACTTGGTGCTGTTGTATCAGCTTTTGATATTAAAGATGAAAAGGCTCTAGGGGATATAGCTGATGAGTTTAAAGAATTGGGCGTTAAATTAATACTCGGAGAAGGGTATCTAGATAAACTAACAGGATTTGATGTAGTATTTAAGACGCCATCGATGAGAATTGATAGTGAAGCTTTAGTTAGAGCTAAAGGTGAAGGAGCGTATATAACATCTGAGATGGAAGAGTTCGTTAGATACTGTAAGGGTAAGGTGTATGGAGTAACAGGTAGTGATGGAAAAACAACAACTACTACTATAATATCTAAGTTGTTAATGGAAGATGGGTATAAAACTTGGGTTGGAGGAAATATTGGTACACCATTATTTGCTCAAATAGAAGAGATTGATGAAAAAGATATGGTTGTACTAGAGTTATCTAGTTTTCAACTTATGACAATGAATTCTCCTATAGATGTGGCGGTTTGTACTAACTTAGCTCCAAATCACTTGGATATGCATAAAGATATGCAAGAGTATATAGATTCAAAGAAAAATATATTTTTATACCAAGAAGAAAATGAAGTGCTAGTAGTAAATAGAGAAAATGAAATAACATATGGTTTTGAAAAAGAGGCAAAAGGGGAAGTAAGAGAATTTAGCTCTAAGAGAGTATTACAAAATGGCGCTTGCTATAAAGACGGAAGTTTATATCTTTATGGCAAAGAGGTATGCAATAAGGATGATATAATCATTAAAGGAATGCATAATGTAGAAAATTATCTAGCTGCATTTCTAGCAACTAAAGATGATGTTTCTATAAGTACAATGAAAGCAGTTGCTGAAAGTTTTACAGGGGTAGAGCATAGATGTGAGTTAGTTAGAGAATTAGATGGAGTTAAGTATTATAATGATTCAATTGCCTCAAGCCCAACAAGAACTTTGGCGGGATTAAAGGCTTTTGATAAAAAGGTAATATTAATAGTGGGTGGATATGATAAGCATATACCATTTGAGCCATTAGCTTATGAGGGGTATCCTTTTATAAAGGAATTGATAGTTTTAGGCGCTACTAAAGATAAAATTAAAGCTGCGTTTAATAAGTTAGAAGGAGAACGTGGTATAAAAGTTAGTATGAACTTTGTAAATAATTTAGAAGAGGCAGTAAGTAAGGCCAGGGAATTAGCAGAAGAAGGAGATGTAGTAACATTATCACCTGCTTGTGCATCCTTTGATATGTTCCCTAACTTTGCAGTAAGAGGCAATGTATTTAAAGAAATAGTTATGAATATGAAATAGAAAAAGGAAGCTTATTTGATAAGCTTCCTTTTAATTGGTTTTAAATATATATGTATTGTTTACATTTGATCTGATTTGGACAAAGAAACCTTTTTCTGAAGGATAATATTCATTAATACCTTGATTTATTATAGGTGATAGTGATACTTGATTGCTAGAATCATTAATATCTAATGAGTAAAGATAATTGTTTTTGTCAAGATTAATGAAATATAGAGTGTTCTTAAATGTTTTTAAATCTTCTCCATTTATAAGTGCTATTCTAGTAGCTCTTAAAGTTTCAGGATCTATTTTATATAAGTTATTATTATCGTCAGAGTTAATGGCAACTATATAGTTGTTATAAGTAGCAAAGCTATTAACTGAAAAAGTGGTAACTTGTCCGTCTTCTGCGCCTTCTAAGTTTATTTTATACAATTTAGAGGAATCGCTTTTATTTTCATATAAAATATAATTTCCATTAAGTAGGTATTTTCCAACAACGTTATTTATAATTATTTTAGAAGTTTTATCGATTGTATCATAAGAATACAACTTGCCATCAGTTTTGTTTATGTATAACAGATTGCTTCCAGTTAATAATAAGTTGCTGACATTATGTGAATTTAATTTTTTATATGTACCATCAATCATATTTATTGAAGATAATGAATTGTTGTTGGAAGCATCTGCAAAATAAATAATATCACCTTGTGTTACTAAGGTATGTGTTGAATAGTTAAAGAACTTAACAATATCCTTTGAAGTGATTATTGATTCCGGAATAGGATCATTAATAATGGATATTTTATTATTGTCATCCCAGTTTGGAAATATTAATGAGTTTGTGGAAGAGATAAATTGCGTTGGATATAAGGTATCTGGAGATATTAAGAATGAAGATGATTCATTGTAGGAGTTAGAGTTATCAGTTTTTATAATATTAGAAGTCTGAGAATTAGAATTACTTTTATCATTATTGCACCCAACCAAAATAAATGTTGTCGATATTAGTAGTAAAAACAATGTTTTTTTCATATGTAAAACCTCCTGAAGAATCTTTATTTATATCATTATACTAGAATAAAATGTAATAGTAGTAAAGATTATTAAATATTTGGGTGTAAATTATAAAAAGATTTATTATACTTATCCAGGCGTATCTTTAATAGATATTTAAAGCAAAAGTTAGAAAAACACAGAAATTAATATATATTTTGAAATAATAAGAAATAATTATGCTAATTAATTATAAAAGAAATGCTACTATAATATCCGTCGCACAGATGAGTTGCGACAAGTCAAAGAAGTTTGAAATACACTTTAAAAAAAGTGTTGACAACAAATTTGATAGATGATATTATGATATGGCAGTCAAGTGAGATTGCAGCTGATCTTTGAAAATTGAACAGAATATAAAGTTAAAAACCAGCAATTCTTTTTTACGAGTAAACTTGAGAAATCAAGTTGT
>NZ_JADPAA010000031.1:0-5927 GCF_015669365.1 Clostridium sp. 1001283B150210_160208_E6 | reverse complement strand
TAAGCTATACGGTTGGCACTATCAGCCCCCGTTACGGACTTTCACCGATTAGTGTACGCCCATGCTGGGCGCACTTAAAAAAGCCACATAGACTTAATCTACGTGGCTAAAATAACAAGTTTACTTACATAATATATTAAACTTAGCCATCATAGATACAAAACCAATGGTCTGTACCTATGATGATTATTTTTATCATAAATACAGACCTAACTAAAATAGCTAAACTCAAAATAGATATTTAATTTTAAACTGTCACTTACATTTATGCTACCTATCATGTTAATAAACTCCTATATAATCAATACTTATTTTAATAATATATTAATACTGAACCCTTGTCAATTAAATATTTGCAACATTAACCTATTTTTAATATCCTGTTTCATAATTTCAAGAAGTATACTCTACTCATCATAGGTATCCATATACCCCTCTTGGGATACATAAAAACAAACAGACATATGTCTTTCATAACATTCTTCACACATTACTTTTAAACATTCTGGACATTCTCTCATCTCTTCTTCGTTGAAGCTCTCTCCACACAACTCGCATTCTATCATACACTATCACCTCTAAACATATAATTTAAAATTATACCACAACTAACTTTTCTCCAAAAAATTAAAATTAAAATTATTTTGCACTTCCTAGCTTATATGCTATGGTAGATATTACTCGTAAATATGGACTGACCTATGAAATAAGAAAGATAATTTTCATTTAAATAATATTGAAAATTAGAATATTTAATCATCAGTTTATAAGCAATATCAAAACCATTTCCGGCAACAAATAATTCTCTCATCGTACATCCCTACTATTTTATCTGTTATTATCCCAATTTTACTTAATAAAAAAGGCTGAAATACACCTTGGTACTTCTAGCCTTTGATTCATAAGAATTAAATTTACAAATATAATATATTACTGTAGATTATCTATAGCATATTTTGCTTCTTCCGCTGTAAACTTCTCTCCATATTCTGATATTAATTGATCATAGATTGCACTTGGAGACATTGCCATACTTTCTTGATATGTTTTTGCTTTCTCTAATGCATTTTTCTTCCAATCTGCTTCTACATTATCTATAGCGTATTTTGCTTCTTCTTTTGTAAATTTCTCTCCATACTCTGATATTAACTGATCATATACCCCAGCTTTAGACATATTCATAGTACTACTATATGTTTTTGCTTTCTTTAATGCATTTTTCTTCCAGTCTGCTTGTACATTATCTATAGCATATTGAGCTGCTTCCGCTGTATACTTTTCTCCATATTCTGATGTTAACTGGTCATATAACCCGGCTTTAGACATACTCATAGTATCACTATATATTTTTGCTTTCTTTAATGCAGTCTTATATTCCGTCGGCACATTATCCTCTGCTTTGTCCTGTGTTGGAACATTTTGTTCTACATCTGAATTTTGTGTGATTTCCTGATCTTGCGCAGCTGTTTGATCGTCTGCCGAATCAGACTTATCATCACCCATTCCTCCAATTGTTCCAATAACTATAAAGAACGCTATTACTATGAACCACCCTCTTTTATATATTGGTTTCTTGTTTTTAGCTCCACAACTTGGACAACTTTTAGCAGATGAAGCAATTTCAGCATTACATGTTTTACACTTTTTCATTTTCGCCATAATATTATCCCCCTATATTTTCTATTTTGTTACAGCAAAATACATTTTATCATATTTTAACACATTATTCAATTTTTTATCTTTATTTTTAAATAGTACAAATTTCATCTTTATAAAAATGTAATATTTATCCTAATTTTTCTTTTTGTTCTATAACGTCTTATATATTTATATTTAACAACAACTAATGTTCTATATAAGTAGTTATTTATTGGAGAAAATATAAACTGCAAATTAAAATAGGAACAATTAAAGTAGATGATTAAATTTACAAAAACTTCTTAAAAGATATTCTTAAAAAAATCAAAGCCAGTAGCAACACTAAGATTCCTAATGTTTAAATGCATCAATATCCATCGTTTTTGATACAATAATATTTATTTTTAAATAAATATGGCTTAGTATATTATTTTTAAGTCATTTTTGCTGTTTATCTATTTTGTGTGGAACCACATATTATTAGTATAGATATGTAATGCACTATATTTAAAAATTAATTCTATACTAAATTATAATAGTAACTTAAACTGGATATAATAAAAAAAATTAAATAAATTACAACAAATTTAATAAACAATATAAGGAGTGTTATTAAAATGCCTAAGATAATATCAATAGGAACCCTTAAAGGTGGCGTTGGAAAAACAATGACTACTTTTAATTTAGCCGCTATATTAGCTGAATTTAACTACAAAGTGTTATGTATTGATTTATCTATTCAAGGAAATTTAACAAGTAACTTTGGTGTAGATAGAACTAATCCAAATTTACGAGGAATTGATTTAATATTTAGTAAAAGTTCGTCAATTAATTTTAAAGAGATAATTATTAGATCTCCTATTCCTGCTTTACCTTCTATTGATTTATTACCAGCCACCGCTCTCTTACAAAGAACAGAATTCTTAATGTGTTATGTTCCATTAAGAGAACTAAAGTTACAATACTTCATGCTACATAATAAATCAGAATTTGACGAATATGATTATATTTTAATTGATACTAATTCTTCAACCATGTACTATTTAAATCAAAATGCTTTTGTTATTTCCGATAAAATACTCATACTCGCTACTGCAGATACATCTGACTTAAACGCTATTTATTCATTTTATACCATTTGGGATGACTTACGTAAAAAACTTGGAATTGAAAATAATATTGCTGGTTTAGTTGTTACTATGCACGATAAAAGATTAGCTTTAGATAGGGATTTTATAGATTATATTAAAAACAATGAAGAAAATAGATTTATGGCTGATATGCTACTAGATACTATAATACCTCTTAATGTTACATTAAAAGAAGCTACTATTAATAATATGCCCATAAACATATATAACAAAAATTGTATCGGATACAAAGCTTATGAAAAGTTAGTTCATGAATTATTTTTTAAGGACATATTATAGTCTAAATTAAACTATAATTTAAAATATTCTACTATTGATTGAAAAAAGGATAAAAATCAATTTACCCTTTTTAAATCAATAATCTCACTGGCTTGTTTAAAATTTTTTATCACATATATACTTACTTATGGATATTCACAAGTAATCCATATGCAATACTGAAGGTCTCTAGATAATAGATACCCTCAGTGTTTATCAACTTTTTATTATTTTGTAGAACCACATATTTTCAATGTCCACTCTTCACAATTCCAAATTTCAGTAGCAACTTCTCTATAGAATTCTGGTTCGTGAGATACAAGTAAAATTGATCCCTTATATTCCTTTAAAGCTCTAGCTAATTCATCCTTAGCATCTTGGTCTAAGTGGTTAGTAGGCTCGTCAAGGATTAATATATTAGTTTCTTTATTTATAATTTTACATAATCTAACCTTAGCAGCTTCTCCCCCTGAAAGAACCATAATCTTAGATTCTAATTGCTTTGTAGTTAATCCACACTTAGCTAAGGCAGCTCTTATTTCATATTGAGTAAATGAAGGGAACTCTGACCATACTTCTTCAATACAAGTATTAGTGTTTCCACTTCTATCTTCTTGTTCAAAATATCCTATTTCTTGATAATCTCCTCTTTCTACTTCCCCACTTAATGGATTTATCAATCCTAAAAGACTCTTAAGTAAAGTAGATTTTCCAAGACCATTAGCCCCAACTAAAGCTATCTTTTGTCCTCTTTCCATATAAAGATTTAATGGCTTAGTTAATGGCTTATCATAACCTATTACTAAATCCTTAGTTTCAAATATAACCTTTCCTGAAGTTCTAGATGGCTTAAAGTTAAATTCAGGCTTTGGCTTATCCTTTGAAAGCTCAATTCTTTCCATTTTATCAAGCTTCTTTTGTCTTGATTTAGCCATGTTAGATGTAGCAACGTTAGCCTTATTTCTAGCAACGAAGTCTTCAAGTCTTGCAATTTCCTTTTGTTGCTTTTCATAGGCTTGTTCTAATCTCTTCTTATTTTCTTCATATATTCTCTTAAATTCATAATAGTCACCAACGTATCTAGTTAGCTTTCTTTCTTCAACATGATAAATTAAATTAACTACTTCATTTAAGAAAGGAATATCATGTGATATTAATATGAATGCATTTTCATAATTTTGTAAGTATCTCTTTAACCATATAATATGTTCTTCATCTAGGTAGTTAGTAGGCTCATCAAGTAAAAGAATATCTGGATTTTGTAATAATAACTTTCCTAAAAGAATCTTAGTTCTTTGTCCACCTGATAAATCATCTACATCTCTATCTAATCCTAAGTCTAAAAGTCCAAGCCCCTTTGCTACTTCTTCAACCTTTGCATCAATAACATAGAACCCATTATTATCTAATAAATCTTGGATTACAGCTGTTCTTTCAAGCATCTTCTCAAGCTCTTCTGGTGTACAATCCCCCATCTTTCCATATAGAGTATTCATTTCTTCTTCTAAATCGAAAAGATATTTAAAAGCATCTCTTAACGCATCTCTTATAGACTGTCCTTTTACTAAAGCTGCATGTTGGTCCATGTATCCAACTCTAACATTATTTGACCAGATCACTTGTCCCTCATCTGGCATTAATTTATTTGTTATTATATTCATAAATGTAGATTTACCTTCACCATTAGCTCCAACAAATCCAACGTGTTCACCTTTTAATAATCTAAATGAAACATCTTCAAAAATTGCCCTGTCACCAAAGCCATGATTCATATTCTTAACTGTTAAAATACTCATATGTTCCTCCAATAATCTTATCTTACTTGCTTTTTATATTATAAATGATTTTTCTATAAAATAAACTGGAAAATCCATATATTTTAGTGTATTTTTTTATTTTTTATAAGAAATACTAGTGATACTAACATTAAAATTATAACCATTGTAACAATTAGTCCACCTTCTGGTCCAAAAGTCCCTCCATTTAAAATAGAATTACCTACAAAAGTCATTTCATAAAGCTTAGGTGTAGTTATACCACTTACAGGCATTCCATATATGCACCCTTGAAAGAAGTTCCAAGTTATATGAAATCCTGTACTAAGCCAAATACTCTTTGTTTTAACATACATAACTCCAAATAAAATTCCTACTAAAAATATATTTAAAAAAGGAATAAGTGAAAATCCATTATTATCATAATGCATTAATGAAAATATAACTGCTGAAACCATTATGGCAAACCACTTATTATTATTGCTTACTTCCATTGCCCCAATTATATATCCTCTTGAAAGCAATTCTTCAGCAAAACCAACAAATATAAATAAGATTAAATAAAGAACTAAACTTAGTGAAAATCTCGGTTCTAATAAGCTGTTTACTAAAACTCCACTTTTACTAATTAATATCAGAATAAAAACTAATGTAATAGCTATTATCCCCATAACTAAGCCTAGTATTAGATTTTTTACTTCTTTTTTGTTTAAAGCCTTCAACCCAATAAGAGATAAATCCTTCTTAAATAAAACCTTCCATGACAATATCGGTGTAAGAATCAAAACAATTTCCTGGGAAAACATAAGTATAAAATATATATTTTCTCTTATAGATGTAGAAATCATTACCAGACTACCTATTATATTTGCCATTATAAATAATAAAAGATACTCAACCAAAAATAAGATAAGTATTTTCCATCCAGAGCGAACTTCTCCTTCTTCATTCTTAAAAACTTTCATCATATACCTCCAATAACTCTCTACTATTTACATATATATTACCACTTATAAAAATATACTAAAATCGAGTAGGAGCTAAATAATTATTTTATTTAGCGTCCTCTCACACCACCGTACGTACCGTTCGGTATACGGCGGTT
>NZ_JADPAA010000030.1:0-6769 GCF_015669365.1 Clostridium sp. 1001283B150210_160208_E6 | reverse complement strand
TGCCACATCTTCATTTATATACTCTTCATCATTCATCACATAATTACTATTTAATTTAGCCATTTCCAACGTATATGGTATTTTTATATCTGATTCTATCGTTTCATCCTCTACTTGAATTGCATCCTCTGGATTATTCCCTATGCTACCTTCTGTAATTTCATCAGCTTTACTTGGATTCTTTGTAAACTCAATACATTGCTCTGATTCATATTCTTTAAGTAATTTCTTATCTCCTATAACATCTTCAATTATTGTAAAATACTTTAATAACCCATCCTTAGTTGAATATGCTTCTACAACTTTATTCTTTTCAATATCATATTTTATTACTTCTGCCGGATTGTACTGACTACCATCTTTCCCCTTAATATCCTTTGTCTCTGCAATATAATAAAGTTCATTATCATCAGTTCCAAATCTTACCTGACTTAAAGCCTTATAGTCACCCTTATTTATGTTCGGTGTTAAAGTAACATTACTCTCTAAATCTAGAATAGTTAATTTTGCATATCCTTCTTTCATATTTGAATGAATATAAGCTATTTTATTTCCTTTATTATTTATAGTAACAGCACCTACCATCTCATCAATGACTTTTTCATATATCTTATCTCCAGAATAAATATTATAAACAGTTATTGTATGTGGTGGTGTATTATAAACTTTATCTTCACTTTTGTTCATATTAAATTCTTCAAGACTATTTTGCATTTCTTTATTTGAATATTTAACACTAACTAAATAATCCCCTTTTACATCAAAATCCATTAGCATATCATCAGCGTTATCATAGTTGAAGAACTCATATTTATCACTATCCATATCATACTTAACTAATCCCATTGAATGCTCATTTTTCTTAGTTACACGTAAAAAAAGTAAATTACCTATAGATTGTATTGTATCTATACTATCCACTTCATTTCCAATTTTTGAAACCTTTGATTTTTTATTACCTAAATCATACTGAATCAGGTCTGATCTTCCTTTAGAGTTTTTAGTAGTATAATAAAGTGTATTTTTATAAAATGCACTTGTACTGAATGTATTGTGTTCATCAGTTCCAAGATTATAATTAACACCATCTAAATTTAATATGTAATGATCCTTCATGTCCTCTGTAACTTTAGTAAATATAATTCCCTTTCCTAAATTTTCTTCTTTATATTTTGTTTCCTCGCACCCAATGAAACTTAAAATAAAAATAATTCCTACAATTAAAATAAGTATTTTTTTCTCTATCTTCATAATACCTCCTATTTTAAAATATTATATTATTTTTGTAAAAAACAGTCAAATTATAACTTCTTTTACCATTAAAATAGACACTCTTTAATTTCGTTAAAAGTAATTTTTGCGAAGTCAAAGATCCTAACGGTTTTATGCCATTTGTAAGTCATGAAATTTTATAAAATTAAAGAATTTAGTTTAGTATTTCTAAATAAAAATAAGAAAAAGTAATATTTCGCGTATCCCTACGCGAAATATTACTTTTTTATCTTACCATTTGATTAATATTAGTTTTTACTTTAGGAGCTTTAGATTTATTCTCTATTAAATCCTTAGCCTTTAAATATTCTTCTTTAAACTCTGGACTTAAACTTGCAATTATTTTATTTGCCTTCTTAACTTTTGAGCTTAATTGTTTAACTTTATCTTTAAGTTCTCTATTCTCACACTTAATATTTTTAAGCTCCTTATTATCTCCTTCAAGCTCATTAACTGTTTTCTCCAAGCTCCTTATTTTATCTGCATTATATATTCCTTGTTTAGCTAGTTCTACTAGCCTTTCATAATCATCTTTAGATACAGTTACCTTTGATCCCATTAAGCTTTCCTTAACCTCAATAACATCTATATCTCCTGTACGTCCCTCAATGCTCTTAAATGACTCAAATTGCTTTTCTAGTATATGTATCTCCTCTTTAAGCTTCTCTGCCTTATATTTATGGATATCAAGGCTATTTTCGGTTTTACCAGACCCCCTGACAACATCATACCCTTTTTCTTGGAGATACTTAGGAGCTTCTGTATGTATTCTATTGATTCTTTCCTTCGTCATTACTACTCTTGCTTGTAATTTACCATTCTCTTTATTTACAGGTACAAAATGAAGGTGCATATGTGGTGCAGTTTCATCCAAATGTACTTTAGCTGATACAATATTCTCTTTTCCAAACTCATCACAGAAGTAATTATAAACCTCTTTTAAATATTCCTTTGATTTTTCTATTCCCCATTCTTCGGCTTGATCCTTAGGAACAGTAATTATATTCGAGTAATCAACCACAGAATTTTTTTGTATTCTGGAAACAGATCTTACTTCCTCAACTCTATCTTTTACTCTTTGATATAAATTCTTATTGCTATCAACCAAATCATAATTTAAATGGGTCTTATCTAAATCAATTTCTTCGTTAGTAATCTTCCCTTCTCGTTCCTGTTCTTTCTCTTTTCCCTTAATATCAGTTATCTTATTTTTTTGTGTATTCCAAGCGAACTCCATACTCATATTACCCCTCCGAATTAGCATACTCTTGCAGATATTTCATATCAAGAGTATAGCACGTTATACTCTTGCAAAGCAAGAACGTGCCATTGCATGGAGCTTAGTGTTAGGACTTCGTCCTAATTTATTAAACTATATTTCAGCTTAATTAGATTAGCAGCAATACAGTTTAATAAAAAAAATAAGTAAGTTATTTATTAACTTACTTATTTTCTTCTAAGAAATAATAAAGATACTCAAAAAGACGGTTGGTTTGAATTTGATAGTACATGTGACCATCACCACTTCAAACATGCCACCAAAAAAGGAAGGTTACTGTCCCTCATCCCAAAAAGGACTTACCAAAACCAACCGTAAGAAATATCTCAAAACAAAGTGTGATTAATTTATATTAATCTTATTATTTTAAATTATAGTCTATTTGTATCGTATATTAAAGTATCTTTCTTTTGATTTTATGAGCCTATATTTATTCCCCATTTTTATTAACTAAAAAATTCCGTTATTATATAAAGTATTTTACTCCTGGATTTGTAAACCTATTTTAAATATTTTTCTGTTACTTCATCTAGCAAACTATTTAATACTACCTGGTAAGATAAATGAGGATAAAGCTCTTTAACCTTATCTATCTTATCCCAAATTTCTTTATATAATCTTATAGTTTTAGCTACTGGCTTATCTTCATTTGAGTATATTTTTAATCCAAAATTATTTGTAACCACTTTAGAACCACTTTGTACACAAAGAACTTCCTTGAAGGCTTTTTCTAAATTATTAACTCTCTTATTAAGCTCTATAAATTCTATATTATCAGATAAACTAATTATATTATCATCTGTATTCTTGACTATTACTTGCTTTGATTGATGTTCGGGCATTTTAGAACCACTTTGTAACACAAATTGCCCATCCACCTTTTTTACGTTCTTTCTAGCTAATCTTTTACCAATAACTCTCTCATTTACTCCAAAGTCATTAACTTCTATGTCTTTCATAGTTCTACCTTTTAGTAGCTCTTTATTGATGTACTCAACAACTTCCTCTATAGACATTTCTTCATAAATCATAACCTTGTAACCACCTTGTAATTTTTTGTACACATAAACTATAACACTCTATACTATAAATTCAAAGAAATAAAAAGTGGGATTTACGCCCCACTTTTTCTGCTACTAAATAATCCATTCCATAATCATATTTTTTATAACAGTATCTTCTGTCATATTAAGTTTTACACATTTATTACTAAATGCATTATATAGATCCTTTGGAAGCTCAACAACTAAAGTTTCCTTGTTTCTATTACTTTTTGTTTTTTTCTTCTTCTGCTTAGCCACCTTTTTTACTTCTTCAATATTATCAATGCTTATTTCTTCCTGTATTTCATTATCTATACTATCACTTGATTTAATACTAATACCCAAATACTCTTCCGCTTCTTCTCTTGTTTTAAATCCTTTGTATTCTGAATCAAATCCTAAAACTAATTTAGAACATTCATCCCAACTCTCCAATATCACATTTTTAGTTCCCTTTTTTCCTCTCTTAATCGCATAAAACTTCTTCTTAGACATATTCCTATTCACCCTCTACTTACTAAAAGTTAAAAAATAAGCTTATATTAATAATATATTTTTAAAACTTTATAGTAAATATAAAGGGGTCTTAACCCCTCTGCTCCAAAGTCGCATTCACCCCGCTTACCTTCAACTTGTAAGTCTTTATTTAAATTCAAGTTAACACTTGCAAGTAAAAGCCGAAGGCACTATCCCCCCAGAGAAAAGGAATACGGCTCGAAAGGACGCAATTCACCTATTGAATTATAGATGAAAAGCGAACTTCCGAACCACTCCTTTCCTCTGGAAGGCTTATCCCCCCGTCGAATTAGGTATCCGTTATCTTCAAGTTATCTATGCTTTTGAAGGTTCTACCCTTCCATAGCTTTAACAGTTATCCCAGTACCTTAATAAGGTACCCCACAACCCTAACTGCATACCATTTCTAGTATTTACTATGTCCCGTAGACTTTCGCCTACCAGTGTGGCTTAGGACATAATGCCTTTACAGACTATTTATCTCCTACGTTCCCCCGTCCGCTGTTTAACCTTATAACAATAATATAATTATGTTACTTAGGCTTATTGAGGTCTTGCTTGGACTTTTAACCCCTTAGGTATTGCTTATATAATAGACGTATATAAGCCACCCCATGTATTCTGCTCCGTAATTGGCTACATGTCACCCATCAGTTTATAGTGTATCTTACGTTTTCACTCATATAAATTTTAATGTTATCTCAACAGTTTTATATGCTCCTATTTAAGTTATAGGCAACTTCCTAGCTTAAAGTCTATAATCTTGGCTTGTCCATATTCTTTTTATTACTTTTCTAATTCATATTTTTCTTTAAATTCTTCTCTGCTTAAAGTAGTTATATATGCTTTTGGATTTGTACAAAATAGTTTCCCTATTATATACCCCCTTAATCCAACAACAAGATCATACCAACCATCTTCACTCTCCCTTACTGCTATAACTGGTACTCTTTTATGCCTTCTATACCACTTAAGATTAAAAATAGATATTCTAGAACTTAAATGTACATCTTCTACCAACCTAACTCTATTTATATCTATTTCTTTAAACTCCTCATGATCTATCTTTCTTGCCCATTCGTTATTAACTTTTCTTTCTTTTTCCATATAATCCAACTCCTATTTTTATAATAAAAAAAGCTTTTAAGTAAGGTTTTACCATACTTAAAAGCTTGAAATTTCTTCTTTAATCAGTTATACTTTATTCATAAATTTGAATAAAGTAAATTTATAAAGTAGCTTTGTTCCTTGGTTGTATGTGTGAGATATAACCTTGTAACTATCGTTACTTACTGTTAAAGTTCTTTTCTAACGGCTTTCTAGGTACTGGAATACCTTTAAAGTTTGGCTTATTTATAAGGCTGGAACCTTATAAATAAGAGTTGAATAAGAGCTTTTTTTATTTACTTTTTTATTAATTATATTTAAATTGTAATTGGTTAATTTACATAATGCAAGAAAAATATTGCTTAAATCTCTATTATGTAATTAAATATTTTTTAATTTTTAAAAAATTTTATACTTTTCTCATATTATACAATAACCTATTGCAAACCAATGCAATAGGTTATTTTTAATTATAATTTATATCCAAAAATATTTTAGCTACCTATAAATTTATTGATATGGCGTAAAATGTCCATATCTCCCCTTAAAATGCCCTAAATCTAATACATAACCCATTTGTTTAAATTTATTTGGTCTAATATCTAATACAGCATTTGGTAATGCTCCTACATCCCACTTAGAAAGTAATGCCTCATTATTATAATTAGACTCATCCCTTAATCTAATAGGTGTTCCACACTTTGGATTATCAAGAGTCATTTTTGTAGCACAATCCCAATCTTGTAGAACATGATCTTCTTGTCCTATTCTATCTGTAAACCATGTTATCCAACCTGAATACTTCCAAACAGTTGTTCCTTGTGCAAATCGTTGCTCTGGAAAATCTTCACCACCATCATTTATTACTTGTATTTCTTCTGTTCCAATATAATCTATTTTATATGACTCATTAACCCCATTATTAAGTATTTTATTAGGTAATCCCCTACCATCATAAGATATAATCATACCTGATTCAAGTTCTGGTAAAACAATATTATCTGATATTTTATTTCTTTTATTAGAGTAACCTCCAGATATTATTTCAATTTGTTCATTCTCATTTACCTTAATATTGTACCAGGCTCCATGTATTGAGGTATTTCTTCCTTCGCACTTACATTAATTACTCCAAATAATAAACTCATAGCAATAACTGAAACTGAAATCACACTTTTCCTTTTTAATACTTTTCTTCTCATTTATTCTCCATCCTTTCACTTATTATTTTTTATATAAAATAATTTTGCTCCATTTGATAATCTATATTGTCCATTATTTTCAACTATTGAAGTATCCTCATCCTCAATATATCTATAATGTTCTCCTGTCGCACCTAAAACAACATATTCTCTTAAAAATATTTTTTCTCCATCGTATGTAATATCACGCATAGAGCTTAATATCCCTTCATGATAAGTAACATACCTTATTGAAGATTTCTTTTTGTTTTTTACCTTATTTACAAATTCTCTTGCCACATCTTCATTTATATACTCTTCATCATTCATCACATAATTACTATTTAATTTAGCCATTTCCAACGTATATG